>PACG01000058.1 GCA_002699335.1 Candidatus Poribacteria bacterium
CTGGACCAGATTCTCGACTTCCTGCCATCAGATCTCAGGCTCCGGTTCGAGGCGTTATGTGCCACCGGACGCCTATCGGTGCGGCAGCTTCAGTGCAAAAAACTACCTGAGGAGGGGCGATCAGCCATTGGATATAGTCCTCGGCATTGCATTTGGGTGGATTCATCGCTTTGATCTCACTTGAACCTTATTTCGACCTGGTCACTCTACCTCATTTTATGGTCAACTGCGTAAGGCCTATATAAAGTTGGTCGCTGAGTACAGCGGACACATATTTCTCAATTCGAAACTGAGAACAGATTACGAGAGATGTAGAATGTTAAGCAAGATCGGAAAAATTGAGTTTCTCGTTCAGGTAGCGCTCATTTCGCTGATAGCAGCCCAGTCGTTTGTAGAAATCAAAGCCGACTCGATTGTCTTGGCACTTTCATTTGAGGGTAACGCTAAAGGATCTTAGTGATAATGGTACTGATGGAGAGGTCGGAGGCGGAGCCAAATTCGTGGATGGGAAAATTGGTAAAGCCGTCGAATTAGACGGTAAAGACAATGTAGTGAAAATCAATAAAAAAAACGNTACCCTTGAGGAGATCAGCTTTGTTTATTGGGTTANCTCTACGAGGGGAGATGCCCAGTAGCGTGTTTTTTTCAACAATAATGGCTGGNAAGCAGGTGACATTCATTATCAACTTCCCCCAATAAGAAAATCGAATTTTCAATTAACGGCAATCCAGGTGGAAACGATACGTTCGCCAATTTCATGATTACCGGCAAGGAGATGAAGTAAGTGGATTCATGTGGAACCGTTTATAGTGCCAAAGAGAAAAAGATTTGGTTCTATGTCAATGGTAAGCTCGATGTTGAAAATAAATGGGGTGGAAATCCTGGTATATTGGATAAAGCGGGTATCGGTGGCTGGGATGGTCAGCGACAGTGGCAAGGACTACTCGATGAATTCATCATTTTCAACACCGTTTTAGACGAAAAAGATATCCAGACCTTGATGGAGGAGGCTTCGAAAAAGCGTTGAGTATTCAACCTGGGCCAGCATTCGAAACACAAATTAGGAAGAAGTTAGGAGAGATGAATAAAGGTAAGGAGTTGCTAAAAGTAGTGCTTTACCCTTCACTTTGATTTTTTGAAACCCGTGTTAAGTCAATTACAGATCAATTTTTTTGCCACAACGGTCACTTCTCGGTCAATAGTCTGTATATTAAGGACGAGATCAATATGTTAAAATTGGCCTACAGATACTTGCCGGAGGCTCAACCACTAATCGAGCTTTTTGTAGATCTAACGGAAGCTCAACGCCCAACTACATCAAACCAGGTTATTCGATGAAGGGATCAGTAGTAACTGTGGACGGGAGACTGTACTGATTCAAGTCGATGACTCGACCGATAAAAGTATCGGCAGCCAGCCTGGTGATGAACGTGCGCCAAGATTGATGGAGCTAGCATCTTAGGGGTAAGCTAAATCAGCATTCCCCTGTCTTTATTTGGAGGTAAACCGATGACTAATTTGGTTAAGCTGAATCGACTCTCTCTCATTTTTTTGACACAATTCTTCCTTTGTTCGTCAGTCGGACTAACAGGGGTTTGGAAACCTTACGATGATTTCACAGAAGGATTGGACGCCGTGGAGGAAAATCCTGGTCAAGCTAAATTTGGCAAAAAGTGGATTCAGTATACGCCGGAAGCACGGCTAAAGATGGATATAGTAGACAGTGCGCTAGTCTTTCAAGTGGCGAAACCTGGTGGTCGCGATCCCGGTTTCAAGTTAGGGTTTGGCTGGGACAAGAAGGACATTGCTGGCATTCAATTTACCGTCAAAGCCGCCGAACTCTCCAAGGCTGGCGGTTGGTTCGGCGTTCTCTGTACCGACGAAGAACCGAACTGGAAAGCGACTAACTGGATTTTTGGCGTTTCGCCTAGTCACCAACACGATTGGGGCCCCAAAACCTATTTCGGTTCCGGTTCCTTTGGCAAATTCGGTGGCTGGAAACCCTTTGCCTATGGCGATATTCCGGACAACCAGAATGTCACCCGAACCTACCGGCTGCAGTGGAATAACGCCAACCACCAGATGGCAATCACCATCGACCCGGACCAAAAGACGGAGTGGAAAAAAGAAGACGTTCACTCCAACGCTGATCTGGGAACCTTTCCCTGGTGGACCATCTATTTAACAGCGGATCAAGTGGTTAAAGTCATAATTGATGATGTTTATGTTCTCTCCAAAAGTTTGCCTTATGCGGTCCAACCCCAGCAAAAGGTAGCAGTAGCCTGGGCTAACCTGAAAGCCGATTTTTAGGGTTAAAAAATAGGCTCCCNCACCACAAGCAGTGGGCAGTGGGCAGTGGGGTATTAGAACAGCGCCAACTGGTGGTCAGGGCGTAATTTCTCCTACTTCTGGCCCTGATTTTCACCTGGAGCTCTCTCATGTCTTCATCATTCTGCTTTCCAACTCAACTGGCCAAACAACCTTCCGCCCAAAACTCACCTCCCTATAGCTGCTTTTTGAGCGGTGGCCAAATCTTGAAAATCTCTGGCGTGGTGGTACCTTTTACCATTGTCGCCATCTTGCTTACGTTATCTGTGGGACTAACGGAACCCAAAAAGGCATCTGGTAGCTGTCAGTAGCAATTGCTAAAAACTTCAGTTATACCTTAGCTAAACGCAATCGTTAGGCCTCGGTGCGCTCAACACGCGTAGCACAAGCGATTGATCATGCCTTGTTGGAGGGTTAGAAGAGTATAGGGTAATTACAAGAGCACTCACAACAGTAATGGCCCCAGCAAGATGAAGTTAGTACTTCGACCCCATATCGTCGCATGGGGGAAGATCACCTGGCAGGAAGCCAGTGATACACATAACTGACTTACTATGTAAAAGGTTGGGCCGCCATCTATTTTGCGGCCCCAGATGCTAACCATCAAGGTGGGAGTGATGAAACACTAATGGATTATTAAGACGATGTTAGCTCAAAAAAACGGATTTCTCACAGCTCTCTGCGACAATCTACTCTTACCGATAAAATTGCGGTAGACTTAAAGTTAGTGAGCGTACATTGGTATAGATCGGATCCAGTGTTACATGAATTACAGAAGAGGTTGTTCTACTAACAAGATCAGCGAATCAAAGACGAAGCATACCGTAAACTTCGTCACGTTACAGTGAGAGGAGAGTCTTATGGGAATACTACGTGGCATTATCTGTGATGGAACGTCGGGAGCTTTAGTTGAAGCTAAAGTACACGTTTTGTCCAGTAATGGTCAGTTCATACATCCGTCGGACAGCTTATTAAAAATTGGTCCTGGGGATCCGTTTTTTTATAGTTCCGGGGAATTTTCCGTCAACGTTCCACGCGGTGCTACGGATATCATCGTTGAACGAGGAACAGAGTATCAACCACTTCGACATGTGGTGTCAATGCCACAGAAGGGCGCAGTGGAAGTTGAGCTCAACCTTAAACGGTGGATAGATTTGCCATCCCAAAAATGGTATCCGGGCAATACGCATCTTCACTACAGCGAGAAAGAGGCCAATCCTGATGGGCGATTGCGTCTCGACCCACACGTACACGATTTAAACGTCACTGTAATCAGCATCCTTCAACGACGCCAACTCCCCTACGCTAGCAACAAGTATCCGATCGGATTCATGACTGATTATTCGACCGCACATCATCTGGTCGATTGTGGCGAAGAAAACCGCCATAACTATCGGCGTGGAAGCATGGCCTATGGTCATGTGATGTTTCTTCGTCTCAGGAACCAAGTCGATCCAGTTAGTCGTGGGGATCTGGTCAGCGACTTCGACCCGGACTACCCCCCACTATGTTATGCCTGCGATGATGCCAAACGCCAGGGCAGTATCGTTTTGTGGTGTCATAACGGTATCGGTATGGAAGCGCCTGTGGCTGCCGCTTTGGGAAAACTGGACGCGTTTAACCTATTTGATCCGTACTGGGCTGATCCGGAGTACGATATCTGGTATCGATTGCTCAACTGCGGCGTGCCACTGCCGGCTTCGACAGGAACTGATTGGTTTATCTGTTCAAACAACCGGGTATATGTTCAAACCGACCAGGAATTCACCTACGACAATTGGTTAGAAGGACTCCAGAAAGGGTGTACCTTTATTACCAACGGTCCGGCTCTCTTCTTAAAAGTTGACGGAATGATGCCTGGAGCGCGTTTATCTCCCACCAATGGCAAATCGCGCCAATTACCAGTAGAAGTTTCCTGGTCTTCGCATTATCCGCTCAATCGCATTGAAATTGTGCATAATGGTTACGTTGCAGGAAGCCACGCGCTGATCAATGGCAACCAGCAGAGAGACGGAACACATACACTCGACCTGAAGATCAATTCCGATGGTTGGATCGCTGCTCGTGCCTATGGCGCCGCACGCGACAGTTATGCCCAAGCAGTCTATGCACATACCAGTCCAGTCTACATTGGTAGCGGAATACCCGCTAAAGTCGTCAACGACTCAGCTAAATTTTTCGTCCGCTCAATCGACAATTCGATTGATTGGGTCAATCGGATTGGTCGATTCACACAAGATCAACAGCGGGAAGAGGTATTGCATCTCTTTAACGAAGGTCGAAAAGTCTATGCCGATCTGGCAAAGTTGGGTTAAACCGGACCATCTTCTTGCAAATGTGGGGCCCAATGATCAATTGCGTGGTTTAGGGATAAAAGTAAGCTTCTAGAGCGCCAAAAAAGAGGGTAATATCAAGCCTTTACCTTAACTTAATAACATTGCCTGTTACCTGGATTGATAGACATGGAGCCTCTATGTCCGAGAAGGGATACTGGCCTGGAGGCGAACCCCTCCCTGTTGAAGAACGGTACCGAGGCGCCTGTTTTGAGTCGGACGATCCGCTTTTTGGACAGGATGGGTTCAGAAGCCCGGGCCGCCTCTGAGGAGAGAAGGGAAGAAGATATTTACCCGTCGTGGAAATCATTTGACGGTGATAACTGAGTGGCGTTTGGAAGCACGTTGAAGCAGAAAACAAGGAAGAAAATAAGGATTAAAAAGGAGATCTCAGAATGACGATGAGTAAACCTGAAGATGGTGTACATGCAATGGTATCGCACGAAAAAATGTGTGAATCAGCGCAGAAGTTGCGCGATGTTTATCGCTATCACACCCGACCAGTCACTATTCAAACGCGACTTTAGATTTTACTGCATGGAACGATGGAAAGAACCGGGGTGCCACAGGATGTCCCTCCACACCCGATTTTCGATTATGACCCTTCCATAAACCATGGATTTGGTCAACTTGGTTGGTGCGAGTCTGCAGTGTTTTGAGTTGTGAATCAATAGCCGAAAGGTGGACATCACAATCGAATTCGCAATACAGTAAAATCTACCAAACGCAAGATAGTTGGTCGATCCAAAAAAGCAGGAGGGTATGAATATGGATGCGAAACCTCTTATCACAAAAACCCTTATCACAGGTATTAGAAAATCGGTATCTCGAATAGCATTGGGAACAGCTTTTACAGTATTGACAGCAAAGAAAAATGGTTTGAGCTGTTGGATGAATACGTAAATCTCGGCGGCGCTATCCTCGGTACCGCGAGGGGCTATGGGGTCAGCGAAAATGTACTCGGGCTTTGGATAGAGGCTCGCTCAACACGCCACCAAATTATCATTCAGACCAAGTGCGGACTAACGGGAGAAAATGGCTATTTACCAGCGCAGAATTTCCCGGAGGTTGTCCGCGAAGAAATCACAACCAGTCTGCCAGCCCTGAGAACGGATTATATCGACGTGTTACTGCTTCGTCACGACAACCAAGAGATGCCGGTAGCGGATATTTTGGCTCCCCTGAACAACGAACTCGTCAATGGGCGAGTACACGCTTTCGGCGCATCCAATTGGGAATATCGCCGGCTTACGGGGCGAATGAATATACCGACAAACACGGAATGAAAAGCTTTGCCGTGGTCAGCAACAACATCAGCCTGGCACTTCCCACCGCGCCTTTTATAAAGGCTCGGTATCAACAGACAAGGTAAGCGAATGCTGGCACCAAGAGACTGGAATCCCGCTGATTCCCTGGTCGTCTCAAGCGCGAGGGTTTTATACCGGTCAATACACTTCCCAGATGCGTGACAAATTCGCNCTTGACTCCTCAGAGTTGGGACGGTTTTACCNGCAAGATGCTCAAGGNTTATNGTNCGGACGAAAACTTTGAACNACTTGCCCGTGCAAAGCAGCTTGGCGAGNAAAAGGGAGGCTATACTNCCGTTGAAATTTCATTGGCCTGGCTTTTGCCTAAACCGTTCCCTCTCNTACCGGNTTTTGGGCCTCGAACCCAAAAGGAAC
Source organism: Candidatus Poribacteria bacterium (assembly GCA_002699335.1). Next base: position 6,344 of record PACG01000058.1, read on the forward strand.
TGGCATCCTGTGCCCAAGNGGCCTCGCTTTCATTGCCAGAACAGGAAAATGGTTGAACCTTGAAGCGTAGTTCCAAGGAGGAAGAATATGGCCGAAGGTGAGCGATTTCTCAAAGTGAAGTGGTGGTGGACTCTGACCCCGTGCTCTTGCGGCGCAAGCATCCTCAATGCGTGTTGATAGGCAGCTTGGATAAACGGTCTATCGCCCGAGCACAGGATGGGGTAGATTCAGAGCTACGGCGAATTCAGCCTCGGCTAAAAGAANGAGTCTAAATTTCCCTGCTGGACCACTTTGTTCCTCCGGATGTATCATACCAAACGTACCTGTACTGTGTTGAACGGCAGCGGGAGTTATTGAGCAACCCATTTGCGAGAATTTGAATCATAGTTAAGAATGAAGTTATGCTTTTGTTGGTTTGTTGAAGATTGGAGTAGCTTATGGATCTATATTTAATTCGTCATGGTCAGTCGACCAGCAATAGGGGAGATGNGCCNATTGATTTCCCACCGCTAACGGATCTCGGTCATACGCAGGCATACTTAGCAGGAACGGCTCTCAAAGATGTAAATCCAGTCAAACTTTACTGTAGCCCTATGCTGCGTGCGGTTCAGACAGCACAGAAGATCGGAAGCGTGATTAACCTGGATCCACAGATTATAGTTGAACTTCACGAAGGTGGTGGGACATACACTCTGCCGCCGGGAAGAAGAATGGATGGTCTAACCAGACCGGGAATTTTGGAATTCTGCCCCAACGCTATTTTACCGGAGACTGTTACAGAAGAGGGCTGGCGGTTTCATCAAGCCCATACAAAAGAAGAGGGCGTGCGCTTAATTCGAAGGAATATGGAGAAAGCGATTAATTTNCTACTGGAAAGTCACTATGACCAGGAGGATAAGGTTGTGGTTATCACCCACGGCAGGTCAGGATCAATTCTAATCAGNGCAGTTCTTGGTATGCCGCCAGACCGGGATTATGCACGCTTCGGTCAGAACAATTGCGGCATAAGTTTAATCAGAATCTCATCGGAGATAACCCGACTNGTTTTTCTCAATCGAATCGACCATATGTCAACTGAAGACATCACTTAAAATACTCTGCTTGGTAGGGTTCCGAGAGTAGTGATATTGAGGTGAAATTAGGTGTGAGACTATAGNCAGCNGTACTTACTTCCTANCAATTACAAGNTGATAATAAGATGGAAAGCAGAANGATAATTATTGTGAAATCGGATTGTTACAGGATTTNAGCTATNGTGAAAACTGTACTCCGATCAGTTTTGATAGTATTGCTACTGTTACCTCTAGTTTCTTTGGCTCAACAGAAGATNACCTGGGAGAAGGACGGCAAAGAGATCGTGTTGATCCCGGNTGGTAGTTTCAGCCTGCAGGTTCTTTCTCGNNCATTGGAGTNGAATCTAGGTTGGNNTGTGGTCGTTTAGGGGCGAAGGATAGAAAGTCCAAGGTCAAACCCTATCCATCACCAGCACGAAAACTGAGACCCAATCAATTACACAGTGCTGCGTCGTCCCTACGGGGGNATACCGTACGGTTATATNCTGGGCGGTGCCGATAGGTTTGGCATTGAGTTGATGTTGGAGCAGGAGTTGTGTAGGTAGTATACTTTGTCTGGGCAATCTCTCACCTGTTCCTTGGCAGAGGGGTGATTGTATTTGTAGGGGCAAAGCAACAGAGGAGGAAGTTGACTGATAGAATCCGCGGTTTTGGCTGAAGCCTGTGGTTGTAAAAAGTGTCTGTTGCTTTGCCCAAAAGGATTGAAATTGGATTGTGATTTGGGCAAAGCAGGCCAATATCCGCGTATATAGAAGCCAATCGCCAAAATGCAGTTTTTTACAGTAGGCAGATGATTGANATCTNCTNTATCNNTANGGTGCTAAGAGGACATCTACTCGTCTTAGCCATTCTGTGCATCAGCGAAGAATTTGGTTGGTGTAACCCCCACCTATTCCTTTGGATCTTTCCCCCTTTTTTATTGACTAAACAGTAAACAAGCTATTAATAATTAAACCGAATAACACAGGAGGTAATCAGATGTCCAAACGATTAATTTTCAGCCTGGTATTCTGTTTTCTACTCCTCAGTGCAACTCGTGCTCAGGCACAGCCAAGTGTTTATCAACCAAACCAGTTACCCCTTAGACTTTCTAACTAATCGTTAAAAGCAAGCGGTTTAGGTTGAGGAACGTATATTTGAAACAAGAAGAGTGCAAGTCTAGTTAGCAGACCTTGGCTAGCTGGATCAATGTCTAGAATCAAATATTGGCACCGGCAATCCAACCCCATGTATATCATTGAAAAGAACTATATCAGATCCCGTCCGTGAGTCGTAAAGGTGAGTGGACGGCCATTTAAACTTTCTCTTGCCGCCGGAATCCAAAGTGCTAGGCTTAGCTGGTCAGATGGTTCACCGGGTCGGTGGAAGTTCTGACTCTTTTCTGCTGTCATAGGATTCTTCTTTCTCGATTACATTGTCCTCAACCTCCGGCACGTCCTCGCCCTGCCAGTCCCGGGCGAGAAGTGGGCCCGGCTGGAGGACAGGTAATTGGTCAGAACCCAACCCATATCGGATGACTCCCGAGATACGTTGATTCTGTTTAAAAGACTGATCAACCACCCGATGCTGAATTGGTTGCTCAAGTGTATTGCAAGAACAACAACCAAGATGCCTGCTCCACATGGTTCTGACAGAACCGCTTTTTCTTAACAGTTTGCGCACTCTTCATCTATTTGAACTAAAATTTGACTGATATCAGATTGTGTTATAGAATATCTCTCCACATTGTTAATTTGAACGATGAACTATAGAGGGAGAATTACTAATGAAAGCGAGTAGGAATTTCACTGTCATGTGTCAGTGGAAAATCCAGGTCATTGGCTTGGTGATAGCCGTTTGTAGCTTAGCCATGGCCCAGGAAGATGCGTGTGTACTCTACTTTACCTTTAGTGAAAACTCGGGAAAGACGATCAAAGATGAATCCAAGACTGGTAATGAGGGAAAAATACAGGGCGGAGTCAAATGGGTTAAGGGGAAATACGGCACGGCTTTAGAATTCAATGGGAAGGCCGGCGATTTCGTCAAAGTAGAAGATCATGTTAGCCTGAATCCGGCCAAAGAAATTTCCTACATGGCCTGGTTCAAGTCCGAAAAGTACGACAAGACCCGGGGCATCATCTCTAAATACTGGGGGCCAGGGGGGCAACGAACCTATAATTTGCGTTTGCATCATAATATNNCNGGTGCCCTNTCAACTGAGGTNTCNTCNAATGGNCAGTTTCAGCTNGGNGTCAGTGTNACTGATGTNCATAGCNNNGCNGTNCTNAANGNNGNNCAATGGCANCANGCNGCCATCAGTTTTAAAGNGGGNGATTTNNTNAGNATGTATNTNGATGGCAAACTNGNNNNCGAAANCAANGCNNCGGCNACNAAANNNCTNTTTGANAANNANACTNCNTTAANAATNGGNCANGACTTCAATGAAGANGCTANACGNTTCTTCNATNGGAGTNATTGATGANGTGGCCATNTTNAACCGNGCTNTAACNCAGGCCGAAATCAAAACNGCNATGGAAGGTGANATTATGNCAGTGGANCCNGNNGGACGTTTATCTNTCACTTGGGCTNNACTNAAAGGCGAATTNCNCTAATANGAGGATTGCTATNTCGGNAATCANNATGCTNACNCNGACACAAATTCGACACTATCNNCAAAACGGGTTTNTGGTGCTAGANCNATTCTTNGANGATAGCCAGATCCANNCNTNNCGGCGAGAGNTGNCNCAAATGATNGANTCGGCGCCAACNANCTCCNCCAACAGNAAAAATCGCTACGGNCAAACNNTTGAACATNCAAGNGACTTTAGCTTNACCTTACAGGANCCAGAAGGTGAGGGGCAAGTTATTAATCGNATCAGCAACCCCTTGGCCCGTTCGGAGGTGATATTGCGTGCCTACGGCNNTCCTAAATTGCTGCAAGCGGTGGCTTCNCTGTGTGGTTCTGATTTTGTGCCCTTTGCTGAGTCGATTGTTATCAAGGTACCCCACTGTGGTGCTGCCTTTGACTGGCATCAGGATGGCAGTTTCAAGACTGGGGTGCAACCGGCGCGGGGTGTCAATTTCGGCATCTATCTTTACCCTTCAACAGTGGNCAACGGTTGTTTGCAGGTAATTCCAAAATCGCATCAATGGGGCCAGGTCGATTTAAAATCGATGGTTGAAACTCANGGTTCTACTCTACCGGATTCGATTCCTGTCCCAGTTGATGCTGGCGATGTTGTTGTACACAATCGGAATCTGGTTCACGGTTCNTTTACCAACCACTCTTCGGATTTGCGCATCACTGTTTATTTCGGCTACCATCATCGACAAACGGTGACCGGTGTTTTTACATCTGACCATATCTATCAACGAGAACAGGTGGTCGCTCTGGCTATTCAACGTTGGACAGAATTCAAGCAGATTGCTGAAGACAAAAACAAATCGACTCTAGCCACGGAAGCGCCAACACTCGCCTCAAATCGTTTCCATTCTGCGGTNCGCCATCTGTCAGCCGAGGAAGAAGTCGAAATCCTACGGGTGCCTCCATTGGCAATTTAGAGTTGGCTGCCACCCAGCCAACCNACTCCAAAATAAATAGTGTTTATAGACGATTAAAAACTGAAATTACAGGAGGATCAGATGTCGTTGCCTGAGTTTGTACGACCAATAACTGTCTCGCCNGGCTACCACTGGTTTGGCTATTACGACAAGCTTCAATTCGATCCAACAAACCGCTATGCTTTGGCCATGAAAGTGGATTTTGAGCATCGGTCTCCTACCCAGAATGACTGGATCGATATCGGTCTAATCGATCTGGAGAGTAGTGATAAGTGGACTACACTGGGGAGAACCAATGCTTGGTGCTGGCAGCAAGGTTGTATGCTACAATGGCGACCGGGTTCAGAGAGCCAAATTATCTGGAATGATCGACAGAACGACCAGTTTGTGTCTCATCTGTTAGATGTCAACACCGGTCAAAAACGNACCTTACCCCAAGCTATCTATACCCTTAGTTCGGATGGCAAGACAGCCGTTGGGACTGATTTTCGGCGTGTCAACGATATGCGTCCTGGTTATGGATACGCTGGAATTNCCGACCCGTATCAGGACCAGTTGGCGCCAGTCGATTCTGGNATCCATTGTCTTAATTTGGATACTGGTTACCATCGGCAGATTATATCAGTTGCGGATGTGGCTCAGATTCCTTATCCAAATGGTGATATCAGCTCGGCCAAGCATTATTTTAATCACCTTCTTTTCAGTCCAGACGGCTCTCGCTTTATTTTTCTCCATCGATGGCGCTTTGGTGAGGGTGGTTTTCATACTCGTATGTTAACGGCAGCTGTTGATGGAACAGATATTCGTATTGTAGACGATTCTGGCCGAACCTCTCATTTCATCTGGCGGGATGAGGAGCACATTTTGGCTTGGTCCTGGCATGCTTCCTACCAAGACAAGTTCTATCTATTTGGAGATGGAAATGGACAAGTTGAGGTATGNGGGCCTCAGGTCATGGTAGAAAATGGCCATTGTTCATACTTGCCAGACCGAGATTGGGTGTTGAACGATACCTACCCTGCAGGGAAATCTTATCAAGAGCTTTACCTGTATCACTGTCCAACCAATCAGAAAATAAGTTTGGCTGACTTTCCGGCTCTATCCTCCTATAGNGGTGAATGGCGTTGTGATTTACACCCTCGTTTTAGCCCAGATGGCAGATGGGTTACTGTAGACTCAGCCCATCAGAATGGCCGACAAATATATTTAGTGGATTTGGCCGAGGTGGAATTGGGCTAATTCCTTGGTATCTAGTCTATCGAAAANTCTGGTTGCCGCCCCCACCGACTCAGTCCACTCATCTAAGTTAGCTTTCATCTGTTGACAGTTGTTAGTTGCTTCTTCCAACTTATCAACTAGGCACGCCTCTATTTGCTAACCTTCCAACCTTTTTAACTTGGATCCGATTCTACTTAGATTTGGAAAGTCTCAAGAAAACAGATATGCAAACTGCGACTGACCGGATTTCTTCTGGCCTGACGCTTCGGATGGTAGTTATTGGCTTAATTACCCTCTTTTTTAACTTCCGCTGGATGATTGAAGTTGAAGCCATGCGCGAATCTCCACGCGCCTACTTTATCTACATTGTACCTCTAGTTAACGTTGTCTTCATTCTATTTTTTTTCTCACTTTTGAGCCTGCTGAGCGGGAAGTTTGCCCCACAGCTGAAGTTAGCTTCCAGTGAACTGATGGCCCTGTACGTTATCCTGAGCCTATCTTCTAGCTATTGTACCCATGCTCTACTTCAGATACTCCTATCCATTATGGGGCACGCCTATTGGTTTGCCACGCCAGAAAACGAGTGGGAACAATTGTTGTGGAGATATTTACCCAACTGGCTAACAGTGAGTGACAGAGAAGTGCTTCAGGGATTCTATGAAGGGGAATCCACCCTTTATTCCACCCAAAACCTGAAGGCCTGGATCGGCCCTCTGTTGAGTTGGGGGAGTTTCGTTTTCGCGCTTTCTTTGGTGATGTTCTGCTTCAACCTGATCTTCCGACGACAATGGATCGAAAAAGAGAACTTGGCCTATCCAACCATCCAATTGCCATTAGCTATCGTCACCCAAACCTCCCACCTGCTCAAAACCCCCTTGCTTTGGATCGGGTTCGCTATGGCCGGTACCCTTACCATGTTTAGTAATCTCAATTTTCTTGAGCCGACAATTCCAGCCATTCAGCTAAGGGTAAGTCTATCGTCTTTTCTAACACAAAAACCGTGGAGCGATATCGGTTCACTTAAAATTGCCATGCCACCTTATGTCCTGGCCATCTGTTTTTTGATCCCCCTGGAGTTGGCTTTCTCCTGCTGTTTTTTCTTCTTTTTTCTNAAGCTACAGTATCTGGTCAGTAGTCTGGTTGGTTGGCGTCAAATCCTATACTTTCCATTCGCCAACGAACAGGCGATGGGAGCAGCGCTGAGTTTCTTTATCCTTATTTTCTGGCTTAACCGAAAGTATCTGCTGGAAATTTGGGATGGATTGAAGCCAGATTTGAAATCCAAGACTGAAGAACCCATCCCTTTGAAACTCGCTATTGGAGGGCTGTGTGGCAGTCTGTTATTTCTCTTAATTTTTTCAGTTCAGGCCGGGATGTCCCTGTTCCTCTCAGTAACGCTTTTGGCTACCTATCTGGCCTTGATCTTCGTCGTGACCAGAATTCGAGCCCAACTCGGATTTCCCCGACACGATTTACAGCACATATTCCCACACTATCTTCTAATCAAGTCCATCGGTACACGTCACCTGAAACCATCGTCGTTAGCAGTTTTGTCCCTGTATCATTGGTTTAACCGCTCTTTTTCTGCGACTCCGATGCCACACCAACTGGAAGGCTTTAAAATTGCCGAGCGTATCGGGATCTCGAGTCGAAAAATGTTATTGTTGATGGTGGGTACAACGATAGTAGCGATCATTGGGACCTTCTGGATGTTTCTGTCTCTTTATTATCAGCGAGGAGCAGACACACCCTATGTTGGTCGCTGGGCCTCTGGTTTTGGCCGAGAGGTATTTACTCGTCTAGAATCTCTCCTTCTCTACCCGAAAGAGGCTAACTTAATGGCAGCGGGATTCATTCTCGTTGGTGCTGTTTTTGTAGTCGCACTGACGCTGATGAGGCTGCGTTTTATCTGGTGGCCGTTTCATCCGCTGGGGTACATTTTAGCGCCAACACAGGGGATTGGGGTCCTGTGGTTCTGTCTTCTGGTCAGTTTTATANTAAAGTCGATCATCTTTAAATATGGTGGAATGAAACTATATCGGCGAGCTTTGCCCTTCTTCTATGGCCTATTTCTGGGCGATGTGGTGATTGGTTGTATTTGGTATCTGCTGGGCTGGAGATTCGATCTGTTCGTTTATCCGTTTACAAAAGGCTACTAACCACCATTGGTGCGAGTTTAGAGACTGAATGGAGCCATGGAGAGCGGGACAAATCCATCGACATCTAGAGATAGCCTATCCCATNGAGTCAAGAGATTAAACAACGCCATTTTTGAAGTCTTGCCAACGACGGTGCATCACCGACTTGAAGTAACACACCAAAGTGAGCCTCGATAAAACGGTCTCCACCACCATGGGGGCATTCCATTGCCCCGTCGCTAAAGCCGTAGATTGATTGGATGCCAATCGACTTTGGCAAACCCTTCATCGGCAAAAACGACCATTTCCTCTTTGACGCCATCGTAGACGTTGGCCATGTCACAGTCCCCGTCGACAATTTGTCCCAACTGGTCCAGCAGAAAGCAGAGTTTTCCACCCACAATCCATCGTTGGCTGGAGAGGCCTTCCGTACGGTTCCAACCATCGTCGTGGCCAGCTCAAAAACCGAGTNGGTATTGATAGNCGGTCTACTATTATCAATGCCCGTAGCGGAGANAGCGGATACTATTAATTGGGACACGACATCAACCGGTGCTTGTGTCTCTGACAGAACGTAAATCCCGTTTGTCTCTTATCCACGAAGTGGAACAGAGAAGGAGGGAGATGTAGCCGNGGTCATCTTGAAATTGCGGGCTCCAATGAGGGATCTACTCTGAGGGCCGATAATAGAAAAGAGTTGGCCCAACATCAGCGGCCGGCAAAACAACTGGAAGCCAAGTTTTATTTTGCCTATCCGTATGCCTCCGATGAACGTGAGTTGAATGGGCTGATTCGACAATATTTNCCNCAGGAAAAAGNCTTCACAACTATCACAGAAGAAGAAATAAACCGAGTCTGGCACGGACTAAATAACCGGTCGAGGAAATGCTTGGAGTTTCAAACACCCAATCAAGTATTTTATGGAGAATCCTCTAATGTTGCATTTACTACTTGAATCCACTAATTATAGATANTGCCCGCTACAATAAAAATAAAGCGGTAAAGGATTGGCTATTGTCATTTCGGATCTCGGTAATATTTTGGCCGACATATTCGCCAAATCTAAACCTGATCGAGAGCTTTTGGAGGTATCTGAAAAAGAAGGGTGANCCGCAANACCTATGATGAAGNCTCCTNCGATTTTACAGGTGCTATTCTGGAATTTTNTAATCGATCATCAGCCGAANACNAAGTCACGCTCAGGCAATCGGTGGAAATGAAATTACAGCTCTTAAAAGCGACGTAGNTCAATAAAAAAGTCCCGGACTTNTTATTTTGGGCTAGCTATAGTAAAGTAACCNCTNTNGTCATTGATCGACTGTGGCAAACGCTCAAAAGGCAACAACCCTTTGTAACGGCTATTGTCTTTTGAACCATCTATGGGTTCCAGCGAGTGAAAAGCGTCGTCTCGAATCATCATCCGATTGAGCCAGAAATACCCGTAATTTCCTTTTGCATTAGCCAGGAAAATGTTTGCCCCATTCACTTCCAATTTTGACAATGCATCCTTAACGCATACACATCTTTGGCCTATATCCATCATAGCAGTTCATCTCCCTGAAAGTCGGACGTATACATACTCATTCCTGCGACAAATGCCGTCATCCCTTCTCGTTCAAACACCGGGCCGTGTACCACCTCCAAAACCTGCCGTTGAACCGGATCTTCACCCTTAACCTCAATAACTTCCTCATGCACCACAAAATTCGTCGGCTTTCCGTCAAACATGTATTTCCGTCTACTCCCCATCTTCACGGCAAAACAATCGCCACGATCACTGGGGTTGCGTGTCAGTGTCCAGGATACGTGTTCTGAAGTCCCAAATAGAAAAAGTGGAACACCCATCGTCATTGCCCCATAAATATTCACTTCGGGTGTGATATAGTGTTTTTCGTACCAGCGGTTATAATCCGACCAGGGCATGTGGGGATCGCACAATACAATCGGGTTCCCTGTCTTCTGTGATCTTGCCGAGCCTGGTTCAACTGCCGTCTAAGCAATATAAATTGGTTCAGTGCCAGCACTTCCCTCGCATCGATCTGTCTTGCATTGGGGAGCAACCCCTCGGGATAATCAGCCATATACTGTTTCACACCCACAGCAAAGCCTTCTAAAACTGCTTTCACCTCTGGATTAATACCATCCCAGGCCTCATAAGCCGATCTGCGAGCACCCGTGAGGCAAGCGACATAGCCTTGCTTCACAAATTGCCTGCCGCAAACAGCAGGCCGTGTACACCTGTGCTTGCAGAATATTGTCCATCACCAACTTCTATCGATCCCGAGCTTGAGCGTAACCATCTCCAAAAGCCGCATCTGGCAACGACTCGGCTTCAATATGCGACACGCCAAATCTGGGCCGGTAAATGGTCGCATTATAGGATTTGCCGCACACCTCGTTAGCGAGCAAAAAAACAAGCAGTTTAGAAATAGAATGACATGCCCTTCGTAGTAAGAAATCTCTCTTTTGAACGGCATACGAACATTGAACCTGTTCGTGCAACAGCGGTTAGATTCAGTCAAACCACTTTGTAAAATCCTCCACTGCTTCTCGTTCTGTGTGATAGTTGTTCACCGGGTCGTTGCGATCCGGTGAACCGAGGGCCAACCACAGACCAGAAGCAATGAGTCCGGCAGTCGCAAAATCTGCCTGACGATACCGGGATACTGCGCCAGCGAAGCCTGCGGGCACGTTTCAGAACCGGAGCCACGAGATGCAAGCATCACGTTCTGGATGAACATGCCCATATCAAGCCACGACCCTTTTTTGAGAACTGCATCGATTAAAACAGCAATTCGACCGGCGCCCCAAAGCCGTGATAATTCTTGAGCCATTGAGCCTTCCGGCCTTCCTTGTCATCCCGTTGGATACCTAGGGAAGCATACAGTGCAAACCCACAGGCCCATTGGCGTGAGCNATANGGTTCGGGAAAATGATCAGCTAATCTCTATAATTANAGATCAACTCGATACAGTGGCTCTAATCCTGCTGCAATCCGTTCCACATTGTCGGCGGTACAACGCGCCCGCTTGCGCGAAGTACCATCCGTTGCACCAGAAATATGAGGGGTGCTGATGACGTTAGACAAGTTGAAGAGTGGGGAGCTTAGATCTGGCGGCTCTTCAGCAAAAACATCCAGACCCGCNCCACCCAATTTGCCGTTGACCAGAGCTTCCGTCAAAGCGGTTTCATCAACCAAAGCACCTCGGCTTACATTAATGATCATTGCCGTAGGCTTCATCAAGGCCAGTCGACGGGCATCAATGATGTGGTGTGTTTCAGCATTCAGGTGAAGATGCAACGACAAAATATCCGACTCAGCGATAATCTTGTCGAGATCATTCGGTGTGCCGGCAAAGGCCAAGNCAAAAGCACGNTGCTCATCCACGTTAATCTCACGAATGTCGATGGCTGAAATTGCCAAACCAAATGATCGTGCTCGACGCGCCAGTTCGGTTCCACTAGCCCCAAAGCCCACGATACCNAGTTTGAGTTCGACTAATTCTGAGCCCGGTGGTTCATAAAGACGGCCCGCTGCCAATTCCGTTTGGGTGAGCGGATAACGTCGGGCCAACATCAGGATGAACATCATGGCACATTCGGCCAGGGACACTGCACTAAAGTCTCCGGGGCAATTCGCNACTGGCACCNCCTTCGCTTTCCAATAATCGAGATCGAAATGATCGATGCCTGTACCCAAAATTTGCCATAAGCGGGCTGATGTAGCCACGTCAACCATTTCCCTCGTNCCTGCCGAGCCACCGTGATCGATCACCACATTAATGCCTTCAAATTGGGGGACGATAGGCTGATCGTAATCAAGGATACAAACCGTGTGGCGGTCATCAATAGCAGCCAATACATCCTCGCCCCAAGGCTTGAACATGGAGGGCTTAAGCGGGTGTGGTAGGAATAGAACATTCAGTGGTTGCGACAAGATTTTCTCCTTTGACAGTTACTGTTGTGGCCTCCGAAATTAATGTCACCGATTCCAGATATTTACTTTTGCCACCCAGTGGGGGAGTTAATTGAAGTGTCTAGTTTTAACGAGTTCGGGTTGACTCTCCGTTTCCTGAGCCTGATGTGTATCTGCAAATGCAGGTTTGAGCAAAAGTTGGAAACCCATCTGAAAACGGCTAATAAAATGGCGCCGACAGCCATATAGTGAAGCTTTCATTTAGGATCCATCATAAAATATCCTGCAAAAAATTGTCGCTCAAAGTTGAACTAATGGCATAAACATATATGTGCCAGACAGTATAAACAAATTCCGCTTNAAAGTAAAAGCTATACAGCCTAAGATGAGATAGTTCCTTGGCCTCCAATGCCGATCCACCTGTATAGGTGATATTATCCAGATCGATAAGGGANATTCCATATCGAGAAGATAAATCGGTACCGGCACACGCTCCTGAACTGGTATGAATTCTCCATACGCTGATAGCTATAACGCCACCTGTCTTTTCTCCATTNTTAATCATGTCAGAGGTTGGCTCAAACTCAGCGGTGTTTTACACTAGCACAAAGTATGCTACATTTGATGAAGGGTTGCTTTTTATCTTTGGGAGCCTGACTCACAATTGGCTGCCATTATCCAGCATCGATGATCGTAGTTCCTCCGTGTTACAGCCGATGGCATTGAAGACGGAGCCAAAAATATTAGAATGGTCAGATGAATTGTAGCCCAAAAATTCCGACCTTTGGCACTGAGCGTAACATGAAGGAGCAATTTTATCGTTTTTTNCCATCTACTATCGTGACCAAAACCAAGACCTGGAAAGCAAGGCATNATCGAACAACTCCAGTCAGGTACAAACTTACGAGATAAGTNTCAAGATCAAGAAAAGGTGATTGAGCGGGTTGATCNGCCCGGTTCGTTCCTCAGAATCTTTTTTGTGGGTGATGATCAGTCATTACCCTGTTCGATGGCTGAATTTCAGGAGCGATTCGAGATTAGGTCCTCAGCACTCTGGCTCGACGCCCTCAAGTCAGACTGCTAGTTGATGCCCACCGGTTGTAACATGCCTATTTGTGCAACCCCATCTTTGCCACTGAAACCTCTTTGATCGATCCGCTATCGCACCAGCATATTAAAGGATTAAGGAGGAGGCTCGGACTCTCCCAATTGAGCAAATAAAAGTAGCATAATACGTGGGGAAATTCACCCCGATATCAGCATCAACTGCATCGCTTATATGATGCAACATNATATAGTAGAAGANCNCCTTTTTCCTTTCATGTATTCNGATTTAGAATCAATGATCAAAGATATGACGAATTTCTTTTGTATGGNCTGTTTGGAAAACCGATGCCAATTGGTGAAATTATGTCCACTTTGGCCACCGGTGAATCAAGAGTTTTGGNGAATCAGGGAATGCAGATAATNGTGATCCTCAATCATTAACTAATGACAATATGAANCTTCAAAAAAGAGGAAAANCACACGGAAAATTCAGCTTTAATTACCACCAGCGATCTAGTCAAAAGTTTTCCCCTGGGGGAACGNGAATNCACTGCCTTGAACTAAAGAGNTTCTGGCCTTCATGGATGGACTCATCTTGCAGTTTGTCGTGTTGNATAATANGGNGTAATTTCAAAGGATGNTAACAGAAGCCNTTCAATCATTTCTGCGAGGAATCTTGAAATGAAAATAATAAAGTCACAGCGCGCGCCGAGAAAGTCCATGCCCTACATGATAATATTGGNNTGTTGTGGTGTTAGCATATTGGCATATTCTATTCCTGTTCAATAGTTTATGGACAAATCCCTCTGGTCGGACCGTGATTGACAGTNTGACCGGCATCATGTCGACGAAAAACAGCGTAGTGGTTGGTCAAACAGACCAGCCACTACGCTGATGGNNAAACGCGCACCTTTGACATGGAAATCTATTCTGCTGATAAGCGTTAAAAAATGATGATGCGCGATATGTCAGTCCAGTAGCTCAAGGGCCAAGCCTTTCTCATGCTCAATGATGGTGATGATATCTGGACATACTTCCCCCGGACGCGGCGAGTGCGCAAGCTGGCCAGCCATGCGAAAAAACAAAAAGTACCAGGCAGTGNTTTCTCTTTTGGAGATTTTTCATCTGAAGATACCTGAAAAGAAGATTACATATCTAAAAATACCGGAGCTGTTACAAAAGGAGACATAATCTGCTGGGAATTATCCACCAAAGCGAAAGAAAACGCTGATGTGGATTATCCTACCGTGATCTTACTCATAAGACAGGATAATTATTATCCGGTCCAAATAAATTATCTTGATGAAAGAGGCAGAATAGAAAAATCTTTAGNTCTTACAAATATTGTGGACATTGACGGNTATCCCACTGCCCNTAATATCACTAGAAAATCATTTGACTGGTACAAAAACCGTGATGAAAACTATGAAAATCGATCATTTCGTTTTTCTCTATGCCAACTGTCCTTTTTCAACCCACTTTGGGTTTCAAATTGATCCCCTGGGTGATTTTTAACCTGATGCCCTGATTGGACNAACAAACAAAGATCACACCAACGAAGTTCCTNGATGGTGTACCGCCTACTAGTAACCTAGCCTGNCAAACNAAAAATTCAATAAACATTTTCTCCCCGTCAATTGGGGGTGGACTTGCTCCATGTTGCCAAAGCCGATATCGGCTCAGTTGGCCCACTAATAGAATCATTTGCCTTATCTGAATTTTTCTTGGCTGAATTAGACNAGTGGTATATACTTATTGTATGTACTGGTTGCAGGTATCTGGTCTGTAGAATAGAAGACAATTATGTCACCATTTTNACGCTTTTACAATTTGACTGATGAAAAACAAAAGAAAATTCTGGAGTCAGCCGTGTCGGAATTTACCCAACGCGGTTTTGATGGGGCTTCACTGAATCAAATCATTTCCACTGCTGGCCTCTCAAAAGGATCCTTTTATTATTATTTCGAAAACAAAATNGATCTTCTGGTTGGTGTTCTGGAGNNCTTTGTCACTCCCGATNTCATTATAATACTAGATGAATTGAAGCNGAGTATTGATACGACGGAGTTCNGGAGCGTCTTTCGGAATGTAGGTATAAAGGGGGTCGCTAAGTGGTTTGATAATCCCTGGGGACTAAAACTATCAAGCTTCATTGTTGNACTTCCTGACCATGTTATGTCAAGCAACCAGATGACGACCTACATGGAAGAATGGATGGATATATCGGCTAAACTTATCGAACATGGTCATAATATTGGGGCACTGCGATCAGATTTACCGATGCNGGTAATGCAAAAATTATGGATAGCAAACGACCAAATCATGAAGNGCTNGATGGTAGAAGAGTGGNAACAAAGTACGATGAAGCAACAGGAAAAACTTATTGATCTGTCGATTGGTTTGTTTCGTNGACTATTTTCGCCTGTTGTGGATTAGGAAGGTCACAGAAACAAGGAGTCAAGTCATGAGTTACCTGAGGCAAATGGAGAGGATTCAAGGCTCTATCGGTGACCTGCATTCAACACTATTTTCCGGCTTTACGCACAGGTCATCATCAGCCACACCAGTAGCTGGTTTTCGTCTAGGACAAGTTGTACTAGGCCTGACTATCTATCTGTTGTGTCTGGGGGCAAGTTCCACAAACGCAGCAGAAACAGTTACCGACATCATCAGTAAATCCGAAGCTTTAATGAGAGGGAAGACGCAGACCGGCACTTATCAGATGCAGATTATTAGCCCTGATTGGCAGCGGTCGTTAAAAATGGATTTCTGGTTGGAAGGACGTGATAAATCGTTTATCCGCATTTTAGAACCTAAAAAAGAAAGAAATGTTGCCTTCCTGAAGCTTGAAAACGAGATGTGGCAGTATATTCCCAAAGTCAAGAGGACAATTAAAATACCGCCCTCTATGATGTTACAGTCTTGGATGGGTTCTGATTTCACTAACGATGATCTGGTCAAAGAGTCGAGCAACGCTGAAGACTACGAACATAAGTTGCTGGGTCAAAGCGAAATCGATGGACAAACCACCTATCAGATTGAGTTGACTCCCAAGCCCAGCGCGCCGGTGGTTTGGGGTCGCATCGTGCAGTGGATTCGGGGGGGCGACTACATTCCGGTCAAAGCAGAATTTTACAATAGCCGGGGTGAGTTGAGCCGAAGCATCATCTACTCAACAATCAAGCAGATGGACGACCGGCAAATTCCTACCAAAATCGAGATCGTAACTACCAAAAAACCAGACAATAAAACTGTTCTGCTGATTGAATCTATCGCCTTCGACCAACCTATTCCCAAATCGACCTTTACTCAACGAAACTTACGACGAAGCCGATAACATAAATCACAATGAGCAAGCTCATCAAATTAGCTTGGAGAAGCGTCTGGCGGAATAGACGACGCAGTATTATCACCATGTCGGCCATAGGTTTCGCCATTCTACTGACCACAATTACCCGTTCGCTGCAGTTTGGGATGTATGACGCAGTTGAGTCTCATGCCATCCGCTCTTTTAACGGTGATTTCCACGTTCAGCACCCTCAATTTCAGAAAGACCGAACTTTGAATCGCTCTATCGAAGCTAATGCCGCTGACTGGGAGCAGTGGATTGTCTCTCACCCCAATCTGATAGCTTTCACCCAACGCATTACCAGCGGTGGGTTGATCAGCACTGAGAGTCCCGATGGCCGCCAATCGAGTTATGCGATTATGGTTATCGGAGTCAATCCAGTGCGGGAAACCGAAGTCACAGAATTCATGGAGGTCGAAAAAGTGACTGAAGGTCAACCTCTCCAGGCTGGATTAAATAACGAAATCCTAATCGGCCATCGTTTAGCTAAAAATATGAAGGCTAGTGTCGGGGATGAAGTGGTAATTCTCAGCCAGGGCTATCGCAACGAAATGGCCGTAGATCTGTATCGAATACGGGGGATTCTGACCTCGGGGGCTGTTGGAATTGATAAATCTGGCGTAGTGATGTCGCTGGCCGATGCACAGGAACTTTTCTCGATGCAAAACCGCGTTACGCAGGTAGTTTTCCGCACAACCGACTTTCGCCAAACCGATGAAATTGTTCAGCGAATCGAACCCGAGGGCAAGCTGAAAATTCTGCCGTGGCAGACTTTAATTCCCGATATTGAACAGATGATCGCTTTGGATAATGTCGGCGGTGCAATTATGCTGGTTTTTATCATGGTAATTGTCGGTTTCGAAATTTTCAACACAACCATGATGGGTATCTTAGAACGTCGACGAGAACTTGGGGTTTTACAAGCCATCGGCATGAAACCGGGCCAAATTACGGTTATGTTGCTAGTTGAATCAATAATGAAGATTTGTCTGGCCCTATTGATTAGCATGCTGATTTCAGCCCTATTACTGCACTTTATTGCAGACAAACCATTTTCAATGGGCGAGGAATATGACGAGGTCATGAGGTCCACTTTCGGTTACGAAGCCAGCATGGTATTTAGCCCAGATTTGAAAGTCTACGCTGAACCATTAATATGGATTACCATCATCTCCACCCTATCTTTGATTTATCCAATTTATGTGGTCTCGCAACTCAAGCCGATTGCCGCTGTACACAATACATGAGGGATAGATGAGCCAAATCCAACGAGGCGAAGGCGTTGATCAGTAAAATCGCCTGGCGCAACATTTGGCGAAACCCACTTCGCTCGGTTGTGTTGGTAACAACAATCATTATCGGTATTGTTGGATTTTGGTTGATGATGGCCTTCAGCCGAGGGCTAGTCGATTCCATGATTGATTCTATCATTAACCTCCATGCCGGGCATTTGCAAATTTCGGCTGATGGCTACTATCAGGACCCATCCACCAACCTGTACCTAACCCGTCCGCAGCAAGAACAAGCTCAAACTCAACTCTCGATGCTAAAGACCAAGAAAGGAAAAACAAGAGTAGCACACTCAGCTCCTATTGTTTCAGTACAAGGTATGGTTAGCAGTAGCGAAACGTCACTTGGCGTGATGATACATGGCGTTCAACCTGATCAGGAACGACAAGTCACTGAGATCGCCGATCGAATCGTGGAGGGCAAGTATTTGAATTCTGGCCAGAATGTAGTAATCGGTAAAAGATTGGCCGATCAACTGAAAGTTGAAGTGTCCGATAAAATCGTGCTGATTACCAATTCGTTGAATGGAGAGATCAATTCAGGAGCGTTTCGTGTCGGTGGTATTTATCGAGTAGGTAGTAGTGATTTCGAAAAATCTTTCGTCTATCTGACGATAACCGAAGTGCAGCAGTTAGCTGGCTACCAAGACCAACAAATTACTGCTATTTCTGTCCAGTTGTCTAATGATAAATATCTGGCCGAAGTAGTGCAGGAACTGAGGAAGAATCTACCTGCCGACGGTGGCTATGGAACAGCTTCATGGAAAGATCAAAACCCGATAGGTAAAACCTATGAGGAATCCATGTCCATGTCCAGTGGTATTATAATTGGGATTACCTTTGTTGCTGTGGCACTCGGATTGTTGAATATCTTTTTAATGGTCATTTACGAACGTATTCACGAATTTGGAGTGATGATGGCAAATGGAATCCGTCCGTCAAAAATACGACAGATGTTGGTCTTAGAGGGGCTCTTTCTCGGTCTAATTGGCACCGCCTGTGGTACAGTAATATCGGTAGCGGTGATTGGTCATTTTGCTTATCACGGCCTCGACTTATCGGCTTTTTCTGAGGGATTATCTACATTCGGCGTTGGATCGGTGATCAAGTTTACACTCAGCCTGACCGACTTTCTTACTGTCATTATTTGTGTCCAAGGGGTAGCTTTGCTGTCAGCCCTCTATCCTGCTATCAAGGCCAGTCGATTCAAGGTGGTCGACGCCATCAATTTCGAGTAGTTTAAATTTGGAGAGTGAGTTAACGTGGCAATCGTAAATGTCGAACAGCTGGTCAAAGTCTACGAAGGCAAAAAGATGGTGTCCGTTCGAGCCTTGGATGGTGTTGATCTTATCGTAACAGCTGGCGAATTTACCGCCATTGCCGGGCCATCGGGTTCTGGTAAGACAACCCTGCTCAATACTATCGGCGGCATCGACACACCAACTTCCGGTTTTGTTTCGGTGGATGGGCAAAACCTATCTCAACTCAACGGCAACAAATTGGCCGATTTTCGGCTCCACAACATCGGATTTATTTTTCAAGCCTATAATCTGATCCCAGTCTTAACAGCAGCAGAAAATGTCGAGTTTATCATGTTGATGCAAGGCATCGATAACGTCGAACGACAACGCCGAATCGTAGAGGAACTGTCTGATTTTGGTATTGATCAGGAGATGATGAAACGCAGACCAGCTGAGCTTAGCGGTGGACAACAACAACGAGTGGCGATTGCGCGTGCGACGGTAGCCCGCCCCAAGCTAATTTTAGCCGATGAACCGACCGCTAACCTCGATTCACAAACGGGTTCTCACCTGTTGGACAAAATGAAGGAGATGAATCAAAAACGGGGAATCACCTTCATTTTTTCGACTCACGATCCAATGGTGATGGAACGGGCTAGTCGCCTAGTCCGGCTACAAGATGGGAAGATCATCAGCGACGAAACTCGTTCATGACATCTAGTACTGCCCAACGATGGTCGCTAATCTTACTGTTTATATCCGGCACTTCAGTTTGCTGGGCTGACAATACCGAATTCTTCCTTGGCGGTTACATCAAAAATATCAATCTCTACGCCCTTTACAACGATGGCCAGATGCTAGACGAACCCAGACTTAAAAAACCGGAGCCTGATACCCACCTTATCGGTTCTGACTTGAACCGACTTCGACTGGAATCAGAACTCAATTTCGGCTCTTATTGGCACTCGGAAATTTGGTTGGATACTGAACTTCAGCAGGGGCTCATCTCATCCTCTCAAGACATAGCGGACGCCGAGCAAATAGGTCGGACGAATGCTTGGTCCAATTTGACTTGGACACTCAGTAAAGGGCACGGCTACCATCTACAACAACTGTTTCCTCGCGCTTTGGTTACATTGGAAACCGACCAATGGACGGCTACCATTGGCCGACAACGAATCACCTGGGGTACAGGTTTTGTCTGGAACCCAACCGATCTGTTGAACCCAACAGATCCGCTAGCGGTAGAACGAGCGGAGAAAGGCGGGATCAATGCCTTCTATGTAGCTCGAGCTATCGGCGATCTGTCGCAGATCGAGGTGGTGCTGGCAGAAGATGACCAACGTCGAAGTGGCCCGATGTACCTATCAGCGGCTACTAGGGTGAGCGGTAACCTGTTCAACTACGATTTCTCTGTTTTGTATGGGCGTTTTGGCAAAAACCATACGTTTGGTGGAGACTTTGCCGGTTATCTGGGCAACGCTGGATTCAGAGGTGAACTGGCCTATACTTTGACCGGTGGCGCTTTATCCGCTTCTGATACCGTGCGCGCGATTCTGAATGCTGATTATAATTTCCCCTACGATATCTACACTCTGGTGGAATTCCATTTATTAGCGCAGCCGCATCAGCGGCTGTCAACCACCTCGCCGCAACTGCAAATGGCAGCGATGGTCTCCAAATCACTCACCCCACTATTCGCAGCTAATCTTTTTGTTCTCTTTAACGCTGATGACCGGAGTATGGTAGTCGGACCAACATTTACCTTCGTGCCAGATGACAATATCGAATTCATGCTGGGCTCCTATCTCTTCGCTGGGGATGAAGAGAGCCTTTATGGCCCGATGCCACAGATAGGATTCACCTCTATAGCGTATCACTTCTAATCTCGGTCGAAGGTAAGAAAACGCCGTCCAAGGACGATGTCTTGGAATGAATCCTCTGCCGCCTTCCAAAAAGCTTGGGTGTTCCGGTGCAAGTTCCAAAGCGGATTTAATTGATGTCAACCGCAATAGCCTTCAAGTAAGCAGCCTCAATCACTACGGTCTTGTCTTGATGCTGGTGATTGTTCTTCTGTTGTTGGTTGATTTCAGGAACATCCGAAAAATGATATTGGTGATTATCCTGCTGGTAATCGCTGTAGTTTGGATGCGTATGGGATTAACTGGATTGCAGATGACCATGTTGAACATCATGGCCATTCCTATGATCATTGGAATAGGAATTGATCTCGGAGGACAGGTAATTCACCGCTACCAAATAGAAGACAACACGGCACACAACGCTGTTTTCTCATCCACGGGCAGAGCAGTTCTGCTTACATCCCTCACCACCATGCTCTGTTTTGGATCCTTGTAGTTCGCAGTTTACCGCGGACTGGGTTCCATGGGAATTGCTTTTTATTGGCGTTGGCCCCTGTTTTTTCGCCACTGTTTTTGTAATCTCGACACTCATAGTCTGGGCGGAGCAACAAGAAGCTGAAAAATAGAAATCCGAAATTTAGAAATGGGAAACAGATTCATCTATCTATTCATAACTTTGATGTGCGGCACAGTTTTCGCCTCAACCCCGAAGGTTGAGTTCAATGGAATGTTTGCTGGCTTAGGGCAAACCGTAGAAAGTGATTCAAATAGTGTAAATATAAATGTCAGATATATACCACTGCTGGAATTCGAGATTTCACCGCAGATTGATGCTGAGCTTTCAGGAAACATATTCACCTTTTTTGGTTCAGATAATATGAACGGCATAGCGGACAGCCTGGAAATAAAACCCTACCGCGCCTGGATTCGCTACAGCATAACACGCTTTGAAGCCCGGATGGGACTGCAGAAAATCAATTTTGGCCCGGCCAGAATATTGCGCTCACTCATGTGGTTCGATCAGCTTGACCCGAAAGATCCGCTGCAATTCACCGATGGTGTATATGGACTGCGCCTGCGGTATGATTTCCAGAATAATGCCAATATCTGGCTGTGGGGGCTTTATGGGAATGATAATCCCAAGGGCTGGGAAATATTCGGCACAAAAGAGAATATCCCGGAAACGGGCGGTAGAATTCAGTATCCTATAGGCAATGCGGAACTAGCTATCAGCGCTCATCACCGGTCCGTTCAACAAGAGGGCATTGCTGAAAATAGAATTGCTCTGGACGGATTTTGGGATGTTGGTATAGGGCTATGGTTTGAATCGGCACTGGTTCATGCCGGCTTTGACGAGGATAAAATGGACTACCGATCTTTTCTCACCCTGGGGACAGATTATACCTTCGCCATTGGCAACGGTATTACCGCCACAGCGGAACACTTGCTAATGTCGATAGGCAGCAGCCTCTTTGATAGCAACGAGAGGTATGATATTTCTGCTCTTTCCTTATCGCATCCTTTCGGGATGATGGATAGGCTTTCCTTTTTCTGCTACTATAATTGGGATTCAGAAATACCGTTCATCTTTTTGAGTTGGCAGCGGACTTACGACCATTGGATAATTCAGTTTAGCGGATACTGGGCCTCAGAAGCCAAGACGACGTCTATGGCTGGTGAAGGAATGAGGACGATGGGAAACCGAGGCCTTCAATTTATGACCATTTTCAACTATTAAATATTCAACCCCGGAAATTCGATGATGATACCAACATAGAAGGAAAGGAGACATGAACAATTCAAACTTAATTACCACCCGTGATCTGGTAAAAACCTTTGCGATGGGAAACTATGAATTCACTGCCTTGAACAAAATTAACCTGGTGTTCAAAACAGGCGAATTTGCCGGCTTAGTTGGTCCCAGTGGATCGGGAAAAACCACACTCTTAAATATATTGGGATCTCTGGATGCCCCTACCTCGGGAGAGGCGGTTGTTTTAGGGCAATCCATCAGTGAGCTTACCTCGAAAAAGGCGGCCGACCTGCGAAACCATCATTTGGGGTTTATCTTCCAAACCTATAACCTGTTGCCAGTGTACACTGTTTATGAAAATGTGGAATTACCCCTGTTGCTCTTGAAGATACCTGCAGTTGAACGGAAACAAACGGTGCTGCAATCGCTGGAATGGGTGGGTTTAACCGATAAGATAAAGTCCCGCCCAGCACAACTCTCCGGCGGCGAATGCCAGCGGGTATCTATCGCTCGTGCCATGGTGAAAACGCCGAAGATTGTCCTGGCTGATGAACCTACCGCCAACCTGGATGCCAAGAATTCACATAATATTCTACAAACCATGGAAAAACTGAATCGGGAATTGANNACTACATTCATTTTCGCCACTCACGATGANAAAGTNATCCAGTATTTACGGCGCAAGATCAGCNTGNATGACGGNCANGTGGTGAGCGATGAAACTATAACNGGNAAGTAAGNNAGGTCANCATGCTATTAGCACTGAAACTGGCATATCGAAANCTTATGGGCGCCAAATTACGNACCTGGCTNAATGTTTTNGTTTTGTCCTTCTCCTTTGTGGTGATNATNTGGCAAAANGGCATCATAAACGGCTGGGATCAGCAGGCNCANCGCGATACCAAAGACTGGGAAATNGGCGGTGGACAATANTGGCAGGAGGATTATGATCCCTATGACCCATTCGTGCTCGAAGATAGCCATGCCCGCTTATCTAANGCCACCGAACGGGCCGTTGCTGAAGGGAAACTGACCCCNATTCTCATTTCGCAGGCCACCATGTATCCGGAGGGACGTATTCAGAATATCTTGCTGAAGGGTATCGATCCCAATCAGCAGATCATAGAACTGCCCTCATCTAACTTGGTATCTGAAAATGGTGACATCCCTGCCATGATCGGCAGACGGAATGCAAAAAGCAGTAAACTGAAAATTGGTGATTACGTAACCATACGCTGGCGGGATGCTAATGGNACCTTTGACGCTGTGGAAGTCCGGATTATCCATATTTTTAAAACCAACGTACCGACGCTAGATGCGGGTGTTCTATGGATTCCCCTGAAAAATCATCAGGAAATGATGGACCTTTCAGGCGAAGCAACCATTCTGGTCACCGACCAGGGAACCGGTTTTGATGGATCAATTGTCGGCTGGGATTTTAAGGATCATTATTTTCTATTGACTGAATTCCGGGAGATGATTGAAGCCAAAAATGCAAGTGGATATGTCATGTTTCTGATACTGATGTCTTTAGCCATGCTGGCCATTTTCGATACTCAGGTATTGTCAATCTTCCGGCGTCAGAAAGAGATCGGCACCCATATTGCGCTGGGAATGACGCAAAAACAGGTCATTGCCCTGTTTACGGTGGAAGGAGCCATGCATTCGGTGCTGGCGGCTATCCTGGCGGCGGTTTACGGCATTCCCCTGCTGGCTTACCAGGCCTCTGTGGGCTGGACCATGCCAGCCGGAACAGATGATATGGGAATCACCATTGCTGAAACAGTTTACCCAGCATACAGCGTGGGTCTGGTACTTGGCACCACCCTCATCGTATTGATTGTCACAACGATTGTCAGTTTTCTACCCACCCGTCGTATATCCAAAATGAGGCCAACCGATGCTATCAGAGGGAAAATACAATGATAAAATTTCTGGTAAATGGACTGTTGCGTGACCGACAGCGTAGCCTGATTCCCATCCTGGTTGTGGCCATTGGCGTCTGGATCACCGTTTTCTTTCATGCCTATATAGGAGGCGTTTTTGGTGATATGATTGATTCCACTGCTCGTTTTAGCACCGGGCACGTAAAGGTGATGAGCCGGGCTTATGCCGAAAATGCGGATCAGAAACCCAATGATCTAGCGCTAATTGGCGTGGATCAGATCACGGCTGTCCTTCAACAGCAGTATCCGGAAATGACATGGGTGCAGCGCATCCAATTCGGCGGTTTGCTGGATATTCCGGATGTAAATGGTGAAACGCGGTCCCAGGGACCGGTATTCGGCATGGGCGTCGATTTATTATCGCCTGGAAGCAGTGAAGTCGAAATTCTGAATATTGAAAAAGCGGTGGTCAGGGGACGGTTACCGCAGAATCCAGGCGAGATCCTGATCAGTGATGAACTGGCCCGAAGGTTGGAAGTACAACTGGGCGAAGCGGCTACCCTGCTCACATCCACCATGTACGGCAGCATGGCTATGTATAATTTTACTGTGGTGGGTACAATTCGCTTTGGCTTTTTGGTTATGGACCGTGGTGCTATGATTGCGGACTTAACCGACATTCGGCAGGCTCTGGATATGGAGGATGCTTCCGGGGAAATCCTGGGCTATCTGGAAAACAGAATTTATGATGATGAAAACGCAGCCATAATTGTAGAGCGCTTTAATACTCAGCAATCGGCGGTGAATGATGAGTTTGCACCGGTCATGGGCAAATTGAAAGAATTAAGCAACCTGGCTGACTACTTGGCGATGGCAGAATACATGGGGCTAATATTGGTTGTTGTCTTTGTCTTTATCATGTCTATTGTTCTGTGGAATGTGGGCCTGCTGGGTGGATTGCGCCGCTATGGAGAAGTAGGGTTGCGCTTGGCTATTGGTGAGCATAAAGGTCAAGTGTATCTTTCCATGATTTATGAATCGATATTTGTTGGCTTGGTAGGTTCTGTTATTGGAACCGTGCTAGGATTGGGATCGGCCTATTGGCTGCAGACACGGGGCTGGGATATCAGCTCGATGATAAAAAATGTAACTATGATGTACCCTTCTGTTATCCGGGCTGAAATTACCAGTGAAACCTATTATATCGGTTTCTTCCCAGGTCTGTTCTCAACGGTTTTTGGTACTGCCCTATCCGGGATTGGGATCTACAAACGCCAGACCGCGCAACTGTTTAAAGAGCTGGAAGTCTGATTGTGATGTCAGGAATTCAAACGATATTAAAGGATTTTATNATGAAGAAAATGCTATTGGGGTTGATGATCATTTTGCCGGTTTCAGGATGGGGTCAGATACCCACCGGCGCTGAAATCTTGAAAAAGATGGATGCGAATATCATTGCTGGTAACCGTTCAGCCACATACACCATGGTTGTTCACGGCCGTCGCAGTGACCGTACCATGACGGTTAAATCCTGGGTTGAAGGGGCGGAAAAATCCTTCAGTGAGTACTTGGCGCCAGCCCGGGAAAAGGGCACCAAGATGCTGAAACTGGGTGACCAGCTATGGATGTACTCACCACAGTCGGATCGCATCATCCGCATCGCCGGGCATATGCTGCGTCAATCCATGATGGGTTCTGATTTTTCCTATGAAGATATGATGGAAGACCGNAGCCTGACGGAAACATACGAAGCAGAAGCCATGGGATCAGAGCCCTTTCTTGAACGTGATTGCTGGGTCGTGAGACTTATAGCGACAGTTGAAGATGTAGCCTATCATTCTCGAAAAATCTGGGTGGATAAAGAAAATATGTTAGCCCTACGGGAGGACCGTTTCGCCAAAAGCGGGAAACTACTGAAAACGGCTGAAATTCAGGAAGTATTCCAGGTAAATCAGCGTTGGTATCCCAAGCGCATGGTCTTCAAGGATGTACTGTCCAAAGGCAAGGGAACAGAACTAANTATTGAGTCAATTGAATTTGACGTAAAAATCCCCAAACATATTTTTTCAAAAGCGGTACTCAGAAAGTAAACATAGACGAAGTGACTATTATCCTGTGGAGCGATTTTTGTTGGTGACTATAATTGAAACCAACTCTTGTGTTTTAAGGANCAGTCGTTCCAAAATTCCTTCTGGTAATGTAACATTTCTAATGGTGCGCCACAGTTTCAATTAATTCTCACTAGTANTGGCTGGTACATTTCGCTCATCTCTGTAGAAAGTAAAAAGGAAGGGACTTCTACCCACCCAAGATGTTTCGAAAGTTCGATGTANGTTGGGACCAACTGATTAACCACCTACGAGGTGATGAACCATACCAGGCATACAATGGCGACAGCCAANCAACCTATGCATCTCAGGCTCAGTGCACTTGCATCAAGTTGATTCCGATAATGAACATACGCNAATGCTCGAAAGCCAGGGATATAAGGTGCTTCGTTTTTCACATCTAAGATCTTGAAAGTAATTTGGGCCAAGTATTAGCTTGATTAAGAGCAGGCAATAAAAAGAGAAGATTAACCAGAGAGGTATAAAGTCTCCCTTTCTCACTTGCAGGAGAAAGGTTAAAGGAGAGAGCCACATGACAAATTTCGTGTTAGTCATGGCAGATGACATGAACTGGGATGCAGTCGGTGCGTTTGGGTGTCCGACAGAAGAGACAACGCCAAATCTGGACCGGTTGGCTTCTGAAGGCTTGCGATTTAACCANGGGCATGTGACGATTGCAGTGTGCCAACCGAGCCGGTCTGCGCTGATGACGGGACGTTATCCGCACTTGAGCGGTGGTGAAGGNTTTTATCGGTTGCGGTGTGAAGGGGTGCCTATTCTACCTGAGATTTTGAGAAATGAAGGTTTTGATGTTGGGATTTTGGGAAAGCTGACACATTCGACGCCTTATGAAGCTTTTAAATGGGATATGGAATACGATCAGGGTGACCTGGGACAGGGGCGTAATCCGGAAGTGTATTATCAGCACGCAAAGGATTTTGTGCAGAGCGCAGTGGACAATGGCCAACCGTTTTTCCTGATGGCAAATTCTCACGATCCACATCGCCCGTTTTATGGCAATGACAAGGCTGAGTGGTATAATGAACTTGACCCACCAGCTGTGCTGCCCTCGAGGATCTTTGATCCGGATGAAATTGTGATCCCCGAGTTTTTGCCGGATATTCCTGAGGTGCGATTGGAAATCGCAGAGTATTACAATTCTGTTCGTCGATGCGATGATATGGTAGAGCGCGTGTTGGATGTGCTGGATGAAGTGGACGTGGCAGAAAATACGCTGGTGATGTTTTTATCGGATAATGGGATGGCTTTTCCGTTTGCAAAGACAAATTGTTATTTGAACAGCACACGCACGCCCTGGTTAGCGAGATGGCCTGCGGTGATCGAGGCGGGACGTGTGGACTCTGAACACTTTATTTCCGCCGTGGATTATTTGCCAACTGTGCTTGATACGTTAGGTATTGCGAGCCCTGAAGGTGTAAATGGTAGCTCGCGCTTGCCTGTGTTGCGTGGTAAAAAACAAGATGGGTGTGCACAGGCTTTTACGCAGTTTCATCAGACTTCGGGGCGGCGAAATTATCCGATGCGGTGTGTGCAGACGAAGCACTTTGGGTACATCTTTAATCCGTGGTCTGATGGCGAGCGAGAATTTCGCAATGAGTCTCAGAACGGGCGATCTTGGAAAGCAATGAAAGAGGCCGAAGAGAACAATCCTGACTTGGCAGCTCGAAACCGCTTGTTTACACATCGCGTGTTGGAAGAGTTCTATGACTTTGAGAATGATCCCCATGCGCTCAACAATTTGATTGGTGATCCAGAATACGCCGATGAAGTTGAGAAACTCAGGTATTCGTTGGAAGAGTGGATGGCCAATGTAGATGATCCGGCACTGACCGCGTTGCGTGGCAAGTCGTCTCGGCAGGCGCTAGATAATTTAATGGATGAGCAGGCAGAGACAATTGGAAAAAATCCGAACGATTCATAGCAGCAACATTTAATTCCTGTAGCGCTTCAATTGCGTCCTGTGCGCGAACATTCGGCTGNAGATCCTGTAGCAACAATTCAANGGGGAGCAAAGATCAGGTGCCGGGGTATGCAAGTATAGTACAGTTATCTAAGCCTTCAGAACGAGTCGATTCCGCGGCTAAGCTAAAGGATGGAAGGTGGCAGGCGAGTAAGTTGCGGGTTTATGATGAGGCAATAGCGGGGGTTATTGCGACGATGTCGGCAGTCAGAGATACCGTGGGCGATAGCACGACAATTGTGGTAGATGTCAGTCAAGCGCNATCAGCAGACAACTAGCAACCTGGCGTTTTGTAGGGTTCCGGAGGCCTTTGGTTACAGCGCGTGAATTGCAGATCAATTGTCGGCGCGGGGTGATTACCATACAGATTCTATACTGGCTCAAATTGTTTATGCTGAAGGTAGCAATTTGAACTGTGTGACGCAGACAACTTCTTCTAGAGCACACGATGTATTTTCCGATGTTTGTGTGATCGATGCAGCAGGCGCTGAAGGGATTCATTTGCACGGAACTAAGGTGCACAACTGGTGGTTGGGCGCTAAGATTGATAAGGCTGGGGATTGTTAAATTGTATGCGAGATTGTGGCGTGCAGTTGGACATTGGATCGCATATTCGTAGAAGAAAAGGTTGGAACGTTGACTTTTATATGATGTGCTTCTACAATCTGTACAAACAGCATCGCGAGAGTACCCTGACCACCCCTTTTAAAAGCGGCCGACGGAAGAAAATTTAAGACTGGCGATTCGCCCAGAATATGGGAATCATTCGGGAGATGGATCGGATGTGTCTTGCGTTTAAAATCTTGGGAGAGGTTGCCGGTGTCGTACGCAGGAGGCGATGTGCGCACGGCTTTTGAATCTGATGCCACTGTCAACTTAAAGAAAAGTGCTGTGGTCGTTGGAATATTCCCCAAGTATCTGGGGATCAGATTACACTGAATATTGAATACACGCTGCATGTGATCAATGCTGTTTAAAGGCAGCAATCGCATACAGCAGATTGATTGGGAGAATCCATGGGAGATTGGAAGGCGGTAGAACCGGATTGGGATGCGGCATTGGCACAGTTTGAAAATCCGATCCAGGCATTGGCTGATGCCGAAGTCCCCGCATTTATTTTTCGGCAGGCATTTAGCCCTGATCACTGCGCAGGTCTCACACGCCGGTTTATAAATCTGGGTGTGATGCGCGATGCTAGAACCTCACCAGCAAACTTGGATCGACGTACTCGGATCGATATTGGCACGAGTTTAGGTAATCGGGCCAGTGACAAAGAGCGGTTTTTGGAGCACGCTGAGGCGACGCATTTTCTCTTTAACTTTCTGTTTCAGGGTTTTGTTAATCCGGTTGATCTAATTTATGATTCCCTGCAAAAGTTAGCGCCAAAAAACGATGTAAAAGTAGCTCGCGAGCCAGACGGGCGGTTGTATAGCCCTGCGATCTTTCGCGTACATTATGATGGCCACACCTATAAACCTCATATCGACCACGTGGTGCTGCGTGAAAATCGGGTTGATTATGAGGTTTATCGTTTCAAACATCAATTTGCAGGTGTGCTTTGTGTGCAAAATGCTGATGCTTCAGGGCCTGGGACTCAGGCAATTTTGCACAAGTGTCTGTGGTCGGAAGATATTCAGCCATACATTGCAGAAGACACTTTTCACGACTATGCACAAGAAAATAATATTGAAAACTGCCAGGTAGATCTTGTGCCGGGCGATCTGTATTTTTTTAATACGCGGTGTATTCACGAAGTGCCTGCGGTGCAGGGCGATTTGCCACGGATTGTGCTGGCTGTGTTTATTGGATATTCTGAAGAAGATGATGAAATTTACGTATGGTCGTAACCAGGGAAACACACAGGCATTTTCTCGTCTTTACGATCAGTATCGTCGAACGGTTTATGGTATTGCGTGGTCCTAACCCGGCCGAGTAGAAGATGGGGCCAGCAACATCATTGACCGGTTATTACGAGGTGAGAAGCACAGGCTGTAGTTTTGAACCGGGTATTCTGTACCTATGCGTGCAGGAGATGTGTTGTTTATGCATCGTTGACGTGCCATGGTTCATTGCCGAACGTAAGTAATAAGAGTCGCACGATATGGAAGGGTGGAGAAAGATGTTGCATGGTTCCAGAGATCGACTGGCTCAAGAAGAAAACCGACCGTTTAACCAGTTGGGTTCGATGATCCCGTCTGTGCATTAAAAATAGCTTGAGTCAAAAAATCTGTCCTCGCTTAATCTTCTCGTGTCAAAAGGGAGATTTAGAGGGACGAAAACAGGAGGAGATCGTTTTGAGTCGAAAGCCAAATTTTGTTGTGATGTTTTTAGATGATTCGGGATGGGCGGATTTTCGTCCGTTTTGGGAAACAAAGTATCCAACACCCAATGTGGAAAGGTTAGCAGAAGGTGGGTGTTGTTACCATCAGTTTTATGTGCCACAGGCCATTTGCTCGGCTTCTCGTGCGTCGTTGTTGACAGGATGCTATCCTGGTCGGCACAAAGTTTATGGCGCAATTCCTCCCAGAACACGTGGGTTAGACCCAAGCTTTTTGACGATTGCCCAGGTTTTGAAGCCGGCGGGTTATACAACAGGCGTGTTTGGCAAATGGCATATTGGCGACTATGAGGAAACGCGTCCGCCGGCAAAGGGTTTTGATGAATCTTCCGGGTTGATGTATTCCAACGATATGTGGAAGCACCATCCTCAGAGCCGAAATTTTGACAAATTTGAATTGCAGTTCTGGAAGAACGATGAGATCGAGATTGACGATGTAACACCGGAGCAACAACGAAATTTGACGACATGGTATGCCGAGCACTCAGTCGATTTTATTGAGCGAAATGCTGACAATCCATTTTTCTTGTATGTACCGCACAATATGCCGCATGTGCCCCTCTTTTGCAGCGATAAGTTTGAAGGTAAGTCAGGTGAAGGATTGTACGCCGATGTGATGATGGAGATTGACTGGTCAGTGGGGCAGATTATGGATGTGTTGGAGCGCAAAGGCGTGGCAGATGATACGGTTTTTGTGTTTACGTCAGAC
>PACG01000059.1 GCA_002699335.1 Candidatus Poribacteria bacterium
AAGGCACCTATCCCTTGCCCGAGGCACAGCTCGATCGTTTTATGTTCATGATTGAGGTGAACTATCCGGAACTAGACGAAGAAATCGCGATTGCTCGTTTGACCACGGGAGGTCCTCCTCCCAAACTAAAACATATCATTAACGGTCAACGGGTTGAAACGTTTCAGGACCTGGTACGACGTGTCCCAGTACCAGACCACATCTACGAGTTTTCGGCGCATCTAGTGAGACGCACGCGACCTTCCGGCCCAGAAGCGCCCGAATGGACCAAGGCACTGATCAGCTGGGGTGCAGGCCCGCGGGCGGTGCAATACCTGATTTTGGGGGCTAAATCCCGTGCCGCTTTGCTCGGAAGTTACATGGTGCGACTGGAAGACGTAGTCGCAGTGGCAGAACCGGTCCTAATGCATCGAGTGATCACCTCTTTTGGTGCCGAATCGGAGGGTATTAACAGCCGACAGATCGTTCGCCGCCTGATCGAAGAAATAGAGGCGGAAGGATAAGCCAAAAGTGTTCGACAAAACTAACAGTCAACACAGTTTCATCGACCCCAAGGTTCTAGCCCGTCTCTCGGGCCTAGGGTTACATACACGCATTCCTATGCTCGGTAGTGTCTCAGGCCAACACCGAAGCCCGGTCCGCGGATCGAGCTTGGAATTTGCCGAGTACCGCAAATACGTTCCCGGCGACGACATCCGCCGCATGGACTGGAGAGCCTGGGGTCGCTCGGACCGTTTCTACATTAAGGAATTCGAGGCCGACACGAATCTGCGCCTTTGTTTGATCGTCGATACCAGTGGTTCATTGAATTTCACCGTTGACGGTATTTCAAAAATCAACTACATAAAATCGCTGGCAGGAACCTTGGCCTACCTAGCGTCACGTCAAGGTGACGCTGTAGGCCTGTACTGTGCCGGCAAAAACTTTCACA
Source organism: Candidatus Poribacteria bacterium (assembly GCA_002699335.1). Next base: position 932 of record PACG01000059.1, read on the forward strand.
CAGAAATCAAGCCCAAGCGAAATGCAACGCACTTGCGAATAGTACTCGACGAACTAGCTGAGATAAAGGCTGAAGGAGAAACAGGGCTGGCCGAATCTTTACACAAGGCAGCCGAAGGCATAGACCAGCGAGCACTGGTGGTTGTGATATCCGATCTGTACATCGAACCCGACATCCTGAACAGTTGCTTTCAACATCTACGATTTCGAAAACACGATGTCGTAACCTTCCACTTATTAGATCAAAGTGAAGTTGACTTTGATTTCGATCGGCCAACGCGTTTCGTCGACATGGAAGGTGGCGTTCCAATTATGGCCGACCCAAGCTTAGTAAGCAAGCAATACCAACAGGCAATCACAGGCTATCTTGCTGATCTGGAAACAGTGATGCTCGATGCGGCCATCGATTATCATCGTGTAAATTTACGTGATCCGGTGGACGAAATTCTCGCTCGTTTCCTGGTTGGACGAAAACCCAAGAAGAAATAACTCTGATTTGTTTCAGACGACACGGATACAACAAGTATGAGTTTCCTGAATCCACTTATCTTGGCGGCATTGCCCTTAATGGCTCTTCCAATACTGATTCACTTGATCAATCAACATCGGCATCGGACTGTCCAGTGGGCAGCAATGATGTTCCTGGTGAGTGCAAAGCGTATGCACAAGGGCATGGCACGCCTTCGCTACTTGCTGATCATGCTGATGCGAATAGCAGCGATAGGAGCGATGATCTTTGCCTTCAGCCGCCCATTGGCCAGTGGCTGGATGAGCGGCGTTGGGATGGGAAAACCTGATGCGACACTGATTCTTCTGGACCGCTCAGCCAGCATGGAAACACAGGATATTCAAACAGGCGAGTCAAAAAGGTCTACTGCTCTTAAAAAACTAGCGGAGCTCCTAGAAAAACGAGATTATGGAAGCCAATTGATTTTGATTGATAGCACCAATGGTGNAACTCATCCCATTGAATCACCAAAGGCTCTGATTGGCCTGCCTATCACGGANGCAACTGCCACCAGCACGGATATTCCGGGGATGCTGGAGNCGGCACTGGCGTATCTGAANGCCAACAAATCGGGCCGAGCCGATATCTGGATCTGCTCAGACTTGAACGAGAATGATTGGGACCCCGACAGTGGTCGCTGGGCCGCGATACGCGAGCAATTTGCTCAGTTGAAAGGTGTGCACCACTTTCTGCTTNCCTATACAGATCAGCCTTCGAATAATTTATCGATACGCGTGGCCAATGTGAAACGGCGCCAAACCAGGAACCGGGATGAATTAATTCTTGATGTATTGTTACGGACCGAGAACCAGCAAACCCAGACGAGTAATGTCGCACGGCGGATTCCAATCGAGCTCGAGGTCAACAACGTTCGTTCCGTAATCGACGTGGAGTTGGACGCACAGGGTGCCTCATTGCAAGGGTACCGTATTCCTATCGACAGTAAGCTTCGATCGGGATGGGGATCGGTNGCTTTGCCCAGTGACTCAAATCCACTAGACAATCGGTTTTACTTTGTCTTTTCAGAACCCCCTGTTCGAAAAGCCATCATCGTCACAGATACCCCCAAAACAGGTAAAGCTTTTCGTCGCGGGCTTGGCATTCCAACGGAGTCNCATTTGCAACACAGTGCCAAAGTAATCCCTCNATCTCGCGTGACTGAGATCGATTGGGAAAGTACAGGGCTGTTGATCTGGCAAGCCCCTTTGCCCAGTGGTCTCTTGGCAAAGCAAATTGAGAGTTTCGTCAATTCCGGCCGTGTGGTTATGTTTTTCCCTCCTACCCAAAGTGGGNGCGAGAAACTATTCAACTNAAGNTGGGGTAATTGGCAAAANCCCGAACAGGATCGAGGCAAGGTGGCGTGGTGGCGCGGCAATGCCGACCTGTTTGCCCATGTGGGGANCGGGGATCCTTTGCCGTTGAACGAACTTCGAACCTATCGATACCGTACTATCGAGAGTCTNAAAGCCGAAAATCCTGGCACACCGTTGGCAAGGCTTGGAGATGACAAACCTCTATTGGTTCGGGTCGCCACCGATCGCGGTGGCGTTTATTTCTGTAGTACTCTACCTACCGCACAGTTTTCTTCCCTCGAACGTGACGGTGTGGTATTTTATGTAATGTTGCAACGGGCATTGGCCGAAGCTAGCCGCTCACTATCTCCTGCTTCGCAACATAATGCAGCTCCCGNCGTACTGGCAGNCCACACCCCGTGGAAATTGGTAGCACCTATAGAAAACGCTCCTAGCATATCGCAGCANGGACTACATGCTGGGGTCTACCAGAATGANGGATATTGGGCCGCGGTAAACCGTAGCNTGGACGAAGACCATTCCAAGACCANCCGAGTAGNAACGGTAGATGAACTGTTCGATGGATTACCGTATCAGCGGATCGATGATTCGGTTGGAAACACCTCCTCCTTAGCCAATGAGATCTGGCGCATATTCCTCATCACTATGGTGCTAGCATTGATTCTGGAAGCAGCACTGTGTATGCCAGAGAAAAAAGTTGCACAGCAACGTTTCAATGAGTTCTCCATGGCCAGTGGCAACATGAAACAGGAGTCTTTGTAATGCAGAGCCATCAAGGTCTATCATTTCTTCCAACCGGAACCATCTTGGTTTTGGGACTGGTTTTGGTAACTGTGACTGGCGTCATGTGCTGGCTGGCATGGCACCGTACCGGCTATCGCAAGTGGACAGGAATTCTTGAACTACTACGTTTTGCCTTGGTCTGCTTGGTGATGGNTACCTTGTGTCAACCCGAATGGTTGAAAACGCGACCTCCAGATCAATCCCCCACACTTGTCGTACTCTGGGACAAATCGAACAGCATGGCAACACGCGATATCATCGATAATGAAGACATCTCCGGCCAACCAAAGAGCCGCGCAGAAACCATTAAGCCACTGATTTCCGAAACAATATGGAAACCAATTGATAATGAACTTAATGTGGTGTTCGAGCCATTCTCTTCACAGTTAACCCCTGCAACAGAGGCAACAGACCTAAACGCAGGGCTGTCACAGGTTCTGGAAAACCACTCCAACCTTCGTGGTGTAGTGGTGCTTTCCGATGGTGACTGGAATACCGGAAAGTCACCAGTTGAAGCCGCCACACGGTTTCGCATGAAGGAGATACCTGTATTCACAGTGGGGGTAGGCCGTGAAGTACCATTNCCTGATCTCGAACTAACCAGCATGGACACGCCTACATTCGGAGTGGTGAAGAAGGCGTTGCGCATTCCTTTCGTAATCCGCAGCACNTTGGGACAAAACCGTGACTTGAATGCCACTTTGCATGTCAATGGGAAACCGAAAATCAGCAAGATGATCCATGTTCCAGCCATGGGCCAAGTACAACAGAATATGGTCTGGACACCAGNAGTAACAGGTGATTACACCNTNACCTTGCGCATCCCTCAAGATATGCAAGAATTGGCAATCGAGAACAATGAGATTTCCACACCGATCTCGATCCGTCAGGAACAACTTAAAGTCCTCGTGGTCGAGTCCTATCCCCGTTGGGAGTACCGATACTTACGCAACGCGTTGGAACGGGATCCGGGTGTCGAGGTAACATGCCTACTCTTTCACCCTAAGCTGCCTAAAATGGGTGGAGGGCGATCGTACATTAAACAGTTTCCTGCCGCCAATGAATTAAGCCGTTTTGACGTGGTGTTTCTTGGTGACGTGGGCGTAGGACCAAAACAATTAACATTCCAACAAGCCCAAGATTTGAAACAGTTGGTCAGTGCCCAAGCAGCNGGTCTNGTCTTTATACCAGGGCGTACAGGACAACANGATTCGTTGGTTTCAAGTCCGCTTGCGGATCTCTACCCCGTGGTCATGGACGCCGTACGCACCCGGGGCATTGGCTCAATCACTCCGGGACATTTTTCGCTCACTCAATCCGGGCAACGAAGTCTATTAACACGCCTGGGAGAAACCGATCAGAACAACGCNNAAGTATGGCGTATGTTACCAGGATTTCACTGGTACGCAGGCGTACAACGGGCAAAGGCTGGGAGCGAGATTTTGGCGGTACACGATCAAGAGGCCACGACCTCCGGGCGAGTGCCTTTGATCGTAACCAAGACCTATGGCACCGGCAAAGTATTGTTCATGGGTACCGATAGCGCCTGGCGNTGGCGTGAAGGTGTTGAAGACAGATATCACTACCGTTTCTGGGGACAGGTAACTCGGTGGATGGCGTACCAACGTCAAATGGCTCCAGGTCAAACGATACGACTATTTTTTTCGCCGGATCGCCCGCGTGTNGATGATGTCGTTTCACTGAATGCCAACGTANTAGANAGTCTAGGTGGNCCACTCGATCAAGGTTCGGTCATGGTACAAGCGATTTCACCTTCAGGCAAGACNCAAACGATTCGTCTTCAGCCAGGCGAGGAAGATACCTGGGGATTATTCGTAGGTTCCTTTGAACCAAAAGAAGCTGGCAACTACCGCCTGATTACCAGCTGTGCCGAAACTGGAGCTTCGGTTCAAGCAGACCTCTCGGTTCAAGGTTTAAACCGGGAACGCAAAGGCCGCGTAGCTCGCTTCGATGTACTGGATGAGATCGCCGAAATTACCAAAGGTAAATTGGTACCAGTTTCCGAGGTACAAAACCTTTTAGACCACTTAGCGACCTTACCAGAACCCGAATCAACGATCCACCGTATTCGACTCTGGGCCCACCCAATTTGGGGAGGAATTTTGATCGTACTCCTAGGCATTTTCTGGATAGGACGAAAAATGATCGGTGCGGTGTAGTTGCACTCATAATAGGAAATTTTTGATGAACCAAGTAAAATCAGAAACACAACCAGAACACATCACACTCCCACCACGTATGAAAGCAACATTGGAACAATATCAAAAACGGGTATGGGTAATCAAGTTGGCCGAAGGTGCTTTGGCGGCTATATTTGGTCTGGTGGTTTCGTATCTCGTCGTATTTGGCCTAGACCGCTTGTTGGATACTCCTACGATATTACGGGTGGCTATCCTGATAATGGGCAGCTTAGGGATGGTGATTCTATTTCCGCTAAAATACCATAACTGGGTCTGGAGTCATCGGCATCTGGACCAGGTAGCTCGACTCTTACGNCACAAATTCCCACGCTTTGGGGATCATCTACTAGGCATCGTAGAATTGGCAAACAGTGAGTCAGAGCAAGATACGAGTCGGGCGCTGATTGAGGCAGCAATGCNACAAGTCGATGCTGAACTGGAAAACCATGATTTAACACAGGCCGTACCCTANCCACGGCACCGCCGTTGGGCATGGGCGACAGGTGTTCCCTTGGCATTGATGGTGATAGTAATGGTAGTGCTGCCCGCAGCCAGCCGAAATGCACTAGTTCGTTGGTTAACGCCTTGGCGCGACGTCGAACGTTACACCTTTGCCCAACTGGAAGGTGAATCGCACCCTCGCGTGATACCATACGCGGAGCCTTTCAATATTGAAGTAAGTCTGAAAGAAAATTCGCCCTGGAAGCCAGAGTCAGGAAAAGCCCGTTACGAAAGACAATCTCCAATTCTCGCCACACGCAACAAAGCAACCTATCGCTTTGAAATGCTCCCTCAGACTAACGACGGGGATGTGTCACTCCAGGTAGGTGACGCACGGCGCGCAATTTCAATCGCGCTCAAGATGCGTCCCTCATTGACGGCACTCGTAGCACAGGCCCAATTACCCGCCTACCTAGAACGTAACGAACCATTAATTGAGGATGTACGCGGCGGGCAGGTTAGTCTAGTCAAAGGCAGTTCCGCAGTCTTCAAAGCCACAGCAACACGCGATCTGGCGGAAGCAACTCTAAACAATCGACCGCAACCGGTAAAAGGTTCACACATAACCACTGAGAACATCATCGTGGAAACCTCGGCCAAATATCAGCTGGCGTGGCGTGATCACTTTGGACTAACAGCACATGTTCCCCAGGAGTTTCGGGTTGAGGCTTTAGACGATGANATTCCAACAGTCGGATTTAACAAACTGAAGAACAATCAGGTCATCCTTTCCAGCAAGGTGCTCGCCTTTGAAATCCAAGCCAGTGACGATTTCGGTGTGAAGCAAATCGGGTTGGAATGGGAAGGCATATATGATCCNATTCACAATCCCGANCCCTCCAGTGGTGAGAAAACAGTAGCAGCAGGTACTCCTACTGCGGAGACGATGGCTGTCCCAGCCACATTCTCTGCCGAGCGCGAAAAAATTCGTNCGCAGAGTCTACGTTTACGGGCTTTTGTCGAGGACTATCTACCGGATCGCGAACGCACTTATTCACCCTACCTCGTGCTCCACGTGCTGACGCCGGCTGAACACTTCAAGTGGCTAACCGAACAGATGGGCTTATGGGTCAATGCAGCACAGGAAGTCCACGACAAGGAACTGCAATTGAACCAAGCCAACCGCGAGCTACGTGACCTACCACCCGAAGCACTGGATGACCCAGCCCAACGCATAAAGATCCAACAACAAGCGGCTGCTGAACTCACTAACACAGCGAAACTCGAGAGCCTGATAGAAATTGGCAAGGAGTTAGTCCGCGAAGCAATGAAGAACGAAGAGTTCGACTCGGATCAACTGGAATCCTGGGCAGAAATAATTAAGAAATTGGAGGAAATTGCGGGGCAGAAAATGCCTTCTGTGGCAGAATTNCTGGCTCAGGCAGCGGAAGCTCCCGGTAAATCGACGGAACCACCTCCTCAGTCAACTCCAGCCGGGAAAACCGAACCGGGAAAACCGACCGAAGATCCACCCGAGGGTCCGCCTGCTCCACCCGGCGGTGAACCCAATGACCTGGAAAAGGCCGATAAATATGGTCCTGAAAACAAGACACCCGAAGGATTGGACGAGACACCGGAAGACCCGAACACACCTGGAAGCGACGTCAANGTAGATCGCAGCAAACNACCAGACGGTAAACCGGGTTATCTACCAGCCAACCCGGTCCCTCTTGTTCTCGACTTTGAATCCGGCTTCAACGAAAGCGAAAACGCAGGACAACCACCACAAATCGTCGGTGGCATGGGAATACCNGTAACTATCCTCAAAGGCAGCGGCAGAGAGGACGAAGATGANACCCNTCCAGCAGCACAAACAGCAGNACTTGTCCTGCAAGCAGTCCAAGTACAACAAGAACTACTGGAGACCTTTGCCGAGCTNACCGGAGAGATGAACAAGTTACTGATGAATTTTGAAAACAGCACTTTTGTCAAACGCTTGAAAGCNGCATCCAGACGGCAGATCGACATGGCAGCGGACCTAAACACACTAGACGGTTTCGGGGTTGAAGCTAATGACTTGGACAATCAGCCAACTCGAATCAAATTGGCTGGGCGCGAAGTGGCTGAGTCCGAAACCGTGTTTACCATACTGGAAGATATGGTAGCCTATGCTGATCGGCGGCCATCTGACAACTACTCGCGTGTCCTAAATGAGANGGAGAACACTAATGCACCCAGTCAGCTGCAGAACATATCAAATGCCATCAAGGAAAACCTGATCGGTCAGTCGACCATCGAGGCAGAATTCTGGGCGGACACGTTAGATCGTTGGGCCGAGCAATTAGTAGATCCTCTGCCNCCTCCACCTCCACCTGGGGAACTGACATTGATCATCCTACCCAACCTACCGCCGAAAATCATCTTGCAAGTATTACGCATCATTGATGGACAAATTCAATTACGGGACGAAACTCGCGAACTTAATCAGGCAAAAAAGGTGATGAAATCAAACGTTTACCAGCAACGTGTTGAGGGGTTGCATCAGACCCAACAAGAACTTGGCCAGCAAGCACTTGAAGTAATAGAGCAAATTGAAGACTTGCCAAACGTTGGGGAAGAATTAATACAACGGCAACTCAATAAGGTAATCGATGCTACTGATGTAATGGACGAAGTGAAAGAGATTCTAGCCACACCCGATACTGGCCCTCAAGCGATTGCAGCTGAATCGGAGGTGATTGAAATTCTCCTAGAAACAGGACGGTTGCCTAATGAGCCCCTGGTTATGAAAGTCCCCCCAACGTCAACTCCGGCCCTGATGCTGATAGGTAGCGGAGACGATGGCAGTAAGGCCTTTATCGAAAACCGTGCCCCTGAACAGGCCATAGGCAAAGCCGGCCGCATTCTACCGGAGGAATTTCGCCAAGGTCTGGACGCTTATTTCGACGCACTGGAAGGTAAAAAAATTGAATAAAAAAAACCTCCGCTTCAACCAGCATTATTCAGCACAAAATTGTCGTATTCAAAATCAATTCAATCAAATTAAATGACAAGGAGACAAAAAATGCGTAAAAGCAGTTTTTTATGGTTATCTATAGTGACAACTTTGGTACTTATCCATGTTGGAATTGCTCAGGATAAAAATCAAAAACCTAAACGTGCGGTGGAAAAATGGGCCAAGGAGGCCAAGAAACGGAACGGAGACAAAGAAAACCTACGGATAAACAACTTCATCATGCAGAGGCTCGATCCTTTACTAAAACATATCGGTGAAAACATGAGCCAACGCTATGAATTAGACGAAACAACGGTTAATAATTTTCAACAACATGTTCGTGAATCGGTCAAGACCCAACTGAATCAGGAAAAATACGTAACTGGTACCACTTGGGACAATGGCCAAGGTTTCCTTCAGGAAACCAAGTTTGATAAAAAATTCGTAGCTGAGATCAAGGACGCAACCAAGAAAGGCAAAATAACTGGACAACAAGCCGACCAGAAAATCGCCGAGGCGAAGAAGTTATGGGAAGCAAACGAAAGAATGGAAAAGGAATTCTGGGTTAAAAGAGACACCATGAGAAATGCAGCCGAAGAAGGCGGAATAAAGATGCTGGAACTGTTGTTATCACAAACCGACTTCAAAGCAGCATTGACCAAACACCTGAACGAGGAACAGCTTCAGGATTACTTGGACCTGACTCAGAAACGGCGTAAGCTTGCACAACAGGCAATAACCCGTCAACTGACTGCGAACTTGGATCAGCAACTCAGCTTAACGACCGACCAGCGCCAAAAAGTTGAGCAGTTACTCGATATGGTTAACAGTTTTAAAAAACAGCTTGCCACAGGAATGAAGACAGAATTGACTCCAATCGAAATGCTGGTAGAAATCGACTCACAAGAGTCAGTCAATATGATACACAGACTAAAGGTGCCTATAGATGGAATTCTTTCAAAGTCACAGTCTGAAATTTGGAAACTCCTAGCGCCCTCCCGTAAAATTAAAGCCCCCCGAGCCCCTCGAGAAGAGAAGTTCGATAAAGCTGAAGCTGAAATCATGGAAGCAGTCAAGGCAGGAAAAATCAACAAAAGAGAAGCTGGGGGCAAACTTGAAGCCTTGAAAAAAGAATTATGGCAGGAAAAAGACGACGACCTAGAGGAAGAAGAAGCTGACATCAAGGCAATGGCCAAAGCAGGAAAAATCGACAAAAGAGAAGCTGGGGTTTTACTTAAAGACCTAAAACGACGCCCCCGGGGTAAAGCCGAAGCTGAAAACAGTAACTCGGAATTTGAAAAAAGAGCCAAGCTAATGGCTGAGGCCAAGCTAGCTGCCTACACGGAACAGTTAGGATCACTTGACGATCGTGCATCTCGGCGTTTATCACTGGTTACTAAAGGAGTTGTGGAACAGCATCTCGAAGCTCAGCCCGAAGATCCAGATGAACGGTACAAAAGAGTTGAAAGAGNTNAAGCTGAAATCATAAAGGCAGNCAAGGNAGGNNNAATTAACAAAAGAGAAGCTGGGGCCAANNTTGNNGCCTTGAAAAAAGAACTTGAAGCCTTNAAAAAAGAATTATGGCAGGAAGAGAAAGAGTGGGTGACGGAAAACGAGTACAAGCACAAATCCAACACCGAGATTACCAACCACCCACTATACCAACAGACGATCAAAGACGTTCTTTCAGATGAAGCGTTTGCCCGATACAAAGCACTTCAAGCAGAGAGACAGGCTTTTCGCTTGCAGGCAACCTCTGATTTGGTAGTCGCTAGCTTGGATACCCACTTGTTGCTTGATACGAACCAGCGGCAACATTTTGAGGACACCGTAGCACAGTTATCAACTTCAGGCAACATCTTTACCAAACTTTTTGAACAGCTAGATAATAGTGAAGTTCTGAACTCGTGGCAACAGGCACGATTGGACGAGTTTAAATGGTTCGACAAAGACANAGAAGGGTGGCTTGGCCAAGACAAAAAGAAATAGGGTAAGNCGCTAGAAGTTTCTTATGAACTTTCTGAACAAAATACGCTTTTGTTCAGCCTGACCAATCTGATATTACGAACATTACAACTAACAGGTACCTCTGATAGTTCGTGACATCATCATTCAAATTCAAACTGAAGGAGACAAGACATGCGTAAAGGCAATCTTCTATGGCTATGTATCGCGACGACATTGATACTCACCAACGTTGTAATGTCCCAAGATCCGGATCGAAATCCTGACGAGCGANAACGGAAGGCAGAGCTGAAAGAAAGGAGAGAAAGGAGAGGAAGGGCAGGGCAAGAGAGGTTGAAAACTTTTATCATGGAAAGACTCGATTCCCTGCTACAACAAGTCGGAGAAAGTATCGGCCAGCGTTACGAATTGGAAGAGACAACCATTAAGAAACTTCGGCAAACGGTTCGCGAATCAGTCGAGAACCAACTAAATCAAGAAAAAGATAAAGGTAGTATCTCAGATATAATACGCATTGCAGGGATAGCGAGAGATGGCGGCATGCAGATGCTGGAAATGTTATTCTCGCAACCCAACTGCAGGGCAGCATTAGCCAAACACCTCAACGGAAAGCAATTCCAAGATTACCTTGATTTCACCAAAGCGCGNGGACAAAGAGGCCAGCGTGTAGTCAATCGTCAATTGACTGCTTTGATCGACCAGCAACTCAGCTTGACATCTAATCAACGCAAGAAAATTGAGCAAATNCTGGTTATCAAAACAAGTGATGGGTGGCCATCGATGGATACACTGACCATGACCTCAAAAGAAGCAATAAATCTGGTTNACCAAAATCACACAGGCCAAATAGATGAAATATTCTCCCAAAAACAATCCGAAATCTGGCAACGTTTAGTCACCCCACCGAAANACGGCGAAACCAAATGGGAGGCAAAAGATGGGAATGATCTCAAAGCCAGATTCCACAAAGCCGAAGTTGAAATCGCAGAGGCAGTCAAGGCAGGCAGANTTACCAAGAANCANGCTGANGAAAGACTTGAAGCTCTAAGACGACGACTTGGGGCAGAAAAAGACGATGACCTAAACGAAGACGAACACCAAATCCAATTCCGTAAAGCTGAAGTCAGGGTCAAGGAGGCAGTCAAGGCAGGCAGAATTACCAAGGAACAGGCTGACGAAAGACTTGAAGGTCTAAGACGACGACTTGGGGCAGAAGAGCGAAATCAACGAGACCCAGCCATTATGGAAGAGAGCGAAAACGCATCACAGAACACCGCCAAGCTGATCGCCGAAGCCCAATTAGCCGCCCATACCGAACAGTTAGGACCGCTCAATGAACGAGCATCACGACGTTTGGCGTTAGTCTCCAAAGGCGTCGTAGAACAGTTGCTCGAAGCACGAGACGAATGGAAAGATCTAAACTTTGATGACGACATCACAAATCATCCGCTTTATCAAAAAACGATCGAAGATGTACTTACCGAAGACGCATTCGACCAATACAACGCATACCAAGTGGAAAGACTAGCCTTCCGACAAAAAGTTTCACGTGATTTAGTGGTGGCAAGTCTGGATACACATCTATTACTTAGTGAAAATCAAAGAAAGCACTTTGAGGTAATCACTGATATGGTTAACATGTGGCAACCTACTCCGATAGCAACTGGACNAGCCCTAACCCCTGTACACACACTTATCCAACTTTCTGAACAACTAAATANTGAAGCTCTAAGCCCATGGCAATGGAACCGCTTCAACCCCGTTATAGAAGCTATTCAACCATTACTGCATGAACCAGAGTTTCAGGAATAGGCTGACAACGACGATGTTAATAGGCGACGTTGAAAACCACAGACGTTGGAGGTTTCCTCATGATTCCACTAAATAAGAGCACATTTGGTCTTGGATTGGCTTGCTTCATATTGCTGGCCACATTTCCAATCNAGANGGTNTTTGGACAAGACGCTGTTATCCGCTACGGTCGGGGAGTACCTCCGATAGTTCGCGTGATTAACAACCGAAGTCTGAACTACCTCGCCAGCACACAAAATGNAGANGGAAGTTGGCCTGATGAACAAAACGGCCTNGGAGTAATCGGNATTTGTATCATGGCATTCATGGCCAGNGGNGAAGATCCCGACTTCGGACCTTATGCCACTCATATTCGTAAATCGCTACGCAACATTATCGTCAACCAAGACCCGAAAACCGGACACCTCAGTGGCCCCGGTCATGGTTCGATGTACCATCACGGTTTTGCCATGTTAGCCCTGTCTGAAGCGTATGGAGCAGTGGACGAACAACTGCTCTGGCAAGGAATTGAGGTTCCCGCCGATTGGCAACGTACCATCAGCCGAACCTTGGAACTGGCAGTACGTTGTGCCTTGACNGCGCAAAAGAAGAACCCGTGGGGCGCCTGGCGGTACTCTCCAGACTCNCAAGACGCTGATACAACAGTATCTGGAACCGTATTGATGGGTTTACTGGGTGCACGNAATGCCGGTATCGAGATACCCAATGAGGCCATTGACAAAGCCCTAAGTTTTTTCCGTACCAACACCATGCGAGACGGAAACATCTCTTACCAACCCGCCAGCAGTCACGGTGACGGTATAACTCGGACGGCAATAGGAACACTGGTTTACGCAATCGGAAAAAGGAAAGACTTGTTGGAATACAAAACCGCCTTGGAGTTCATCAAAAAACGAATCGATCAGGATACCGATTCACACCCATTCTACAATCGCTATTACATGGCTCAAGCATTGTTTCAAAGTGACTTCGAAGCCTGGAAAGCCTGGAATCGGCGAACCATTGAACACCTTCAAAGAATGCAAGACGAAGACGGTAGTTTCAGTAGCTCTCATGGGCGAGCTTATGGGACAGGAATGTCCGTTCTGTCTTTGGCACTGAACTATCGCCTATTGCCCGTTTACGAAAGATAAACTTGAGGAAAATAATGCGCTGGTATTTAAAGGTAATTATCACAGTCGCAGTGTTGGTAGCCTTGCAGCTAGTAACATTGCAGGCTCAGGAACCAGTGACACGTTTACGCTGGAAAAACGGCGACGTTCTTCCTGGCAAGCTGTTGGAAAGCAAAGCCGGACAGGTCCGCTGGACATCGCCGTACTTTTCGGATAACCTAGTAATCGATGTAGGAGCACTAGATTCCATTCTGTTCTCCAAACGATCCACTCCACCAACCGAAACTTTTCGGGTTAGTATGGTATCGGGCGATGTCTGGATAGCTGACCTGATCGGTGCGGACAACAACACATTCCTTTTTTCCAGCGAACGTCATGGCCAAGTTCGGGTGAGCCGTAACGCAATTTATACACTTAACCAACAGCAAAACCCTAACCTTGTCTTCAATGGTTCAAGCCTGCCCAATTGGAATTTGCCACAGGAAGGCGGAATCAAAGACATGACCTACAAAGTCTACAAAATGGGCAAGAAGAGAGGGGAGGCTGAGTTTCAAAGATTCCCTGATTTTTCGAAACTCACCCCACAGGCCCAGGGTAGTTTCGAAACCGGATGGCTGGATCTCAAACTTGCCGAAATGGAAGACAACTTCGGTATGGTGTTTGAGGGGCGGCTTGAGATGGACGAAACCGGTGAGTATACATTCGAACTAGCGTCAGATGATGGATCGCGACTACTTATTGATGGCCAACCAGTGGTTAAAGCCAGAGCAGGAGTAACCGAAGAAGCCAAGATCAAACTCGCTGCGGGTTACCATACCTTACGTGTGGAATATTTTGA
>PACG01000060.1 GCA_002699335.1 Candidatus Poribacteria bacterium
CACCGGGGGAAACTCGAGTTGATAACCCTCTTGCAAACGCCAGGTTTTGACCCGTCCCTCCTGCTGACACCAGACCGGGAAGCGGGACAGGCTCAGATCAATCATATCACGGTCGATGGTGCGCTTGGATACTCCACACAGATCGGCCAGTTCCTGTTTGGTAACCCCTTTAGCGGCCCGGCTATGTCGATCCAGTTCGTGCAGGATCATCCACTGTCGTTCGACCTGCTTCTCTTCCGCAGTTTTGGCTGGCATCGGTTACGACCTCCAATAGTCTACGTTACAATCCGGAAAATTGATGAATTCACCAGTTAACGGCATCTTCAGCCCTCATTTTAATGGTGGGCTTTCGGGCTGTCAAGGTCTGGTGCTCTGTCGGTGAGGGGGAACGAAAGTCGATGACCTGCTTCTGTTTCAACTGTGTATCGAAGTAGGCCAAACATTGGTACTGCTGTAAATAGCGATGGAGTTTGAAGGTCAGGTCAACGTCTTTTCTGGCATAGTCAATTACCTTTTGGAACAGGTAGGCGGCTGTTTGGTAGCAGAAACTGTTGCTGCTGGCCCGGGCTAGTTGCGGGTTTCCAGACCAACCCCGTAGCAACTCCAAGCCAGCCCGCCAGAGCTCGACCGCCTGTTGACCGTCACACAGGGTTTTCCCATAGCCAAACTGCTGATAGGCCAGGTTCTGCAGGCTGACCCACCGTCCGGTTCGTCGATAGAAACGGGACAGGATATCGTTGGATTTGACTCGCCAATCGTCCACCTCAAAACCGGCCTGGGATAGAACTTCAAAATCGAACCGTTCGCCATTGAAAGAGACAATCTCATCGGCCTGATCCAACAAAGCCTGGATCTGCGGCCGGTCGACAAAATCGAATGACGGGAAATGGGGCAGTTGCGCGTAGGGCGAATAGACCGAATAGTCTAACCGCTCCCCACCGGCCGGCACACCCACTACCAACAACGACAAACCAAACTGACTCAAATTCTGGAATCCGCCCTCAATTTCAACGGCAGCCCGGTAGGTTTCGGTATCAATAATCACTGTTCCCATCGTATTCCCCCCTCTTTTATTCTTCTTTAACTGGTCTTCTTTAACCGGCTTCTTTCCTGGGCCAAGCGTCTAGCTCGACCTGTCCTGCCGACAGGCCCAGTCTACAGAACAGGTTCTCATCCTCCAGCAGCTCTTTCATCTGCTGTTCCAATCGATCTAGGTCCCACTGGCACTGATCGTGGATAATGGACCTCAGCATCGGCGGCACCTCGCGGACCGATTCCAGAATATCCTGCAACAGGCCGTTCTGCTCTCGGTTTTGGGTGATCTGTTTCGGCTCTTGCACCAGATCGCCAAAATCGATCCCTCGGCCCGCGAGGCGGTTAGAGGTATGCTTTGGCCCTCGATATGGACCCAGGTTCGCTGCCCGGGGCCACGGTTTTCTTCCATCGGTTGCAGACCGATGATACTATCGGAAACGAAATACTTGCCATAACCCAGAGGGATCATAGTTTTTTCCTGAATTTTCATCTTGGCTTTCCCTCCTCCAGATTGGAGTTAAAACGGAATCTCGCCCTCAGCCTCCAACTCGCTGTTGGACTCGGTTTGGGTACTGTTGACGTTGGATAGGATTTGACTTTCACTGCGGCCGCCGACAAATTCAAAGCCATCGACCAGCAGATCATGCTTGGATCGCTTCTCACCCTCGGCTGTTTCCCACTGGCGGAAACGGAGCCGGCCTTCGATGTGGATCGGATCGCCCTGGCGGAAATACTCAGTTATCACTTCGGCCGTGCGGCCAAAGGCCTGCAGGTCGATGAAACAGACCTCTTCCCGTTTCTCGCCGATCTGCTTATCTTTCCAGCTGCGGTTGACGGCCACAGCGGTGGTCATCGACTCGGTGCCGGAGGGCAGGGTTTGTAGTTCCGGGTCGCGGGTTAATCTACCCATCATAATAGTGCGGTTGTAATTCAACATCGGATTTATCTCCTTTATTTCAGGTTCCAATAACTTAAGTTTAATAACTTACGCTTCTTGCATGCCTGCAACCAAAATTTGGTCGGCAAAACATTCTAGTTGCTGGGCGGTGAGTTGACGAATCTCCTCTGTACCGAACAGTTGAGCCGATTTGGCCTTCAATTGATCGACGGTCAAATCGGCCTGTTGCCGCGCCTGCTCGACCGCTAGTAAGAGTTCCTGGCTGGGAACCAGCTCTATTTCCAGTTGCGACTGACGAGCAGCCGTTGCGGGCGCAACCGGCTGCATCTCCTCGGCGGAAGCTAGGTAGTGGCCGCCGTAACCGGCGTTAGCCAGAGCTCGGCCAATGGCGGAGGTCTCCGCATTCTCCAGCGCAAAGGTGAAGTTGATAGCTCGGTTGTTCTCCAACTCGAAGTATTCGCGGGCATGGTCGCTAAAGATCAAGCTTTGGCCCTCAGCCAGAATTTCGACCCTGGCTTTGAACGTAATATGGTTGACGGTTTCATCCACAATCTTGGTATGGATGGACAATAGTGGATGGTCTTGGTGGATAGCTGCCAGCCGTTCGGCTACAGTGTTGTATTCATTACCCCTAATTTTGACGGGCATCTTTATCTCCTCGGAAGATGGATCTATCTCCATCTCTTCCCGTTGGTTAATCGATACTGATTATGTCTGACAACTATGACAGCCCATGTTGCTGTCAGTTGATAATTTGTTTTTTCGGTTAAGCCTGCCTGAAACATTGGATCTGAAAAATCTCCTTTTTGTTCAGCTGGGTGCTTGTTAACAATTATGATTATGCCCACTATGTACGACAGGTTACGTCGCAGATGAGAAAACAATCAAAAAATTGGATTTATAGTCGATCTAGGGGTGGCCTGGTCAGCGGTTAAATCGAAGCAGAGCCGCCACGATAACGCGAATGATGCACGTGACGATGATATTTGATGTTGCCGCCTAGGCCAGATGGAGCGAAAAACGAAGCCTTGATCCACCTGGCATCATCTTCGTCCTGACCTATCCCAGGATGGTAACGGGCGAAAGAACTACTCCTCGCTCACTGGTCCATTTCTTTGAAGTCATCTCCATCATCGATAACCTGAGTCAAAAGATTGTTCCGGTTAGAATCAGGGACATCTACTCTTCCGCTTTTGCATCTCTAACGAGCCCGCTTCAAATTCACCCAGGCTGTAAAAAAGGGGCTCTAACTCACTTTTTACAGTCGTACGACATAGTCTGTCGTCCTCCGCTGGCATACTAGGTTATAGCAGAGGAGGCCATGACCACGCGGCCATATATGGCCGCCTTCTGCTTGATTCAAGATCTTAATTCTTTAAGCAGGTAGAAAGAAATGACAAATTATCAAAAGCGATTACAAGGTGAACTGGAGACTGAGGCCAAGCGTCTGGATTGGTTATATGCCCGAATGCACTACTACCAACGACAGATCGAAGTGGCACGGCAAAAGATCGAACAGATGGAGACCTGTCGGGTCGCCGACAAACTGGTCTCGCTGCCATTAAAGGGCAGCAGCGTCAGGTCATCAATAGATCCTGATGATCGCAGTTGATCCTAAGTTCTAACTTACGGTGGTCGCCCACAAGACGGCGGGTGGCACACCGCCAACAGCTCAAGCGGGAGTTATACAATGAAGGAGAGCAGCAAAGAGAAGACAGTCCATTCGCCCTTCCAACTGAACCAAGCGCTGGATTCAGCATGCCAACGTCTGGAGGATCTGCTTATGCGGCGAGACGGCTGCGAACGGCAAATCAGCCGAACAGTCAACCGCCTGATGGCGATTGAGCAGTTGCTAGACCAGCTACAGGCGGAAGATCCCGATCTAGCACTACACGCTGAAGTAGAACGGGTGCTTTACCAGCACGAGCCGGGATAAAAAGCGGCTGCATTAAGAGCTACATTAATCAGTCCAGATCAACCACAAGACCCGTTTGTCCACCGGTGAGGCTGAGTCTCTTCAAACAGAAGGGATTTCTGTCACTGGCGGCGGCGACCACAGAGAATAGTAACTGTCTTTGTCATCTGTTTCAATTAACTGCTGTTTATCCACGGCTCTATCGATGGCTGGATTTGCTAGCTGTCGATAGGCCAAAACTGAGATGATATGTTGACACGGCTGGCAGCGTTTACGGAAATCCTGACAAGTACAGCCCCAACTGGCCTCATAGATAGAAAGATAGACGTTATACCATTTGTCTCCTCGGGAACGGCTAAGAACCTGATATGTGTCTGGACCCAAAGTGGGTCGAACCGAATTGCGGTAAATCAGCTGATTGGCCCCAGCCAAACGACGTATCGTATCCTGATCACAAGGAGGGTCTAAGGCTACTGACGCTCGGTTGAGTTAACGGTTGCTTAACTGAGATCTCTTACCAAAATATGCCATGATTGGTTACTCCTATTGACCTTGACCGGTCGTTATTTAAATCTGTTTATTTCACTGTCTAGGGTACCAATCAATAGCGACAGTTGGTGTCAGGATGGGGAAAAGTTCTCACCTTTAAGTCCGAGTCGTCGGCCAACCTGCCAGACCAACGCCACCTGGGCTAAAAAAGGTTAAGATCGACATAGTCTGTCGTACTTAAAGGGCATTATAAGCATAAAACAAAAAAGAGAGGATCAATTGTGAAAAATAGACGAATCAGCCTCGAATCTTTAGTCTACGCGGTAGACCTAGAAACAGCTGAAATGGGTTGGTATACTCTGAGACAAAAAGATACGGTAAACACCATTCTTCGTTTGCCGCCCGACGGAGTCATCCAAGCCCTAAATGACCAGATCGTTGACCAGCACCCCTGGGGCCAACAGATTTTCTTTAAGCGATTCGCGGCTGCTAAGCGGCGGAGAGAGCAAATCCAAAAAGGCCAGTACCGGGCTTAAAATCGTAAATCTGTTAGCTAGATGAGCCGATGATTAGGGGAGCCCAATCCAGATGAGTGTCTTACAAACAATTCGACAATTGGCTGAATCCATAGTAGACATCTGCAGCCAGGATCGATTAGGCAAAGCGAATAAAGATTGTCTGTTGAAACTTCAGGGCCAGATTTTCACCCAGATCGAGAGTCTGACCGAGTGCCAGATCTGCCACTGCGTTTCCGATCTGCTGATTGCCATGACCATCAATGACAGCAGCGCCAATCTGTGTCGAGAATGTGGATTTGAAGCCCTGAATAGGGGACAGATCAAGAAGGGTAAACGTCGCTGTACCTCTACCTCTGGCTCCCAAAAGCCGTCAGTTAGTCCATCGGATCAATCAGGCCAGAGGGTTAAATCGCAAACAAATAGTAAAGTCCCAGTGGTAGCGGTAACCGAGAAATCGGAAGGTCTGTCAGAGGTAGAAGTGGTGAGTCAGGTTGAAGCCGAAACGGGGCTAAAGAAAACAACGGTACGCCGAATTCAGAGGGTGATCCGGGAGATTGCCACCTTGATGAACCTGGAGAACACCGTTCTGTATGTGGCCGGCAAAGCTCGGATCACCGAACTGAAGGCCGAGGTGCGACAACCGCAAACAGCGGTTCAGCTAGTGTATGACGAGTGCGGTCTGAAGGGCCTGTTCTTCGAACCAGGTGAATTAGGAGTAATGAATTTCAGCCGGTATTTCACCTTCACTACTCCAAATTCTCACGTCAGTTGGCAACCCGCCGTAACTTGGTTAAGGCGTTCGATTCCAACTGGCGGACACGCTGTCGACTCAGCCCCAGTTGTTGGCCGATTCGGGCAGAGGAAGTTTCTACCAGACCGGCCAAACCAAAGCGGAGTTGGATAATCTCGATCTCTCTGGGTGTTAACCGATTTAATAAAGCCTGCGTTTGCTGGTTCTCTTCTGCCTGAATCACCTGTTCTTCTGGGCCTTTCCAGGGAGAGGGAATATTTTCAATCTGACACTGCTCCTGATCGCTATCGCGGGCCGGTTGGTCTAGGTTATAGAACAGTAGCGGCGCCTGTTCGACCTGTTTCCGTCGTTGTTCGCTCCAGCCGGATAACGCCTCGATGGAATCGGGATCGACGGAAGCCGCGTTAACTTCGCCGGCCCGGGCCAATAGGCGACGGTCTCTGATCCACTCCGCTGGCAGCCGGATGCCAGCCGCCTTTTCTTCGAGCACCCGACTGACGGTGTGCTGAATCCACGACCTGGCATAAGAGCTGAAACGGTTGCCATAGGATAGGTCAAATTTCTCTATAGCTTTAATCAGGCCGATGACGCCCTCTTGAACCATATCTTCCTGGGTTATCGAGCCGCCTTCGTCTTCATAGTAGTATTTGTTGATGACCCATTTAACCAAGCCCAGGTTGGCCTCTACCAATTGATCTCTAATCTGTTGATAGGTCTGTTCCAGGGCTTCTGATTGAGTTCGATCTGAGTCGGACGATGGTGGATCCAGGGTCTCGATTTCCTGTTTCACCCGGGCTAAGTGGGCAAAGAGAGCGTCCGTTTGTGGCGGAGTGAGTTGATCCTTCTGATGATGGGCTTGAAACATAATGACAAAAACCTCACATATCCGATGTTTGACTTGATATGTGAGGTATAATACCCGACATGAACGACAGCCCATGTCGCACCAAGAGAAAAACCTGATTTGTATCGTTTTTTATTCTTATTTCCCTCAATAGGCGATAGATGTATGTCTTGCTACGTCTAATCCTGCCGACCGCCAATACGGCCCTTAGGAGAATTTCATGGCGCGATATGAATCGTTAGAAGAAGCCTTAGCCAACTCTAAAGATGTAACCGAACTTGATTTTAGCGAGCAAGAATTAGAAGAATTATCTGCCGAAATAGGCCAACTAACCAACCTGCAATGACTTAGTTTCAACCCAGATGAGATGTGTAGTCGGCTTGAGGAAGATGCCGACCGGAGGTCGGCCCCCCTCATTAATGAAGCAGATGAAGAGAAGTATTATCAAGAATTGCTGAAGAAGAGATCTTTGTGTTTTACATTGGAGAGGAGAGGAACCACGAGACTGAAGATTGAAACTAAGTTGAAGCTAAGAGAGGCGTTAAGAATGAATCCGTTTTGGAATCAGCCAATTGATATACCTTGACGGGATAACTGATCCTATTAACACAACCCGGCCAAACGCGCCAGTAGCATATTCAATGCTCTGGTTTGCTCAATAGACGTACCCTTGATGAAATATCAAGATAATAAGGGCCTAAAATTGACGGGAGACAGTAGAGTTGCCATCCTCCAAATTGATGTGGTAACGATGGTTAAAGGCATTGGATACCTCCTCTTGGTGGGACACTAAAATGACACGATTGAGTTCCTGGCCTAATCTACGCAACTCTTCGGTCATCTCTTCTCGTCCACGGGTGTCCAGGGAACCAAACCCTTCATCAATAATCAGTGTCTCTAAACTGAAGCTCTGTTTAGCTGTATATTCGCCAATGGCTAATGCCAGGGCAACACTAATACGAAAGCGTTGAGAACCGCTCAGGGTACCCACAGAGAAGGAGTTGTCCGGACTAATGGCCCGGTTATAAACTTCCAAATCCAGGGCTTTTTGGCTGGTTGTGCTTTCACCTTCCGTTGTTTGTTCTTCCTTTTCCAGTTCTAAGCTCAGCTGGCCACTCGACATTTTGTCCAGATGTTGGTTAGCTTTAGTTACAATCTCATACTCGACCTTCTGCAGTAAATGTCTCTGCAATCGATCTCGTCCCAATTGATAAGCTAGCGTTTTATAGATAGACGCTTGGCTGGCCAACTGCTGACGTTGTTGTTCTAAATCCTGGTATTGCAACTGCTGCTGTTCTGTCCTGTTTAGTTCCTGCTGTTGTTGATTGATTTGTTGCTGTTGTTGAGTTATCCGACGCTGGATCTGTCCAATCTCCTGTTTCAATTCGGATAGATCGCGTCGGCCTTCTGCGGGAATTCGGTCTAATTCACCACGGATCCGTTGCAAGTCGTCATCTAAACGCTGTTTTTGCTGATGAGCAGCTTGTAGCTGCTCTAACCGCGATTTAACATCGGATAAGCCGGCCAATTCTTGCTGCCAAAATTTTAGCTGCTGTTGAGTCGATTGATGATAGTCGGTGGGAATCTCTTGCTGCAACTGATCAATCTGTGTTTCTATGCCCTGGCTTTGCCCTAGGTATTGACCCCGGCGATCGACCATCTGAGCTAGTCGATTGCTCAAGGTTTTACTCTGCTTCTTAACACTGTCGATTTCTGTTTGAAAATTACGACGGTTTTGCTGAGCTATTTTTGATAACCCGCTTAGCCGTTGATGCTCAGCCTGATGTTGGTCCAAATCAGCTTGTCGCTTCTGTTGTTCCGTCGCCAGATGCTCGGCGGTCAATGGCTGACCACAAGCCAAACAGTTGGCGCGATCAACCTGCCCAGTTAATTGGTGCAACATCTCCTGTGCTTGTTTTAATCGCGTTTCGCATGCGGTTCGTTCAACGGTATAATCTGGGTTGGCCGCTAACTGATTTTCTAAAGTTTCTAGTCTTTGCTCACCGGTTTTAATAGACTGGGTCAGTTTCTCCTGCTCCGCTTTCAATAGGGTGAATTGTTGTTGAATCCGAATGCGTGTTTGTTGGTTCTCCAACAATCGGCTGACTTTGGGAACCAGACTGGCCAGCTCAGTTTGGCGTTCAGCTTGAGCTAATAGCTGCTGCTGATCCGCTTCAGCTAGCAATTGTATCTGTTGACCGATTTTCTTTTCCAATCCTATCTTTTCTTGACGAAGTCTTTGCCGGTTTTCAGCATGCACGGTTACACTCAATAAACTTTGCTCTTTTCCCCTGAGTTGTTCCAATTGCTGTTGGCCTGTTTCCACATTGGCCGCTAAGCGCTCAATTTCAGAGGCCTCAACCGGTTGCAACCGTTCTAACTGGTTGTTGATACCTGCCAGTTGATTGGTTAGTTCTAACTCTTTTTGGTTAGCTTTTTGGTGTAATTTAGCGTAGGTAGATAAGTCAAAAATCTGGGTCAGTAGTTGGTGGCGCTCCGCCGGCCGCTTGGATAGCAGTTGATCAGTTTGCCCCTGGGCCAGCAATACCGCAGCGCTGAAGGCATCAAAGTTAAGACCAATATTGTCCTGTCGCCACTGGTTGAATCCGCTCTGACTAGAGGTGTCGGCTACGGCTTGGTTCATGTCTAGATCAAAAATTTGAAAGCTGCTGCCCCCTTTACGGGAGACCGTTCGCTTGGCTTGGTAGTTACGCCCCTTCAGGCGGAAATCGAGCTCAACCAAAAACCCATCAGCTTGGTAATTAATCAGTTCATCTTTATTTACATTGCGACTAGTAGTTCCATATAAAACGTAAGAAATTGCATCAAAGACCGTTGACTTGCCGCTACCATTGACACCACTTAAGACCCAGATACTCTGTTCGGAAAAATCAAATACAGCTTCCTGCTGATAACTCATAAAACCTTTTAACTTAATTTGTCGAATATCCATTTCCTTACCTCTCTAGACCGTGTCCCCTTGTTCCACCACTTCGGTGATCAATTGATCGGCTACCTGTAAAACCTCAGCCAGATTACTATCGGTCATCAACTGGGTCATCAGGTATTCTTGTACCGTTTGTCGGACATTATCAAAGTCGATTTCTTCCTCGAAGGATTCCAGTTGCCTGGACTGCTGCAGATCAATTGTCTGCCGGTCATAGCAACGCGGAAATACTTTTTCTAGTTGTCGGTTAATCTGGTAAAGGTTATGTCGATTGGAATCATAATTCAGCTTATACTGCACTAGTGCTTGATCGGCTTCTGGGTAACGTTGTCGCAAAACGTCGTAATCCAGATCGTCAGCGTTTATCTCAATATGATAAATGGGCGGACAAGTGATGGGCAGCTCCTCCAGGTAATTGATCTGACCGTCAGGCTCAATTTCTAAAAGTACCGCACTTTTTTGCTGATTTCTTTCACCCGCGTCTATCCGTATTACAGAACCGGCGTAACGCATGCTCTGATGACCTGCAATGGCTTGCGCTTCATGGATATGACCATAGGCTACATAGTTCCAGTTTTGTTCCAAGGCGTTTACGGTGATGCTGATCTCATCTTCCTGATTCATTCGATAACCGTAAACGCCACCAATTCGGCTATCATGCAGATGCCCGACCAGAATCTTGGGCTGATTTGGGTTCAAAGTCGAAGCCAGGCTATCTAGCTTTTGACGATAACCTTGATTGATTAGCTGTCTCCGTTCCAAATTGGTCTCATAATTCATCTCGGTTTCAGTCAAGTAGAGGTTGACCAGCGGATAAGGCATTAATACGAACTGAACCTGACCGATGGTAACCGTTTCAGGTTGTGGCGCCAGGTGGAACCGGCCTACGCCTTCTGTAACCATATCCATCATCGAGCGCAAGCCCTGACAGTAACTGGCATTATCGTGATTCCCTGTTACTGCCACAATGTGGCCGCCCTGTTTTAGAAACGGCAAAAAAATCTCTTTGATCAGCTTAATGGATTCCTGTTGTTGTCGGCGCTGATGATGAAATAAGTCGCCGGCCACAATCATCACTTCTACCCGATGCGTCTGGAGATAGTCGGCTATCTGTTGCAGACTGTTTCGTTGTTCCTGGCTGCGGTCAGTAACCGTGCCTAAAGTTACTCCCAGATGCCAATCCGCTGTGTGCAAAATTTTCATTGTTTTTTTCTCCTTTTCAAGGCAATGGTGATACCGACACTATCGTCTTCTGCTGTGTTTATCTCTTCCGCTAGATATGCCTCTGCAATGAATTCGTAGCCGCTTAATACTTCACATACTTCCTCTGTCCTATCTTCGTAATCAGATGGATCGTTCCAGCCACCGCGATCTTGGACAATAATGGACAAGGTCAAGATGATCACTTGACTTTTAAACTTATTACAGGCACGTTTGTAAAATCCTTCGCAAAATTCGATGCCATCATCAGTTTTATCTACCACATCAGCCCAAGAAATTTCGGCACCGTCTAACATTTTTCTGACCCATTTTCCCATACTTCAATAATAATCAAAATAATCGCTGTAACTTAAATCGAGTCTTTGCAGGTTAGTTAGTTGCCCGATTTCCGCTTTATAGTTTGTTGTTAGATAAACTAAAGTCATTGTAGGCTGATTAGTTTCCCTATTTTGGACAGATAATTCTTCTAATTCTTCTTCGCTCAGATCAAGTACTGTAACATCCGCAGGGTTAGCTAATGCTTCCTCTAATGATTCATATCGTGCCATAATAAGTTTCCCTTTAGTATAGGATTAATCCGTCACTCAAGTCGAAGCCGTCAAGTCTGCTACTCCCACATGAGGTTGCGGTTCTATGGTGTATTCGTAACCCTGATTATCTCTAATTGTTTTACTCATGATAAGTCTCCTATAAAATAGGGGTAGTTAATTCGGGCTAACGCTAAAACTGGCCGAAACAGCAGGTAAATATTCAACTCGTTAGTCCATAACACTGCCAACAATAGATCAAATGTTCAGTTCAATCATTGACAAAAATCCCCGCAGATTTTAGAATACCCGTCAAATGAAAAATGTGAAAATCTATGCCTAGCTTCCATTTGAGAGTAACTGATTTAGCCCAATATCTTGGACTTAGAAACTGTGACCGGTTTCTGTGGTTTCGTCTCCATCCTGCCCAAAGACAAGAATTAGCCGAGACATTATCGGTGGTAGAGAGTCCTATTTCTCCTTTACTTAGCCAGCGAGGCTATTGGGTAGAAGCGGAGGTAGCAGCCAAAACCCGACAGCAATTCCCCAACTTTATCGATTGCCAACAGCAAGAGATTGATCCCTATTTGATTCAGTGCCAACAAGACACTGTCCTATCCCAAGTCAAGCTTTCGGGGCGCTTGGGCCAAATCAACTATGCCGGAGTAGCAGATTTAATTCACTTGCAACCAGCCCCGCAAAATCGGTTGCGGATCATGGTAGCTGATATTAAATCCAGTCGTCAAGAGAGAAACTCTCATCGTTTACAAGTTGTCATCTATGCCAAATTACTCCAGCAGACTGCTGAATCAGTAGGCCGACCGATTGACCAGATTAAGGGCAGCATCTTGTATTTGCAAGAAAACGACGTATTACCTCAACTGAAACCGGACCAACCCAGTTTTAATCTGACCGATTATAATCAAACACTACGGCAGCTAGTCACTTCACCCAACAGCATTACGCAGCGTTTAGCAGCCAGTCAATTGGACCAAGTCGCATTTGAGATTGGTCCCTGGTGTGATCAGTGTGTTTATAACACTCTCTGTGCTGTTAACTCGTTTCAGCAGCGTGATTTATCTTTAATTCCACATTTGAATTTATGGCAAAAACGGACGTTACAAAATGTGGGCTTAAGAACACCGAGCCAAGTGGCTAACTTAACGGAGTATCAGGATAACAGGTTAGTGGCACGTCAACCCGATATCGTAGATCGACTACGTCAACACCGGTCAATTAATCAAGATCTGGATTTAGTTGTTCAACGGGCTAAGAAGGTGACCAGTTCCTTTGATCAGACGGTTGAGAGCCGTCCCTATTTACTGACCCCACATTTTGGCTATTTGCCCAACCGTGATGAATACCCTGACCTGATCCAAGTTTTTCTTGATGCACAGCAAGATTATATACTGGATCGCCTCTATCTGCTAGCCGCTGGTGTCCGCGGCCCTCGGTTGAAATCGGATTGGGCTCAAATGTCTCCGTTGGAAAACCACAACAACAAGGACTCTCAATCCACAGTTTCGTTAGCCGAAGCTGCTAGTTTGGACGAAAAAGAGTTGTTAAATGGATTAATCCAATTCTTGCTGAAACAAATGCCCGTTACCCCAGTTCAATTGCACTTCTACTTTTATGATCGCTACACATATTCTTTACTTTGCAATGCCTTGGTCCGTTACCAAGATAGCCAGCCGGCCCAACAACTCCTCGACTTGATTTCTCGAACCGTGGCCATAAACCAGCAGATGGTTTCTTATCTGGATCAAGAACTAAAGGATCGTCAAAATCTGGGGCGGTTGTGTCCTTCCCTCTATCAAACTGCTGAAGCGATGCAATTCAATTGGAAGGGATATAAACAGCTGTTTCAGACAGCAATTTTTGATACGCGTCAAGATCAAGTGATCGACCAACGACAAGTTGAAATGGATGGCAAAATAGGCTTTAGTTCTCAAATCCCAATTGAGTATGCCTATATTGCCCGGAAAAGTGTGCAACAGATTGCAGTCGAGCCGACAGAACAGCAAAGACTAGATCAATTCCCGTCCATTTTACCCATTCAGTTAGAATTTTTTGCCAAACAACGAATTGCTGCCCTGCACCATTTGGAGCAGAAATTTACTCAGACAAATAAACGGATTCAGAAAACAGAGATCGATTTTGTCAATTTCTTAAATCAAGCTCCTAACTATAGTTTACAGTCTAGCTTACAGGAATATTTACTACTGGAATATCAATCCAATAAGGAGTCGGTCGCACAGATTTACCAACAACCTGTTGACGATCGTGTCCTGGCCGGCCACAGTCTACGGCTTCGTTACTTGGCAGCTCCAGATTCAGATGATATTGCCATGCCGATTGATCAGGACGCAGTGTTTCAGATTGTGATCAATCAACATCAGATAGAGGCCGGTAGTCTAACCCTGAAGGAAGGAGATTGGGTCGTTCTTAACCCGGTTAATACTAATGCGAGTCAGTTAGAACATGGTCGGCTAGCTGTGATCGAGAAACTGGAAATCGAGGCCTGTCGAGTGGCTTTAGGTTGGCGTGGTGCCAGTAAAAACCGTTTTCAACCTTGGCATCGACAAGATGACCCCCAGCCAAATCAAGATTACATCATCGACCCGATGACCGACGATATCAATGCCAACAAGGCCTGCTTAGCTATCGAACAGGCCCAAAGCAATACCCTTCACACTTGGTTGACAGTAGATCGGCCTGATCAACAACTCATGTTCCATCCCTCGGAAACCGACACCTTTTTAGGCTGGATTGACCAGGTAGAGGGCGACAAACGACTAACTAATCGGCAGATAGAGGTGGTAACCAACAACCAGAAATTGCTACTAGTACAAGGACCGCCCGGTACCGGGAAAAGTTATACTTTAGCCTGGGCCCTCTTGCATCGTCTCTATCAGGCTTGGCAACAGGGGGGTTCCTGTGCGGTGGCCGTAGCCTGTTTTACCCATTCGGCCAGCCGAGTTGTTCTCAATCAACTGGCAGACCGCTGTCGAGCCTTATCAAAATTGATACCCGACTTTCCATCCATTCCGATCTACAAAATCGGTGATAGCGACCAAAACCAAGAACTAACTGATCAGGTTCAAACCTTTGATCCCTATCAAATAGATAGTGGTAATACCTTACCCAATCTATTGGCAGCCAATCGGGTGATCATCTTTGGTGGAACCTCGGCCGGTTTTTATAATTTGGCCAGAAGCGCCACCACCGGCAAACAACCGAATTGGAAAAAGAAGTATTTTGATTTGTTGGCTATCGATGAAGCTTCACAGATGTCGTTGCCCTATGCACTGCTGAGTGCAGCCTGGTTAAAGCCAGAAGGAGAGATGGTTGTGGTCGGTGATCCACGTCAAATGCCGCCCATTCATAAGCACAACTGGCAGAAGGAACTTCGGCCAACGGCTATTTATCAGCAGCCTTATCACTCTTTATTTGAGGCCTTGCAAGAGAGGGGGCTGGCTCCAATTGGGCTGGATCGAAGTTTTCGTCTGCACCGCACCGTAGCCCAATTTCTGGCTCAACGGATCTACCTGAAAGATGGGATTAATTTCTATTCTGAGCGGACCGAGGTTATTCCGGCTATTAAGACTGATGATGCTTATTTGCAAGCGGTGATGAATCCTGATTACCCTTTAGTGGTGGTGGAACATCAAGAACAGGAGTCCGAGCAGTACAACCCGATGGAAATTCAACTATTGACGCCTATTATTGAGGCTTGTCTAGATCAACTTAACCTAAATGATGCGAACGGAATTGGGGTAGTGGTACCACATCGGGCTCAACGAGCCGAGTTACGGCGGCAGTTTCCACAACTCTATACCGCCATCGATACGGTAGAGCGTTTTCAAGGCGGGCAGAGAGAGGTAATTATCGTCAGTGCGACTGCTTCGGATCCGGATTACGTGCAGCAGGAGTCGGAATTTATCCTCAACCTAAATCGACTCAATGTGGCTCTGTCCAGAGCGGAAAAAAAACTGATTGTAATCGCTTCTACCAGTTTGGGTCAACTGCTGACCAATGATATCGAAATGTTGCCCAATATCGATTTCTGGCAGCAGTTGTTCAACGGATACGCCAAAACCACCCTCTGGCAGGGCAGAAAAAATGAGGTTTCGGTCTCCGTCCGAACAGGTATGGTAGAAGCAGGCAATCCTTGACTCGGTAGTTGGCTAGCGAGAACTCACTATTGCGCATAAAAGAATCCTGACTGAGCGTAACCCGCAATCAGGATTTTTTGAACCTTGGACCAGTAAAACCTATCGGTCAGAGGCATAATCTAAGTCCCTTTTGGCTTGTAGTACCAAATATGGGTATAGGCAATAGTGTCATTTATCCGTGATAAGATCGGGTACACGAGTTATCTCTTGCGCGGATATCAGTAGGGGCTAAATAAAAGGTGCTATCGCCTAAACCTGGATTCAGATCGGCTCGTTGAACTTTGCTGGTGGGAAAAGTGAAGTGGAAATGCCAACATTTCACCTACTAGAATCGACAGGTCTTGACTGTGTAGAAAATTCAACATTTTTCATCCGAAAATCTTTCTCTTCCTAACTTCGCCATATTCGGTAACCTGTACCTGTAAACAGGCCCACGACGATCCAGATACCGCCGATAAAGCTTTCGCCTAAGACAAGGCCCAACAGTAGAGGGCCAAATCGGCGATAGCTTCCGGTACCACCTATCTTCAGCACGATCAATTTGCAGAACCAACCCAAAAAATAGATGCCTAAAGCGCGGGCGATGCACCACTCAGGTGCATTAAATAACCGATTGGATGAAGACTCCACCAGAGAAACTTTCGCCTAAAATACATTTAATCCGCTCATCACACCCACGCTGATTACCACGACAATGCTTTCGGCCATACTGGCTTCGGTCGGCGTAATCATGTGACGGCAACATTGATCGAATGGTCTGATGGCTGCGGTGACATACAGCGTAGGTTTCCAAATTTAACCCTCCTTTTTCATAGGTCAGAACCAGAAAAGCGTAAGCCGAAACACACAGAGTCACGCTAACCGACAAGGTGGTAGGCCATAGCAGGGAATGACGACAGAGAGCGATGAAGTCTGGCAACCGCATGCTATTCATTAGATTGGGCATCAGCATTTCACGGGTATCCTTCACCATCCCGTCCTGAAAAGTCAATAGTGCCCAGCTGTCATTTGACACACTGTTGGAACCCAGTATAGTAATAATATAGTCGGTGGGGCGAGACCTCTGTTTGACGTATAACAGTCCGCCGTTGGCAACCATCTAGGTCTAGGCCCAGTGCAATGATAAAAAATGCTATCAGGATAACGGTTGTCACCTAGTTACTTAACCCGGTCAGAGAACTATTAGTCCAATCATACCCCCTACCAGACCGATGATTGCCGAGCGGCAAGAAATTATTTCGTCCTGAGAAACTCGAGGTGTTTGTAATGTCTGGCGGATTACCTTTCCCAGATGGGCTCGGCTAGACCAAATCATCACAGCAAATAAAACTATATAAGCGCCCATTCCTTGCCTGACGCAAAAGTTGATCCGCTCCACTTAGAACCGATAGCAAGAAGAAACACCTGTTCCAGTTTGTTGAAGAGAAAGAAAAACCAGAAGCTGAATGCCACATCGAGCGTCAGCAGATAGGTGAGACCGACGACAGACGGGAAAATCTTAAAATTGACAGCTGGACTGCTCCTAAGTGTAGTCCAGGGGTTTTCCGTAAAGTACCGGGAGAGTTAGAATTCGGTTGGGATCTGCGGTAATTCAGGCCAATAGGCGTTTAAACCGTTGACCAGGTGTAGCACTAGTGGAACTGAAAAGCCAATCCATACCGACGATTCCTGAAGAAACTGCTGAATGATAAACCGGGCTGCGGTTGATTGGCCAATTTGATTGGCTGTTGGACCAACGGGAAGGCATAACGTTCACGTTCCACCCACTGCTTTCTCAGGATAGCACAGAGACAAAACATCCAGATAGATCAGCAAAACGAAAATTGCCCACCAGCAGAGCGGTTTCATCCAGACTTGCCTGGGCACTGTAAGCCCTCCCTGATAAAACCCACCAACCGCCTGTTTATTTTTGATGACAATTCAATCTGACAGATATGGGTGATAGAACTGTCGCCACTCGTTTTCCGGCGAGGCAAAGAAAATAGGAGCCACCAGCAGTGGAATGAGATACCGCATCAGACCCGAGTAGGGAATACCAGCGCTTACGATGATCATCCCCCAGGCAACGATTAATTCCGCTGGAGAGAAGGCCTGAGTGAGTGAAATTTTTCGGATGTCAGCATTAACGAAAAGAATGGTGATGGTGAACAGAAACACACCAGCGATGGGAAGTGATTTTCCGGCCAGTGATGTCCCACCAAGAAACAGGTTGTTATACGGAGTTGCAACACTAATCGAGACAACACACAGCAAACCGAGGAAGAGACTTCGACTTGTTATCCCGCGAGGTGAGGTCGGTCGGTTCATAGAACCTGTTTGAGGGTTGGAATTACCATATAACGAAGAGGAGACCGTAATCGCCGGGGAACGGAGGGAATTTTATCTCCTTTGTTCGGCAAAACCTAATTGATCTCACCGTCAGAAATACTAGATAGAGGCGGGTATCTTCGAGCCGCAAGTGGCTGACAGAATCAGGGATATCTGCCCTTCCGCTTTTGTGCTTCTAAAGCGCAATACTGATGGCTTTTCCTTCTTTAGATGAGGCGTATGCGGCCTGACTGACCGCCACCCCAGCCAAGCCTTCCCGCAGGCTAGTACCTGGTGAAACGTCGGTCTTCCCATCCCGCACACTAGCGGCGAAATGAGTCCACATATCGGTCCCCGCTTGTCCGTCGTTGTGCCACTCTCCTTCTTGCAAATTGATCGGCGTTTTGTTTTCCTTAAATCCATGGTGTGTTAGGTAGCGGATATGGCTCTGGTCTAGAGCTGATATATTTCCTTTCGTGCCAACTAGTTGGAATATATTTTGCATCTTTAACCCGGCCATACTACCNGTCATACATNTCATTTGGCCTCCCTGACACCGGGCCANAATATTGGTGAATTCCANCGCTTGCTTGTCGGGTTTAAAGAGGCCGGTTTGCTGGTAAGCCATTACTTCAACGGGTGGTGCTTCCGTCCACCACAATGCCAAATCTATGGTGTGGGAAAGGGGGTNTAGGATCCCGCTGTAGTGTTCGGCCAAGAAGTACTGTGGATTGAAGAATCCGCACTGAAGGAAGACATTGGCCTGCACTAAATCAATTTGTTCGGCTAGGATTTTTATCTGCTGCGCAAAGGGAGTAAAGCGAAACTGGAACCCCACCATGGCCACGACCCCGTTCCTCTCGGCGATTTCGCAAACAGATTTTCCGAATCCCACGTTGTCAGCGTAGGGCTTTTCAACCAAAAACGGTTTGCCTGCTTGGATAGCATCCCGCATCACTTCGGCGTGATGACGGGTATGGGTGGCAATCGCTAATGCGTCGACGCCGTCCCGTTGAATAGCTTCCCGGTGGTCCAGAACGTAACTGACGCCGAAATCGATGCTGCTTTCTGGGCACGGGATTCATCCAGGTCACAGACCAATACCAGTTCTGTTTCCTGACATTTTTGGATCGTGTGCGCGTGGCCCAGACCTCGCTGACCGGTGCCAATTACCGCCAGTCGAATTTTATCTGACACATATCTTTTCCTCAATCACTTTGCTACTGCAAGAAAGATATCAGTTACCACTGCGTCGGTCTAACCCCAATTCCTATTTTCAACCGCTGGCTAGGTTATGTTTTAGCATTTGCCAATAATTCGTATTTGGCAGCGTTCAAGTTTTGAAGTGAATCGACTTTGCTCCCTCCCAAGAGAGAATAGCATGAAAGTGGTGTTAGCCGAGAAACCTTCTGCTGCCTCGGTGCTCACTTGTTCCCATTGCCAACAGTCCATTGCGGCTGACGACGATATTTATCGTTGCCGTCAACGCCGATTGAAGGTGCCGAAACCGGTCGCTGGTAAAAAGGCCAACCAGCGATCGTTAAAAACCTTGTTGGGGAAAAGGGGAACCCTCGGTGTTAAAAGAGTTCGAAGCCAAGGAGGGCCGCTCGTTTGAAGCGCGGTTAAAACTGATCGAGACCGATATTTGGCTGGTTCGCTAAGTTTCTTTAACTCTCTTTCAGATTGACTTCCAGAGTAACAGCATCACCGATGGTGGCCTGTCCCGATTGTATTACGGTGCAGAGAACGCCTCCCCGGTAGTCCGGTTCCAGAGCCAATAAAAGCCCTGATTGGGCCTCTTCCATCCGCTGACACGGTGTCGTTTCGCCGCTAATTTTCAGTATGGCGTCGCCTACGTGCAACAGCTGGCCTACGGTGCCTTGCAGCGAAATCCCTTCGACCAACAGGTTAGACCTACGGATGGTCCAGGGTAGCGCTTCGCCCACTTCGGCGCAGGCTAAAGCCCAGGCTTCGGCCGATAAAACGGTCACCTGTCGTTTTTTGAGCAGTTTTCCCCGATAGTCACCGGTAACGCCGCCTTCAACAGTAATATCAGCTTGGGTTAATTCTTCCATTGGTGCGCGGGATTCGTGGCGAATAGCGATTTGTTTTAACGTTCCTGCCGACATGGCGTGCCTCCTGGTGTCGATAAAGTGATGGGCGCCTTTTGGAGTTTGAAGGTTGAGTTGCTTGCTGGAATAAACCGTTGCGGGACGATCGCAGTTGCCGTTTCTGCTCTATATCTACGACTAGTTAACGGGTCATATGATAACACGCAAAGGTGAAAAAACCACTTTTGTTTGTTGTTGACATCGAATTATCACTCCATTAAAATGGTCAATGGGCCGGGTAGCATGCTCTTGAAGCGATTAGGATGGTAATCTTGCAACCCCGATGATTTTCGTTCCTAGTTTCAGTATCGGGCCGATGTCCTAACTGGGTTTATGTAGCGCTTGAGGCAGATGGTGCGGGAGCAGGAGAAGACACTGGGACCGTCCTGCCCCATTATCCCCCGTGTGCCGGATAACGCCCCCTGGTTGATGGTCGCCTATGGGCTGGATATTGAAAGATGGTGCGCTGAGGATTTGATCGATGGACTGATGTTGAGCCCATTTCCTCTTTGCCGGGATGACCCTAGACACTATCATGCTTATCATGTTAATGTAGCACACCGGCATAACAAGATATGTATCGGTGGCATCGGATCCAAGAAACTGATTGAAAGCCGGGTGCAGCAAAATACCAGTTTTTTCCACCTGCAACCCGTTTACGATTGGACAGACAAACAATATCAGACCAGTGTGGACGCGCCTAGTCTTTATCAGAGTGAAAGATGGTGTGCATGGATATGGATTACCTGAAGGAAACC
>PACG01000061.1 GCA_002699335.1 Candidatus Poribacteria bacterium
TGATTTATACTAAAGCAAATCAGAGTGATTGAGTTGGGTCATATGCCAGCAGGAAGTTACGTGGCAGCTAACAAAACAATTATTGGGATAGGAAGACAGAAAGGGATGAGTCAGTGTTATCTGGCCCTTACTTCTGCTAGATTGATGCAGGAGATGACCACGCAACACGGAAGATGGTGATTCTGAAATAAGGCCGAGATCCCACCTTAGATCCCTCTTCTTTGAACCAGATACACCTCTAACTTAGGGGAGGACCCTTCTATACTTTACTGTTCCTTGTTGCATAAGGATGCTTCTTTTGTAAAAAGGTGAATATCCGAGAGGCAGGAGAGGGGTAAGTGGCGATTCAGCCGTCACTCTCGCTTGCGATCAATTTCTGGAAGGGCGAAGTAGGTCATCAGATACAGGTTCTCGGTTTCATTTGAGTCTGGTGCGAAGGTACATTCGAGGAATGATCTATCCGTTTCGCCCAACGATCAGGTCGAGGTTGGCCTCAAGGCCAACGTGAGCAACAACATTGAAAGATAAAGTCCTCAACCGAAGTCTCGAATGGGAAAACATTGACGTGTTGCGCGAACCACGGTAAAATCGGTCCAACCAACGTTTTGAAGGCAGATTTACCATGTATAACGACAATGTACTTAGTGTTGAAAATTTGAGTTTTTGGGAAGAAAATGGATATGTGGTGGTAAAGAACGCTGTTCCACAGGAAAACCTGACTGATGTGGTGGAGGCTATCTGGGCCTTCTTGGAAGTTGATCCCATCGATAATGAGAATTGGTATGCTCAATCACCGCGGTGTTCAGCATATCCCGACTCACCCATTTCCCAAGCGGGCATGGTCGAGATTTACCAACACCAGGCGCTGTGGAACAACCGTCAATATCCGCGTATTCACCAGGCCTTTGCTGAGATTTGGCAAACTGAAAAACTCTGGGTCTCGCTGGACCGTGCCAACATGAAACCACCTACCCGTCCACAAAATCCAGAATGGGATAATCGCGGGATGATTCACTGGGATCTGGATACTTCTCAGCAACCGATCCCATTTGGAGTACAGGGGGTTCTCTACCTAACCGATACCGCTGAAAATCAGGGCGGATTTCAGTGCGTACCTGGATTTCACCGCACATTTTACCAGTGGGTTGAGAGTCAACCGGCTAATCGTAATCCAAGCAGTCCTGACTTAACTGATCTGGAGGTGAAATCAATTGCCGGACAGGCGGGTGACCTGTTGATTTGGCATCGGTTATTGGCTCATGGCAATGGCTACAACCGAGCGATGCAACCCCGGTTGGCGCAGTATATCACCATGTCGCCGGTTAACCCGGCCTTGGAAAACATTCCCTTGTTAAGACAGAACAGCGTCGATCGTATTGAGGCCTGGCGAGAGCGTCGGCCGACATCCGGTTGGCCGGGTGACCCTAGAGACTGGGAACACCGCAATTGTCAAACCGCTCAACTGACCTCCTTAGGACGAAAATTGTTGGGATTGGACATGTGGGAATAAATGAGGATCTATTCCTGCGATATACATCCACTAAGTAAGAATAAGGGGGACAAATGTTAACGGCTAAACAAATCGATCAATATCGCCGCGACGGCTATGTGATTCCCGACTTTGTGTTACCGACGGAGACCATTGATACTATTAAAGAGCACCATCAACGCTTTGTGGAATGCTACCCACAGTTTGTCGACTATTGTCCGGCTGTGTTGGCCTACGATCTGGGTTTTTTGAACTATGCGCGCCAGCCGGAAATTCTGGACATGGTGGAGCAATTGTTGGGGCCTAATATCGCGTTGTGGAATTCGAGTTTTTTTGCCAAACCTGAACGCAAAGGGCAGCAAACGCCGTGGCATCAAGACGGAGAATATTGGCCGATTCGACCATTGGCTACCTGCACTGTCTGGATTGCCGTTGATAATTCCACTACCCAAAACGGTTGCCTGCAGGTCATCCCGGGATCCCACCGGGACCGGCAACTTAAAAAACACGTCGCTAATTTGGATCCTAATCTCAATCTGCCTCTGGAACTCGATGCTTCCGAGTTCGAGGAAGCAGAAGCCATCGAGTTGGTCCTAGAAGCGGGACAAATCTCCTTACACGACGTATATCTGTTTCACGGCTCGGCGGTCAATACCTCCGATCTGCCGCGCCGTGGTATGACTCTGCGTTTTATGCCCACTAGCTCGGTTTACGACCGCAGCATCGTTGCCAAATCCGGTCGCCAGGGCCGTCTCAGTATGACTGAACGGAGCCTGTTCCTAATGCGGGGAGAGGACGTCTCTAGCCAAAACGATTTTTTACTGCGCCATTAAAATTCCGCGGATTTAACTTTCAGCTGCAACAGGTGATTGATTCCGGCAGAATACCTGATGTGGAGTTTCGATACCAAGGCACTCTCGAGGGAGATTATTCAGAGTTTTTCATCACCCTATTGATCTGTTTCTCAGAAATATCGGTCCAGGAAGTGCTTTTTGGAAAGTACTGTCTGATCCGGCCATTAAGCATTCTGGTTGAGCCCTGGCTGCCATCAAGCATCAGGATGCGCCAAATAAAATTGGCTACCAGGCTTTTGGCGATGCTTTGATGAGCCGCAAAATCGTCCCCCTTGTCTGAAGTCAGCCTGTGCCTCCTGTTGCCAAGAGAAGGAGAAAATCGATGATGGCTGGTTTGGTCCTCTCCACGCCGGTGTTGGGTAGGCGGGAGATTAGGAGCAGCCGTGATTGCCTGCGCCACCAGCCAGACCAAGGCAGCGCAGTGCTTCCGGCTGATGAGATGACCGGGCCATACCATGCTCCGTATGACTCTATTAATCCACCAGCCACTGTTGGCCTGACGCACGGTAGGGTCAACAGTGGCCAAAGTTGGGTTGCTTTAACCAGAAGAAGCCGTCGTAGTCACGCTCGCCAGCGCATATGCGTTCGAGTTCCCGCCGCATTGTCTGTACCTCTTCATCGTCGAAGAGCACGGGACTAATCCAATAATCCTCCTGGTGATAGATAGCCAAATCCTCCGCGGTCAACGCGATATCTGTGTGGTTGAGTAGCATGCTGAATCTCCTCTGTCTCGCGGTGAATAATTCATGTCTTACCTTAGGTGAAAATTTCACTCGATCCACACGATTATGTCGAATCGGATAGGTCTACTAACGGCCCGCAGGTGCCCCGGGCTCGCTTGCGCTGCGACTCCGTATGTCACCCTGGAGAGGAACAGGAGAATCATCAGGAGCATGGAACAAGATCCAATGTAGTGTGTGCCCGGTGGGCAAAGTCTATCCTCCTCGCTTTGTGTCCTATTCTTCTAATCTAATTATCACTATCCTGGTCTGCGTACAGTTTTCTGCTTGGTCTTCACGTAATCCTCAGTTTAGAGAAGTGATGGACAAAATCGCTTCATGGCCAGCATCATGAAGTTAGGATTGGAGATACTATCTGGTTGGTTTAACCACTGCTTGCTGCTGACCGTTAACTCAGCCAGGGGACCGTAAGCATTATCTTTCTGGCTATCCACTCTTCAGACTACGGTCGGCCAGCGGTAGTTCCATTTTCTGGCTACCCCTTAGATCTGATTCCCGTAAGGCAATGGCTATTTCAAGTACCTCTCGTCCATATTCGCCTGAACACAGGGACGGGGTTCCCTGATCAATATTTTTCACCAACGTTTCAATGGCTGTTTGCTGTGAACTACGTGGACACTTGGAATTGGGAAACTGGCGCCGAATTGGTTCTCTGATCTCCGGGTGTCGACTCCACATTTCGCAATCNGCATGTTCGTTACGTGCACTGATCCAACCATCACTTCCCACGAAATCGAAGTTGAACCAACCCCCAGTAGTTTGAAGCTGCGAATACCGTTCTGGTAGAGAATCATGCCACCCTGCCGGCGCCCCAGCAAACAAGCGAAACAGAGATAAGGTATGACCCCCATGGGTGAAGCTACACACAACATGGAGGGNAGCGAACTGATCTGGCCTTCGGCAATGGCCAAGATCACTCCATGTTGACGACAGGCTTCTATCATCGCATCAGCTTCGACCAGACTAACACACACTGGTTTGATGGCATAGATGACTCAGCGGTGGCGATCACAATTTCTGCTCGTTCCTCCGGCCGGGTAGTTGCACTGACAATATCCAGTTGCTCCTGAGCTAGCATTTGCCGATAGTCAGTATAAAGGTCGTTGACACTCCAGCGTTGTTTAAAATCCTGTAATCGGTCGGTGGCTAGATCGGCACCAGCCACCAATTCCACTGCGGTAGCTTCGATGTAGGCGGGAGCATGAGCCTAGGGATAACGGAATTGAGGTTTATTTACCTGTTCGTCGTCGATGGTGCTACCAATTCGGCCACAACCAATCACGGCGGCCCGATATAATGTCATTTCGCGTTTCCTCCTGTCAGTTATCTCCCAATTAAGCAAAACGGGGTTCGCAATAATGGGCGTGTCAATTTCCATGTCTCCGGTTGGCAAATTCAATCCTGATATGACTCGGAATTTGCCAGATGGGATGAGGTTATCTTATAAAACACAGGACATAATCGCGCTCCCCTCGCACTTTCCACACCATAGAATCAAGTCTGGCCTACCACCCAAGACTAGATGCCAAGAACACGGTTGACTAATTACCTTATTCGTTTTTGATTCTGTTTAAACTGACCTCACTCCAGACTGTGGCCGCTACACAGGTGCTCGGCTTCAGCATGGATAAACAGTATTCAAAGCGGCAACTCCGTCCAGCCTGGGCTTTGTCTAATTGCTTCTATTGCCACTTGATATCGCCAGCCATCCCTGAAGGTCAAATAGTTGCAAGAGGCTTTCTCTTGGATATCAGCTACAAAGTCGCGGGCTAAGGCGCACCACCTATTTTGGATGAAATCTCCTACGGCCGGCACTTGATCCTTCAGCCGCTGCGGCAGCGGCAAAACCTCTATTTGCTCCCCGTCCGCTGGCTGAAAGCTGATTCCCTGTCCGCAAAACATCCGGTCCACACTCAACGTTCCCTGCTGACCATAAAAGTACATGCCGTTGTTTTGACCTGCCATCGGCTGGCCCCAGCCGTAAACAATAGTGGTTTGGATCTCACCCTCATTCGTCTGCAACTGCATTAGGGCCGAAAATGCATTATCGGCATCTGTGGTTCGCCACTCTAATGCGGACGTATTTTGCCGGTTAAATATCCCTTCCTGTTGACGCCAGTCACGATGGTCGTGTAAACCGTCGACCACCGGTGCTTGACTAATTAACACTCGGCACTGGCCCATAACCCGCGCTAGTTGGCCGCCGCTGATAGTTTCTAGGATGCCCAGCAGATGAGGACCAGCGTTATTTAATATGCCCCCTCCCTCCTCCAAGCTCAACATCCAAGACCAGGGCATAATGGCCGGGGTAGAGTAGCGCCGACCCATGGTCACCACAATTTCTTGTAGTTGTCCAATCATTCCCTGCTGAATTAATTCTTTCAGCCGCACATAGGCCGGATTATAACAGTGGGTGGCGGCATAAGCGTGTTTAACTCCTACGGTACGCACTCGTTGGTAGATGTGACGGGCTTGGCTGGCCGTAGTGGCCAGTGGTTTTTCCACCAACAGCTGACAACCCAAGCCGGCGGCCATCTCATCCACTTNGCTTCTCAGCACGGCCGGGGTGGCCAGAGCCACGATGTCAGGACAAACCGTTTCTAGCCTCTGTCCGTCAATCAGTGGAAGCCTNGGCCACGGATAATTTGGCATCAGGGTCAACCTTGAAACGGAGCGATTGAGGTTTAGCTTCTTCCACNTGACGGTGAAGAATGATAGTGAAGGGATAACAACGATAGACCGAAGCCTTGCCAGTAACCAGCAAACGACGAGCCTTACCAGCCGCGCAGGNGCNAAAGGTTGTTTATTGGAATCGAGTACAAAACTTTCATNAATTAAAGCGGTTTCCCGCTAATCGCTGACCGACCAAAGTCGATCAGGTANTGGTCACCTCGTCAATGTTATTGGATGGTTTGAAGCACAGGACACTGGCTTCAGACCCAATATGCCTGTTTAATCCTGTAGCGCAGAGCGTCGAACTGGTGAAGCTTCGACGGTGCCTATATATTCATCCATAACGTAGTCATTTAAGANTTAGACTAGCCAGCGAACCGAAGTTCCGCATGGTTTCGAACTNTCGAATCAACCACAGCAAATAAAGTTAATAAAAAATCGGCTGCAATCCTTTNCCAGCATTAGGTTTGNNCNAATATACCCACTTGATGATTTCCGTCNACCTCTAAAATGTGGTTGTTTTCAATCACTAAATTCATACCTAAAAGCCGTCAAAAACGGCTTAAACCTAGACCATGACAGAATTCGTCGCCCTCCGTAGTTTTTGCACAACCGGAGGTTGGTGGAATATAACAAGAACTCGGGCAATTGTAAATACTGACCCACCCATAATTTCTATTATCAGCGCGCCCCAGTCAATCTTTTTTTGCAGACTGGTCGGCCTCGACTTAACTACGCCCGGTTCAATCTGGCGCCGGTGCTGATCTTTGCGCTGTTGATCTTGATTAGCTTTCTAGCGAGTAGCCTCTAGACTGTCGTTGGACTCTGCCAGACGGAGTCCAAAAACAGAATCGGTGGTGTCTTTTTGTTTGGACTGGGGCCTTTTCCAGCCAGGTGATATGCTCGACATAGCCACCGTCGGGGTGTTGGATTTGAACTGATTCTGCTGAGGTGTTGTATGCACGTTTAGCACTTGTTCGAAAACCACATATGGTGAGTTGTTGTATTTAAGTTAGAATGTTTAATACATATAGACTTAAGTCGCAGTAAGAATCCAGCTATAGCTAGATCGTATTGCACATAAGCCTAGACTTTTATACATGTATTTAAGTTTAGACTAAAATATAACCTTGCTTATTGGATAGATTTGGTTTCGATGCCCATCTGTTGTGCGATGGTCAGCAGCAGGTTGCTGAAATGGGCTTTGGTATTGACCGGGCTATGATAGACGCCCACATCCTGTCCATAACCCTTGAGCTCTTTAACCTGATGGTTGTAATCAACGTGTTTTCCGTGCTTGAGCCAAGACTCGCTCCTCCTGCCAGCACCAGTGGCAAGCTGGTCGTCCCATGGCTGTTTCCGTAGGAGGACAGGCCACTGCCGTAAAGAGCAAGTGTGGTATCGATCAACGTTCCGCCGCCATCACGGACCTCGGAAAGTCGGTCGAGGAAGTAGGCAAATTGGCGCACATTGAATTCGTCGCTTCGGGTGAGTTTCTCCAGAGCCTCCTTGTTGCCATTGTGATGCGAAAGCGAGTGTCGGTCACGCTTGATACCGATCTCCGGCACCGCGGGGCCCCGCTCCTTCGTTTCCAGTATTGAAGGTTACAACACAGGTCATGGCGGCCTGGAAGGCCAGCGCGATGATGTCATACATGGTGCGCAGGTACTCGCCCAGCCGCTCTCGTGGAACGTTGCGGTTGAGCCTCTCGGAGATTCCGGAATCAATCCTGGGCCGCGGAGTTTCAAGCCAACCTCCGCCCGCTTTGTTCGTTTCTCCACTTCGCGAACAGCCCCCAGATACTGATCGAGCCTTCCATGGTCTTCTTGCGCCAGCTTCTTGACGAGCGACTTCGCATCGCCCA
Organism: Candidatus Poribacteria bacterium; assembly: GCA_002699335.1. The sequence continues at coordinate 7,621 of PACG01000061.1, forward strand.
GGACGAGGTCAAGCATGCTCTCCTTGCGGTTTAGCCTCCGACGCTGCTTCTTGACGCCTCCTGCAGGCTCCATGAAAAACTGCTTAAATACGACCACCGGGTTCCTCTCGGCCGAGATCGTGTCCGGCCTGTGGGGCCGTGCTTGGCGCCGGTGAGCCAGGTCTGGGTCGCACTGTGAGCGATGCCGAATGAGTTAGGATGATAAAGTCCACTGATCGGCGTGATGCTTGCCTGATGTTTTTCGAGTGGTTTAAGAATCCGCGAAAGCTCATAGTCCTTGCCCGCCTTCTCCATCTCGAAGTCATTCGTATTGACTCCGTTGGGCAAGGTAGATGAAGACACTGCGACGGGGCCAAGCATCCTTCCCGGTGCCTCGCAGTGGCTACATGCATTCGAGCAACGACAAGCCAGCGACACTCCCAACCCCCGCAGTACCTCACGCCGATTCAGCAACGACCTCTGAGAAAGAAAATCTGCCATATTGAGTCGCCTTAATTCGAGTAAGTGAAGCGGCTTTCTGACTGGACAGGTAGACACAAATACCACACCACCAATCTATCATTCTCCCAGAGTAGTTAGAAAGAAATCACCTCGCGGGAAGCTGGCCCACAGGGCTCTTGAAAAGCCAGTCGTAGCCAATATTAGTAAAATTAAACTCTTCTTGACTCGCCGACTACAACTTCGATCTCTTGAAAGAGCAATGCTCAGTGCATCCGCAACACAACAACTGCTAGAGTAAAGTTGGCCTGACCTGCATTTGGCAAGTCGTATTATAGAAGACTACATGAAAAAGTCAACCTTTAACTCTACCACCAATTTAGATTCTTCCATTTTTCCCTGATACAATAAGGGGTTCAGCAATTATCAACACACACTTATCGATGCCATTCTATGTCGTAACGTGTGTGTCTTTTTTTGGGGTCTGACTTCTTAATTATTGATGTTGTTCATTTTACTCATGGCAAAACGATAACGGATCAGATTGTTGAGATTATACCTGATGAATCTATAAAGATAGACCCTGCCGATAGTAAATTAAAAACCTATCCCTTTGATCAATTAGAGAAAATGAATCAGGTAGAAGTTAAATTTAAAAGTAGAACTGTTGTTACTCTACTTGCACTTGGGGCAGAACTTCCTTCCTTATTCACTTTCGGCATCCCTGTGTTGTCCGGTTGGGGAAAATATATAACGGTCATTATTTCACAGCAGCAGGTTTTCTAGTAAACAGTTTTGTTGATGTACAACTGGGCATCGGAGCACTGTATGGGGAATCGTGGACTGGTTTAGACTCAGATAACGAGTCGATTATAGGTGCAGTCATGATAGTAAGTGGATATGTATTATCAGTAATAGTTACCAATTGGTCTGCTAAGAAAATCGATGAGTTGTCTAATAAAAAAATCAATGCAACGAAATTGAAAAAGTATCAGCAAAAAGATGCATCTACTTCTCTCAATTACATTCCGCACGAAGGCTAGATGGTATCTTACAATGTTAGATTTTAGTTAATTCTAAAACCCTTTATTTTTCCTTCTACTTGAAAATTTATACAATCAAACAACTATTGAAACCCGGGCAAAAGATANCTCGTGTACGGGAGNCGGGNATCAGCAACCCTAGCTGGTACCCTTTTTCTTCTCTTCACTAGTTTCTTTTTTATGTATCCCATATTTACTTGACTNCCTCCTTGCTATTGAGGTGTTGATTTCTATTTGATCCTGTAATATGATGGTTTGGTTAATAAGGATAGTACCAACTATGCTCAAAAGATTAATTCTAGTTTGCTTATTGGTGGCCTGCTTGCCCCTGTTAGCCTAGCACTAAGATTTTAAAACTCCTTGTTTAAAGCCGACTTCTTGAACTGCAGGGTTTATCAATTGATTAACTTTTAACAGAAGGCGGGATCTATACCAAGTTTAAAATACAACAAATTTGGAACTAATTTGCGAGTTTATGCCTGTTAGGTAAAGGATAAAAAATTGTGCCTGAGATCATTTTTGAGGACCCAACTGCCCAGTGGGTTTTATCTATTATCATTGGAACCTGTTTGACTAGAGTTTATAGTTGCATCGCTCATCACGTTCGTTACCGTCAGCAAATCACCTATTAATTTCCTTACTTTTTGCTTCTGGTTCAGACATTTCTACTTCTTATCGCTGTTTGGTTTCTCTCACCTAGTATCTATTCTAAGGCTGAAGGCAAAAGTCTGATTTTCTTAATTTCTAATTAGTAGTGACGGTTTAGTTGAAATTTTTACACTGGTGGCATTGCCAGCCGATAATTTAGTCCACTTTTTCCAATCCATGGTTTGTTGACCGACAGTGGCGTGTGGGGAGAAGTTATGGGGAGGTAGAGGAAGAATGACTGGCCTGTCGCCGCCCGTTGGCGGATGTAGCGGTCGGCCTGCTTGGTCCAGGTCGGCAGCAGTTGCTCGAAGTGCCAGTAGGGCATGGCAGGACCTGAGAAACTGGCCAAGTTATTACCAACCAAACGGGAAGGTTGGAATTCAGACGGAATTCCAACGGTACGATTGTTCTCAATAAAACAGTAAGGAGACCAATTGGGGACATCCACGCCGAAATAGTCGTCGAAGCCACGTTTGGCAGGGCCACCGGTGGTAGTCGGCTTGGAAAAGGCCTCTCGCCAACACTGTCGTTGTTCGAGGCTAGCCTGCTGATCGGCGTCGAGCTGTGTAGGGCTCAGACCGTAGTTGCTACGAGGATGGACATCCTCCTCGTTCACTTCGAAATCCCACCCCTGTCCGAGATGTCACTTACCGATGCAGACGGTGTGATAGCCATGCTGACTTAGGAATTTAGGTGCGGTAAGACGATCTGTGGGCATCAAAGGAGATACGTAAAGGCCAACAATGCCTTTCAGTAAGGTTGATCGCCAGTTGTAACGACCGGTCAGCAGACTATAACGCGAGGGTGAACATACAGCCGAACAGGAGTGGACATCCGTGAACACCATCCCTTCTCGGGCGAGACGGTCGAGATTCGGGGTTTGGATCTTGCCGTTGGGATTTAGGCAGGAGGCATCGCCATAGCACCGACAAAGAAATAGACGATGTTGGGTCTGGTCGATTTGGCAGTCATTGTTCCATTATGAGTAGCGGTCAACTGAGTCGGAGCAACCGAAGCGGCGACGGCCCCGGCCCCAATTCCTTGCAGAAATTTTCGACGGGACAATCTCGACGTCTTATCTTTGGTCTTCAGCCACTCGATATTCCTCGTTTGATTTGATCCATGTGTTTTTGCTATACAGAGAGCGGATTTACATTTAAGCGCACCCGTTTATGCTAAGACATACCAACAGGTGTCAGGTTGAATTGCTAAATATCGTATTATATGGATTCCGTGTCAGCATTAAAAATGAAGATAAATAAGTCACATTCCTCATTTCGATCTCCACTCAGCCTAACCACCTAGCAGTAAATTCATGTAGGCCCTAATATAGAAAATTATCCTCCTTGTGTATAGTCTCACCTAGTCTAGCCCTTCAAACGTTATCACTAAAACCCGCGTAAAAGATAACTGGTGTAAGGGNGGGTAATCAAGCGGGTATCAACACCTGTTGGTACCCTTTTCCCTTCTTTTCAATTTATTCTATCCAATCCTGAATTCTGTGGATTTGTTATTTGCATTACTACATAATGACTATGTCTACCATCACTTTTTCTGTCAGATATCTTCATTTCCTATTTTCGCTGTGATACTGACCTTGCAGCCCCAATGCCCCAGAAAATATGTGAGCANGCCTTAATCCCAGCTCTTTGTTCTAATTGCCTATGCGCTGGTTTAATTTAAACCTTTGACTAGGTCAANCTCTATGTTAAAATTGAATTTGTTTAGTTTGTCCCTTAGCTAATTAGGGCCAAATTGCTTTCAGTATAGATTAAGAAAATAATGGGATTTTTCTTTCATTGCCTAAGTTAGACTAATNCCTTATTTTATACGGAGTGAATGATGAGTGAATCTAGTATGAAACGTCGTGATTTCGCCAAACTAACCTTCGGTGCCTTAAGTGGACTAGCAGCAGGTCTTACGGTAGATAGCCAAGCCGAGCACCACGAAAAGGAAAAAGACAAAGATAAAAAGGATAATAAGAAAAAAGTTAAATTGTCAGTGGCCCCCGCATTACTTTTAGAGGGACCCAATGTCTGCAAAGGGCTGAATGTCTGCAAGGGCAAAGGCAAGAGCGGCGACAATGCGTGCGCAGGGCAAAGTGTCTGTGCCACGGCTGAAAAACATTCCTGCGCCGGTCAAGAGGCTTGCAAGGGCCAAGGTGGTTGCGGGGGCTATCCAGGGCAAAACACCTGTAAAGGCAAAGGCCATTGCGCCGTGCCACTTAACAAGAAGTCCTGGGAATTGGCGCGCAAACAATTCAAGCAGGTAATGAAGGACGTTGAGAAGAAAGTTGGGAATCCTCCTTCTAAGGATTAGATTATTGCTCTGAACCTGATTTCAATATGCTATGCTGGAAGGAATAAGCCTTGCAAACACATCGACAACTGGCATATTTCTGTAAGATCCATCAACAAATGAATCAAGAAGTCAATAATTGTCTCTATCCTCAGCTGGCTCATGAGTAACCTTCGGCTCGGTCTTCCTTACCTTGGTCTTGGTNTTGGCTTACGCCCAGTACACTATCCCCATATTCTTGAGCATTGGCCAGATGTAGATTGGTTCGAGATAATCTCTGAGAACTATATGGAGTCAGCCGGTCGGCCCAGGTATGTTCTGGAGCAGATTGCTGAGCGATATCCAATTGTAATGCATGGGGTATCGATGTCGATTGGTTCAACTGCTCCTCTGGATCAAAATTACTTGGTTAAGCTGAAGCAACTTGCTAAATGGAGTCAAGCTGTTTGGGTTTCAGATCATATTTGTTGGACTGGTATCAATGGNCTCAACGGTCATGACCTGTTACCATTGCCCTTTAACGAAGAGACACTGAAGCATGTCGTTTCCCGCGTAAAGTTGGTGCAGGAATTTCTTGAAAGGCCATTGGTACTCGAGAACCCTAGCAGTTATGTTACCTTTCGAGACTCAACTATGTCCGAATGGGAATTTACCACTCGGTTGGCTGAAGAAGCCAATTGTGGACTCCTACTCGACATAAATAACGTTTATGTAACTTGCTTTAACCATGATCTCGAGCCTGCCGAATTTATTCATACACTACCCCACCAGCGAATTGTTCAATTCCATTTAGCNGGGCACACCGATTGTGGCACCCACATCATTGACACTCACGATAACCACGTCATAAATCCAGTCTGGAAACTCTACCGGTTGGCCTGCCGATTAACTGGTGACGTTTCTACATTGCTGGAATGGGATGCAAACATACCAGAATTCGATGTTGTGCATGACGAAGTACTGCGAGCTAGGCAGTTTATGGGTGAATATGCACAAGGCTTGGAGTCCTCCCACTCATTTCAAGCGTTGCCCCAACTCAATCCTCAGATTGTTGTACCGCAACCTCCAGTTTTTGAGACAGCGGAGGTGGAATAATTAATGTCAGGATCAAACCGCTCGTTGGCTGTTCTACAGCACTGGTTATGATCAGGAACGGGATTTGGCCGTGGACGAAATTCGGATTCAGACCATTTTTTCCTCAGTCAATCATGGTTCCGGGCTGCGTTCATTTGGGCTGATAGCAAAGACTGCACCTCCCCCTTCGATCGCCAACGAGACATCCATCATGGCCCACTAGCTCAGCCATCTTATCCTACACCATTGGGCAATATAGCGGTTGGAGAAGTAGTCGAGGTCGGTTGTGAATCCGATCAATGGGAAATCGGGAACCAGGTTTTTTCCCAGCTACCGATTCGAGAGACACATACAGTCAAGAGCCATCAGCTTAAGGCAGTGCCCACCGGCATGTCGGCCCAAGCAGTGGTCCATAGCAACCCGGCAGAAGCCGCCCTATCGCTATTCAAGTCAGTCATATCATGCTGGGCAGTGCGGTGGCTGTTTTTGGTCTGGGGGCGATTGGCCAAAAAATGGTGGTCCAACAGGCCAAACTGCAAGGAGCTGGTCTGCTGTTTGCTTCTGATCCAATTTCTATCCGTCGTCAAATGGCGGCCAAGCACGGGGCGGACGTGGTTATTGACCCAACAACTGATAATGACGGCGAGCTAATCCGGGACCAAACAAACAATGCCGGAGTAGATGTCTCGATTGAAGTCAGTGCCAACTACGCTGGCCTGAATGAAGCCATCCGCACGACAGGCTATGCCGGTCGAATCGTTTCTGCCGCCTACTACGTGGGTCATTCCACCCTCTTAAGTCTGGAAGGGTAGTGGCATCGCAACCAATTAACCATAGTTTCTACTCGCAATGCTAATCCAACACTCAGAAACGTCGCTGGTAGGCAGCACTGTTCGTTTAATGGGCTGGACCCTGACGACGACGATGTGGCGCGATGCGAACCCCATTACAGGTGCTCGCGTCACCGGCACAGTCGACAACCCTGGCGTTCTTGCCGCCAGCTTCAATGACTGCGATGGAAAGCCGCTCGTTTTTCAACTCGGCGGTGATAGCTGGAAAAAGGCGATGAAGGCGCTCGATTTTTATGCGACCCTAGAGGAAAGAGGCGTTGCGAACCTCGGCTTAGCTGCGGCATCAGAGCAAAAGCGTGACCTCCTCCTCGGCACATTGTCCGAGCTATTTGCTACCGGTCATCGTGATCAATGGATCGAGATTTTACGGGGAATCGATATCGTATCTGCCCCGATCAATTCCCTACTCGACGCCTCCAATGACCCCGACGTGCTTGCTAATGGCTACGTCAGCGAGATAGAATATCCCGAGTACGATAAGACGGTTAAAGTACATGGCTCGCCGTGGCACTTTTCTGAGACTCCAGCCCGGATCGGGGTTGCCCCGAAACTCGGTGAGCACAACGTGGAGATCCTCAAATCCCTCGGTTATGACGAAACAGAAATCGTAGGGCTCAAAAAGCGCAAGGTGATTTGAGCTTTTGCCATTAGAAAGTTAGATGTGACACAAGTAAAAGAGCCCAGACTGGGTGGTCACAGCTGAGCTAATAGCAACCAGCCGATCATTGATGGCCGAAACTCAAGGCAAACGTTCGCTAC
>PACG01000062.1 GCA_002699335.1 Candidatus Poribacteria bacterium
CATTGCGCATTATCCCCTACATCTATATACAGCGACGCCTTAGAATCATTCAGCCCCTTTGCATTATATGGAGATGCACCGATCTTTTTCCCATCCACATATATCCGCATTTCCTTCCCATTCCAAACGCCAGCATGATTTGACTTTAAAATTGTACCATTACTATATTGATTGGAGTAATAAGGAATCTTACCATTGAATGAAAAAGAACCTTTATTACTCTCTATAATGGTCGCACGTACTAAGGTTAAAGTGTACTTTCCCTCGTTGGGGTTGACTAGTTAGCTGGCTAACGACTCATCTAACTCAAGTTACATCTTTACTGGATGAGGGATATAATGCAGTGCTACACTGTCTTGGAAGCTGATCTTTTGCGCTGGAAAATTATCCGACGTAATGTATGCCTATCGTGACTCAAGAACAAGGAAAGGACCATTGGATTGTTCTGCCTACGAAGTATCAGAAAGTTATTGACCATCCCGAATGGGAGAACCTGTTGTTGATAAAGCCCATGATTGAGTTTAGAATGTCGAACCTAAAATTCTCCATCAACCCATCGTAATAGTCGTAGACAGCCCGGCCTGGCCGTTTTCATGCGCTGCCCTCGGCCCGGCGACGCTCCCACTCCTCCACCCTCATCCCACCGGGTTGTCGCCACTTCGCTCCGCATGGCCCAGCGATTGGGCGCGGGCGGCCGCGTACTGGTTGCCCGGCTGCAGCACGTCCATCTCGCCTGCTTATTGATTGTCCTCAGTAGGAGTGNCCTCTATTGGCCAAACTTGCTTCGGNACCGAATGTAAAGAAAATTTCTGCCAATAGTATTGGTAGCTATCCGATTCCCAATCAGCGTAGACTTCTGACCATGTCAGACGACCTTGATGTGGNCCCAATACCAGATCCATTACAGGATCACTGGCTTTTTGGTACCGATAGTCTACTGATAGTCGTAACTGGTTGCCTGACAAATTAGCTAGCCCTTGGTGTACGGTATGACTATGAAAGAACAGCACATCTCCACACTCAAAAGGACTGGAAGCCCACTCCAAGTCGGCCCTCTGAGTGTCGGCACGCAGACCACCAGCCCCTAGGGACTTGGACACTGGTAGGATGCCTAAGTGGTGAGATCCCANCAGTACACTTAGCCCACCCAACCGTCGGGGGCAATCTCCCAAAGGAATCCAGACTGTCCACACATCTGGTGTGCCTTGGATATGGACATAATCCTGGTGTGGTGGCGTGGTTTGTTCCAATTGACTAGGAAATATGACACGGGCAATGTTACTGGGTTGCAGCAGCACGTCTGTTTGCAACAGGNTTTCTACGATACGAAACAAGGACGGGTGATGCGCGAAGGAATGGAAGGATTCCAACCGCTGGATCATGTCATAAACCCGACTGAATTCTGGACTACCTGTTAAGCAGGCCTGATGGCTGGTGATAGCCAGTAGAGGGTCAGTATCAGCCTCAATCCATCCTACTTGTTGTAAAATAGATGCGATNTCGCCTCTTATCTGCACGATCTCTGCNGGATCAATCAAAGCCGAAAAAAACAAATAGCCTTGACTATCAGCNCGCTGACGCAAGGCTGCCCCATCATGCNGAATATCATTAGATTTGATTAGTGTTGGTAGAGTCATATGTTTCNCNAATTAATTATTACTCAAGCAGAACGAAGAATGGCAAAATCATCATCCTTGCCCTTAGTAACAGTTGCTTCTTGGTAAGTTAGAATAAAAACCCGTCGATGTTGGTTNGTATNATTGCCTAGGGAAGAGTGACATANTTTATTGGAAAATAGCACGACTGAACCGGCTGGAATTTGGCAATAAACNGTATTAGGNAATTCACGCTCGCCGGGTAAAAAACTCAAACGNCAGGCACCGTGATTTCGTGAACTGCGGGGTTGATGAGGAACAATTANTCCTTTTCTATGGCTGCCTGGAATCACACGCAGACAGCCATTGCTCCTATTAGTATCCTGTAAAGGCAACCAAATGGATATCCGGCGCTGACTCTCAGAATAGATGTGCCAGTAAGCCTCATCCTGGTGCCAGTGACACACGTTGTNAGGTTCGTTCGGCCCCTTGGAAATCAGCTTCGCCGAAAATAGGGCGATACCGGGCTTAACCCAGTCCTCAACTAGAGACAAAATTCGAGGATCGGNCGCTAGACGTCGGGATCGTTCTGAATCTGCTCCCAGCCCGTGAATTTGATTTCGTTTCTGCTCATCCTGAGCGATCTCTGGTTTTTTTAATCGTTCCTGGTATCGTATTTCCAATTCATCATTTAGCTCTTGCAGTTCTGCCAAAGGTAGAATATGAGGCAGGATTAGATATCCTTGATGCTGAAAGGTCAACAGTTCATTTTCAGTTAACCTACGCGGTAATGAGGATTTTCTTCTGTTGATCATTTCGTTGTTAGATCTCCATTACAAGTGGTGGAAGTATCATCTGTTTTGACTGTGGCATTGATCCTAGGCTACCNTGATTAGATTAATCTTTTCTCTAAAAGGTCTCAATTGGCAAATTTATCCCCATTCTACNGGCTCGATTGAAAATGNTGATACTTGAAGGTAACACCTTCCGGGCAAAACCCTTTAACCATCTATTTGNATACTGTTATTTCTGCGGTCCTTAGTTTCGTTGCATTGCCTGAGTCTATAATTTTTATCGTTATNTATTCTTCTAGTGCTGGAAAAATATGATTAGCTATTGCTTAGTGTCAGGGGTGGAAAATAGTCTNGCTCAGTGCCGATTTACCCCTATCGTTAACTACAGCAATTTCATGTCCAACCTAGTCTCGCCCAATCCTCTCTGGAGGAAACGACTTTATCTGGATGGCTACGGCTGCGAATCAGATGGCCTTTTAGGTTTGTCAGTGTTTCTTGGCGGGCATCCTGATAACGGAAATCCGCCGACCAGCGAAGCTGACCTGAATAGTTGTCCTGTCCTTGATGGAACAACAGATTATGGAAGAAAACGATATCACCAGGATCCAGTTCAATCTGGACTTGTTTCCCGGCCTCAATCATGGGATTAATCAGCTCAAAATCAATATGGAGATAATTGTAGGGAGNAANCGCAACATGTTTGACCACGCCGAGTTTGTGTGTGCCTGGAATAAACTCCATACATCCGTTATAGGTGTTGACCTGCTGGAAAGGTGTCCAACAATTGACATAGCGTAGCTGGGCATATGCTTCATCGGAGTATTCGGATTGACCACGTCCTGCCCCCAGGTAACCGGCATCTTGGTGCCACAGGCTCTGGTATTTCTGGTGGCGAAAGGCGCGCATACGCACTACATAAACTAGTAGGCGTATCTCATCTCCCAGATAGGATTGGACCAGATCAAGTATGGGTGGATAGCTATAGAGGTCATATAGCTCAGATTGGTGTAGTTTTGGTTGGTGAATTGAATGGGGCCCGCTTCCGGCTCATTTTCATAGATTTTCTTGAACCGTCTCGCAAAGGGTTCNTCTTTAAAAGAGTGCGGAATACGACCAGTGGCCACACGCTCCTCAGCTAACTCAGCCACCAGCCGTTCAATAGCCGTCTGTGCATTATTCATTATCTCGAGCGGCATTAAATTACGAACAATGACATAGCCATCCTCATCAAACCGTTCCTTAAAGTGTTCTGCGTCGATGATCATAATCTCCCCGGCCAACAGTTGTTGAGCTACCCTTTACCAATTAACTGGGTAACTTCTATGTTATCTAAACTGTTGATCTTCCCTATTTCCAAATAGTATTGAACACGATTAGCGGTTTGAGATCAATGGCCTCACCATCTGACTTGGAGGTCACGGTTGGGTAAACCACAATCTCATTACCGCTGTGTGATAGTCGCACTTGTCTGGCCTAATTAGATTATGTCAGTTTACCTTCTTAACATTGGTTTCAACCACAACTCCGCCACTTGAATTCCCCTCTCACCTCCTGCTATCCACTTCAGTTCGAGTTCCCCTTTCTTTATCACTCCCGGCCCAATAACAAATGACTGAGGCGCCTGCACTCCTGTCCTAATCCAGTCATGAATGACAAACTTTCTGTTGGCTATCAATTTCGCTCTGTTGCCAATACGACTGGGATAAACGATATACAGTTGGTAAGTCCTCAAATCATCCAAGCCGTCGTAAAACAGCACTAAAGGGGTGTGGTAGGTAGCTTCAATACAAGTTAGCCAGGCCATTGGAATAGGAACGCCTTTATATGCTTTGATTTCCACTGTTTGAGAGCGGGCCATACCTGCCAAAGCCACTCCAAAGCCTGAGCGTGATCCAGCTAGACCTGACGGGTCAGATTTGATGTCAACAGGGTTGATCAACCGACCAATTTGNTCTGGAATCCCCAGGTTGTCATATATGCCCCCCNNCCCCCTCGGTTCTCTCATAGAACCGAGGGGGAGGGGTTTGGCCTGATTATTTATTTGTTTTTGAGCCTTTTTCAGCTGATGAATTAACCAGCGTGAATCACTAAGCGGCGCATCAATCGCATCCATAAAAGCGCCTCGGCCCTGATGGGCCGCCAGGTGTTTTTTGACTGATGATTTGAGCCCAATCGACTGATACAGCTCTTCTGACAGCTTAATACACTGGTCACGCAGCTCTGTGGTGTCTGCTTCACCCCCTGTTTCTGTCCAGTGACTCAGATCTTGGGCGATGGACTCTTGGCTGAGATAGTTATTTGCCCGATCGCAAATTTGTCTCGTGATTGCCTGCTCCCGAATCAACCGTTGTTGGGCGTAGGCATCGTAGTAAGCACGTAGCAGAGGGGATTGGAATCGCCAATGATGAGACACTTTGGATGGAGCCAATTTCTGCAACTGCTTCCAACGATCCAGCGTGGTGTTAATGCGCCGATTTGACACCAGGGCACCTGACCAATTCTTCTCCAGTGCCAAAATTCCGTCGGCAAAATCACCTTCTAGGGAGGGGTGTAGAAATAGACGAGCATAGTCGGCCAAAGTATGTCGAATCTGTGAATTGGGATCCCATTCTTGATCCAGCCAAACAAAGGTGTTGATGTCAGCGTTGATGCCGGTGGTATGCGGGATAGAGCCGACGGCTTGTGCTCTATACAAATTGTGAATCTGCTTGTATGCTTTGGGCCGAGGATTAATTGGTTCTCTTCCGCTAGTCATGGCATGAGCCAAATCCCAATCCGGCACCGGATATTGGCAGAAAATACAATGGGATAAGTCGGGATAGCGCCGCAGGGGCAGATCAGACCGCAGTTGGTGCCTTAAATCAGGGATCGACAGCTGTGTCCAGGGCCCGTGAACAATACCTCGCAACCAGGCCGGCTTCTGGTTAGCCAGCTGTAGAAACTCCTGGTACCAAGCGCAATCAGCTTGCATCCATTGTGCCGACACCCAGGCNGCGGCCGGATGGCCACACTGCCTTAGTAGATCAGTTAGACGCTGGACCCATGGNAAGAGAATTTGGGGTCTCAGTTGACCAGGGTCACCACCCGGAACAGTGATNGCAGACAGCTTGGGCATGGATGAAAATAGCTCCATGCGCTGTTCTAGTTCGCACTGGGAGAAGCGGGGGTCTAGGTAATAGCTTGCCGGTTCCAAGTTAGGTNTCCACAAGGTGCAGTCCAGATTGTAACGGGCAGCCAGGCCACAGATTTCGGTNATCATTTGGTGGAAGGGCAGTATATGATGTGGGCTGGTGTCGGGTTTATACTCGATTTCGATGCTATTGCAGCCAAAGATTATCAGGTCACGGATGTGGCGGTCAAACTGGGCCACCGACCAGGAATCCATGCTGTTGCTTAGTTTGCCATAGCCGATCTGATAACCGCGAATTCGGCTGGCGGGNACAGATGACAGCTCCAATTTCCCCGGTACTTCCAGGCGTTTAGACTTAATAGGACAGTAGCGTAGGAAGCGGCCAATGGCAAAAAGAAAACCCCGTTTGGTTGAAGCCCTTATGGCAACCCCAGTTTGATTGAAAGATAACAGATACGAGTCACCGCAGCCATCATGGCCTGGCTGATGCCATTCAATCAAGATAGCGTAACCAAAATTGGGANGGTGAGGAGAGAGAATTATTGAGGGGTGGAAACCGCATAGATGCCGGATTTCCTGGGCGGCGAAAGAGGCAGCAAACTTAAGATCGTTATCTGCCTGCAGCAGAAGNATAGAGACCTTTTCAATAGGAATTAGCACGTTTATCCGGCTTTGCACTTAAAGAGTAGTAAACTGAAAAGTNCTACTGGCTTATGCAACAGCCAATCTCAGTTGGTTAGTTAGCCTGGCTCTTGGTCACCTGCTGTATCGCGATAGATGTACGAGGTGAAGACATCCAAGTAAGTGAGGCTGATCGTTGGTTGACTCTGCCATTATATAGCCATTCAAATTATCGGTCAACAGGATTAGAATAGGCTGGGTTAGGAGAGGGAGAAAGGGGAGCAACCGAGGCCGATGATACCCGCCTGATTGCCCGTACGGGATTAATGCNTATAAACACATCCCATTCAAGCCGGTCAACAATAAAGCTTAGCAGAAGTTTGGTTTAGATTAACCGAACTATTTTAGAATTAGCCTCTTCTTAGTTGCCGTGGGTGAATTGGTTGGAGAAGATTATCAAACCATACCCCATCACCGAACCCGGACTATTGGGCTTTAATTTTCCCCCAACTCAGAGTCAGCTTGTCGGCTAAGTCAACGGATTGTCCTTCTTCCATGGCCTGCACCACCCCAACCTCTGTCAGCGCTTCGTCGTAAATTCGAATTTCGTCAATGACACCTTTGTAATCGATTCCTCCCGGCCAACCACTGGTTAAACCGATCTTCCAAGTGTTACCCTTGATATCGGCCCCACCGTTATAGCCCATGTGTTTCACACCTTCCTTCCCATCGACATAGATGTGACCTTTAGTTTTTTTNAGTTCCCAGGTTACGCCGACGTGATGCCACTTACCATCAGCCACATTACCTTGTGCTTTGACATCGCCCCTTATCCAGTCACAACTATGACCAACCCACTCGACGGACCCAGTCATTCCTCCCTCTGAGGTGGCGGCATCAGCTATGTAAAACAGCTTTTCATGAAAGTCTAGCGCTCGGCCTTCGTTATTCTTGACCAGAAAGGCAACTGAAGTTGAGTCGGTCTTAATCCAAGCAGTAACGCTGAAATCCGCACTTCCCGTTTCGGTAATCCAAGCATCGATCTCTACGTAGTCATCGCCATCAAACTTCAGCGCACTACCTGAAACCCCAGGCACCCACTCTGGGTTTCCCTTCTTAAAGACACCATTGTGCTTATTGCCGGAGCTATCCTTAATTTCTTTTCCTGCNCCTTGATCAAGTTTCCAGTGGGCCATCAGTTTTGCTTGGGCAGATTTAGATGTCCCCATAAGGATGGGGAACGCGATCAAGGAGAGAGCTAAAAAGATGGTGGGTTTGAAAGTTCCATCCCTAGTAAATTTCATCAGTTCATCCTCTTCTTACTGAATTAGTAGANAAAAATCGGCATAATCGCTTGCTGGCATTGGACTATCGCCAATATAATCTTTAGGAAATGTGGAAANATTNTACGACGAAACTTGATGAGTGTCAAGTAAGGGAGCAATCCTGTGCNCNGGGCGAGTAGCAGCNNAGCTAGGAGGAGACTAGTCGTAGTCAACGAAACCATCAAGCACTGACGAGAAAANGGTGNATCACTCAGGTTAGAAGAGGNATGTTTTTTNATGTGCTATTGGGTGTGAGTGGAAGAAGAGAAAAAGGGTATCAACTGGTGCTGATATCCGCCTGATAACCCCCACACCAGTTATCTATTGCGCGGGTTTCAGTGAGCGTTTAGTTACTAGAAACTTTTACTTTAGAATGACCACTTTTCATGTTTCTATTTCGTGATCTCTAATGTCCTGATGGAATTATGGCAATAGCGCTACTGAGGTTTTGTTGCCTTCAACTGTTGTTTGAATTGACGATATAGTTAGGCCGTTTAACGTTGAAACCGTTGCAGAATGATCTACGCCATTCAAATTAATGAAGGCATATTTGCCATAGAATTGTGCTTCCCACTTGATAGGTGAATCGCCTTTGTTAGTTAATGTTGTCTTTGCGTTGCCATCCTGATGAATCTTCAACTTCCAGCTGCTAACCGGGACGTTGTCAGCTTCTACCCATGATACTTCGTCCGGCAGCTGCGGTAATGTACTGACAGTACTATTGGGTGCATCGGCCTCAACACCAACCAGCCAGCGAATAGTATGGCTTACAAATGTATATGGCAGCTCCGGATAATTTCGTCCGTAGGCATCGCCGTAATACAGCTGTTTCATATAGTGCCAGCCTCTTTCTCTCTGGCCATATAGAAAAAATGCATGCGGCAAATAGCTTTTGGCTTCATAGTTATCATTGGCGCAGTTGTCCCAGACAAAGTCCAGGTACTTCTCCGACCTCTCACCCGGTTCTGAAAGAAGCGTTATCAGCATCAGGAAGCTGTTTTCCTTGCCATAACCTGCGACAAATTCCGTAGTGTTTCTTCTCCCTCGGTAGTAGGTGGTCCCTTCCCAGAAATCAGTTCTAAACATATTCAGTATGTCATTGGCTTCAGCTGTCCATGTATTGTAACTGCCAATATCTCCTCGGACTTTGAGTATCTCGGCAAAAGACCTGAAGGCCTGATACTGCATTCCAATACCGTCAGCTGCTTCTTTTACTGTCTGACTGTGTTCACCGTAAGTGGCTATATTCTCCCATTCACCTTGACCCACGGCATCTGCGATTCCATTATTGGGAATATTGTTGTCATGGTGTTCCAGGTAAGCAGTCACTGTATTCTTATAGTATAACCGAACAGCAGAGGATCATTTATCCAATCAGCATTTCCTGTCCACAAGTACTGTTTATACGAGGCCCATATGGCCTCAAATATTGCAGGTACGGTATTGGTTATTTCCAGTCCGTTACCACCGTAATCATAGTGTCAGGACGGTTCATAGTCATTTTGTGGAACTGCAGTTCTTGCCACTGACTTCATCATGGTGATGTTTTCCAGATCAAGACCTAGAAAATGCGCGCCAAGTGCCATATGCTCGAAATCACGCAGACAGTAAGTTTCTTTGATCGGATTGGCAGCCGCATAGCAAGGAACAGCACCCGGCACCCCAGTCATGACATAGCTCAGAGCCAAATCCTTGGCCCAGTCGAAAAGATTCTCCCGCTCGGAACTAGAACTACGTACAGAAAGATTAGAGGAAACTCTGGAAATCTTCCTAGTCTTAGCAGATTTACCGCTATACAGGATTTTACCGTCTATGATTTGTATGTCATTTTGCCGGTAATACTCTTTTCGGCGGAGTTCATCTGCCACGACCTTCTGTGCGACGAGTTTCTTAGCTTCCCGGTCGGCAACGAGATCTTTGCTGTCAGCGAAAGCTTCTTCGATGACAAAGCCTGCGATCCCTCCCCGAGACTCGGTCCCATCATCCTGCCTCAGGAACTTTGAGACGAAGACCACCTTTGGATCTGGCAAACCCGGCACTTTGATATAATTGCCGACTCTTCTCCCGTCGCATTCCGTCCAGGGGGTATAGCTAATCCGTGATTCTGTGATCCTGAACCAACCGGTTCCCAGGTAGCGGATCCCGTTAACTGTTACATCAGTGTGCCGATAAAAAGCACCGCTGCCCGGTGCGAACAGGACATAGAGATTGTACTTTGAATATGGAATGTTGGTACAGTAACGAGGTTCCCGCCACCGTCATCCAGATAGCTTCTTGCTAGTTTCTGCTCGTCGGTGTCGGTTCTTTCGGACTCAATTCTGCTGCTGTTCTTCGCCTTCCAGACCACAGCAGCGATTGTCTTGGCACCTGAATCATCCATTAGGTTGTGCTTCGTGCCTGCTGCCAAGGATTCGAAGTCACGATCAATCGAACTGTTCCAGTAATTACTGTCAATACCGGTCGGTCCGATCGATTCTCGGCCGGAGAACGCCTCAGTGGTGTCATCATCGGCGAAGTTGATGGCGATATCGCTGCCATTAACTGTAGTGGTAACCAATAACTGGCTAAGCCATACAAAAAATAAAAGCATAATTACTTTTCGCATTTTTCAATCCTAACCGCATATCTGATTAGATTCAAACTTAAAACCCGGATATTTCTCCAATGGTTATTTTCACTTCAATCCCAAGTTGAGGCGATAAATGAAATAGGGAACGTTAATACAGAAAATGACTCCCTTTTTGTACAGTTGTGCCTATTCTGATTTCAGTTAAACCAACGGTACTAAAAAGTACAAATCAAAAAATGTGTACGAAGAGAGACTGGAGAGAAAAAAGGGTACCAACTGGTACTGATACCCGCTTGATTACCTCCTATACCAGTTATCTTTTGCCCGGGTTTCGTTAAGAAATTAGGTCGTTATCACTTCACGTCTTATCACTCATTCTGGTAGAATCTCGGCTAACTGGTATAACTGGCCATTAATTACTGATTGAGGACAACTCCACACCATAAAAAATAGCGCCTCACGGCACCACCTTCCAGCTGGATGGCCGAAAACGAAACCACTCCCTTTGGCAACAGCCAATGAGGCTTGAGTAGCACGCAATGCTAGACTATTGCACTGTTGCCGTAAAGATTCTGCTCTAGTGATCTGTCTACTAGATGTTGAGTCCAGCAACATTTTTCTCAGTTCATTCCATTGATTTTTCAATGCTTTTGCGGGTGGAACAATATCTTGTCTATTTCGACCTTCAGCAATCATAAATT
This sequence comes from Candidatus Poribacteria bacterium, assembly GCA_002699335.1. Next base: position 10,736 of record PACG01000062.1, read on the forward strand.
CGATAGCTGCGCCAGCTAAACCTAAAGCTAGTGTGCAGGTTTGGTATCCACCAGTACGAGCACCAATTCCGCGAGACATTACGTTCTCAGTGGGGCCAGCTAGTAACCATTTAGCATCCACTTCCACTTGTTCAAAGTTGACTCTGCTAGTATGACTAGATGAGAAGGCAACTAACTGATCCGGAGAATCTATTTTCACACCAGGAGTATGGGTTGGGACCACGATCAATATTTGACGGCCGTCTCCAAATTCTGCGCCTACTACAATCGTATCTGCTTGTGTTGCTCCAGTAACCCAGGGACTAAAGCCATCAAGTAAAAACCCCTTCTCTATCTCCATGGCTCTCAATACTGGTTGACTCAAGTGTCGTTTGCTAGTTGTCAAATGAGAAATACCAACAGTTGAGAAGTGGGAACCGCTGAGTAAACTAGGAAGGAGCTCATCGCGGACACAGTCGTTAAGACTTTGGGCAATTCGTCGACAAGCACCTGTAAGCTGAGTAATGATAAAAGTGGTGGTTTGGCAAACTGAGCTAAGTTCTAAGTAGCCAAGCGCCAATTCTTCCTCATTCCAACCAAATCCGCCATATCTTTCTTCCAGAAACCACTTAAACACTCCATATTGAGCGCATAGTTCAAGTTGTGTCTGTGGCCATGGATAAAGACAACCTTCACTCGAAATCTCAAGATCGATAGCTAGTCGATGTAGCGAGGCACATAACTTTTTCAAAGACGGATCACTTGGAGATTTGATTTCAGCAGGTTTGGCCTTGTTTGATTTCATATGTCGATTCTTAGGTTTGTGGTTGTCATTACGAATCGATTAATTACACGAAACAAGTATATCACTTAGGTCACCATGAGGCGCGCATTTTTCTAAAACGGCATGGAAGAGGAAAGAAACTAATGAAGAGAATAGAAAAAGGGTATCAACTGGTGCTGATACCCGCTTGATTACCCCGTACACCAGTTATCTTTTGCGCGGGTTTCAGTAAGTCGTGCCCCAAAGGCTTTTTAATCAGTCGTCATCTCATACTCTAAAACTTCTCCCGAGCCACCGCCTCCCATTATTGGGACTTCTTTGTTTTTATCAGAAATATCCAGTGAAATCAATCCATACGTTGTATTTATAATTTCCTGATAAATAATTTTACCCGCCGGAGAAATTATATTGAGTTGCGTCCGACCGACAGCAGATCTGGAATGGGCCAATAAAACCAAATACTCATTGTCACTGGGTGAAAACTTGACAGCTATACCTTGAGGAGAATGATACAAAGGAAAATTTTCTAGCTTAAACTGATAAACAATTTTTCCGGACAAATCCATCAAAACAGCCTTGTCATCCAAGTAGCCAGCTAAAATGAAAATAGCCTTGTTCCACTCCACTATTTCAAATTCCATTATCGGAAATGGTGTAGGGAATTGCCCAATCTTTTTCCCCTCATAGTCATATATTTGAAATCCACCATCGTGGATAAAAACGTCATTAATAGTAATCAGATAATGTCTATCTGTTTTTCTATCTGTGAATATTTCCACGTCCTGAACACTTGATCCATGAGAAGCCTGATTGTTGACTTTCCATATTATCTTCCCTTTATCATTTAATTGGTACAGACCTTCCCAGTCAGCGACATAAAACTCATATAGGCTGTCATTATTCAAGTCACCAAAAACCATTCTCAAGGGAGGATTGGATTCGCTCGGCTGAAAGGCCCATAAGGTATTTCCGTTTGAATCGAGTAACCTAACTTTTCCGAAACCACCACCACCTTGCATAATTTCGAATATTCCATCATTGTTGACATCCAACAACTCCGTATTCTGATCGAATCCATCTCCTAGACCCAACTTTTCGTCCCTGAAATAATGAGAGGCTAATTTTCTATAATCACTTATAGATAAGAACCAAACGGTATCTGATCGGGATGTTGAACCTATTATTGAGATGTCTAGGTCAGGTGAGGGGTGAAAGTCAGTCAACTGGATTTTACTAACCCTACCTTTGTACTCAGAAATGGTCTTTTTCTCAATTTGATCTGAATCAATGACCACTGACAGTGGATGATCTATATAACACCCAGTGATAATAAGTAGGAAAGGCAAGTACACGATAAATTTCATCACTTAAAAGTACCTCTATCTTAGTGGTTTCGGCACATAACGCTGAGCCAGTTGGTGAATTAGGTTCAATTGTGTTTATGGTCCATTCTCGATAGACCGCGGCCTCTCAGCGAAAAATTACAGCTAACATCCTTCCATATCAACAGTTTGGCTGTTGCTGTCAATGTTATAAAAACAGAGTCAGTTTATTGAGCTTTGTTTTCCGACAGAAAATTAATAAAAGATGAAGGTAATTACAACTGTGGTCTAAACTGACTAAAGATCTAGAGCATTAGGCGGATCAACTGCCACTTTTCGGTTGCACCTGCCACACCGATGTCACACCAACATTGACCTGTGATTGTTTCGATTGGGCCACCGGCACTAAATACAAATTGAACAAAGGAGGAGGTTTACGAGGAAAAACTAAGTGAATGGAGAGAAGAAAAAGGGGTGCCAACTGGTGCTGATACCCGCGTGATTACCCCGTAGGGGAACTGAACTTCGTCCTGGAAAAATTCAACGACGTTCATACTTGGCATTATGATCCGCCTTCATTCAGAGTGTAATCCCTACCCGCTCCCCAACTTATTCTTAATGTTATTCATGCCAGGGATACCCTCCTCTATTTCCAATTAATAGATGACGCTTTTCCTAGTTACCTTAAATGCTCGCTCGGTATCCACTGCTGTTCTATCGGTTCGACTTCACCTTCGTAGCTGATTCGGAATGGTGACAACATCTCCTGCTGGCGCTCAACTATCTTGCTTGTTGGTTGGTTGCCTCGTTCCAAGTACGCCACTGTAGCTTGTGTTGGTTCCGGCAGGTCTACATAGTCAGGATAATACCACATGGTCAGCACCGTTCGGCGACCATCTGTTTGGTTGGCATGCGCCGCATGAAACAAGGTCCCGAAACCGATGACTAAATCACCCGCCTTGACCGGAACATCTATTTCACCTTCCGCCCGCTGAAAAGCAACATTATCTGGATTAGCGTAAGTTCTCAGTGCATCGGTATGCCGAGGTGAGATCTGGTCATGAAGTGGGTGCCGCTTCAAGTGTGAACCTGGGATGACCCGCAAACAGCCGTTCTCTAGACTGGTGTCGGTCAGATAATACATCAGGAAACACTGGATCGGTTGTGTGGTGTAGCTAACCGGGTCGTCCCAAAAACGCCCATCCTCATGCCAGAATAATGGTGGACTGTATGCTGGTTTGCTGATAATACGTCCATGGCCAAATTTAGGCTGGGCAAATCCGAGCTCAGCTAAGGCCTGGACCATCTTAGGGTGTGCTACCAGTTCGGCCATCCCGCTGTATTGATAGATCATATCCCAATCTATTAACACCATGCTACCTGTCGTGCGTTGCTGCTCGAAATGGGCTTGTTCTTGAGCCGCCAACACCCCATCACTAATGTTATTCAACTTAGCGATCAACTGAGAATCAAGGATGTTTTCGAACAGGAAAAATCCATCGGTGATAAACTGTTGCCGCTTTTCACTATTAGTCGTGGTCATTTTTGTACTCCTTTGCTCCGCCATGGACTTAGATCTAGCATAACTTGTTCTCTTCGGTGTGGAAGATAACAGGAAGCTTATCCACCAATTTCTGGCCTATTAAGGAGGCAATGGTTCTCGGCCCCAATTAATTTCTGCCGTTGGTCTAGATCTAAGCCCCGACTGATATCATCAGCGGTTAGTTTTTAGCCGGCCCCAAGCTGTAGTCAGCTTGCCTACCTGTGTCACTGCCTGCGGTATACCTTCCCCCTCTATCTTAACATCATCTATGGCAAATACCTCGGCCGCACTGCTCCACATAGCTATGACGAATTTCCCTTTTTTGAAGGCGTTGTGTTTCTCGTCATATAATTTTTTGCCGTCCACAAAAACCTGATGGTTACTACCTTCGGCGATGACTTTGAACTCAAGCCACCTTTTAAAACACTCGGCTGGTTTTACGTTGATATCCACTGGTATCCACTTCAGGTTTCCTTTTTCCATCGCCATCCACCTGATAGTATCAGGATTTCCACCTCCACACACCTTTAGAGAAGGATGAGTATTGTACCAGTTGCCTACATCCTGCCATCTGTAGAAGATCCCACCCTCGTGATATTTGCCTTTCATAAACAGGATTTTAAACTCGAATGTTCCATCCGAGAAAACAATATCCTTCAACTCCATTCGCTGTGCCTGTCGGCCCATGTCCTTCTTGGGCACTATATCGCCACCGAGTCCACCCAAACCTTCACAGATTAAAACCCCACCTTCTATTCGCCATTTAGCTTTGCCGAAGATCTCCCAGTCATCAAGCTGGGCTTGAT
>PACG01000063.1 GCA_002699335.1 Candidatus Poribacteria bacterium
AACATCTATATTAGATTCCGGAAATTGGCGGAAAAATAGGTTGAAGAGAAGTAACAGTTTCCCAAATATAAACTGCAACTTCTACTTATCAGAGTTCAATATATAATAAAACTCAACAGCAAGAATACAAACAAAAAAGCAAGGTAACGTTTCACGTCTCACAATTAAAATCTCAATATTAAGAGCCAGTCACCTATCAACGTNTCTTTTATTATTGGGCGTTACTACTTTGCAAAAACCAATTTCTGCCAGCAAACCTACTTCTTTACCTCGGCATAGGAATCATGCTAGAATCCTTACATGAAACTAAAAACTAAACCTCAAATAATTCAGTTGAACCACCATTGAGCTTAAATTCTCAGCCCAACTTAAAGTTCAGGGACCAAATAATCTCCGGAAATTGTAAAATAAAAACGCAGGGTTAAAATCAATCAGTATTGGCAAAAGGGAGAAAACTATCTTTCCCGAAAAAGGACGAAAATCCCNGGAACAATCANTCATTAATAATACCGGGATGCTNNNANGTTAACAAAACCTATGAATGTACAAATCAGGAAGTTCAACAAAATNCAAAGAACGCGTTTTGACATTTCTAAGANACNACACAAGTTAGTATTAATAACCACTAAATCATAATNATGCAGANACCTAATATCCTTTGGTATTGTACTGATCAACAACGCTTTGATACCATCGCTACACTTGGAAATCATTACATACAAACCCCTCACTTAGATGAATTTGTATCCACTGGTGTTGCCTTCACACATGCTTATTGCCAATCACCAATATGTACACCCAGCCGTGCCAGCTTTTTGACAGGTATGTACCCATCAGCTTTAGCTGTAAACGGNAATGGCATCGAACAGTTCCCATTTCATTATGAAAATCGCCTTATTCCACATGTTTTGTCGCAAGCCGGTTACGATTGTGGGTTGGTTGGGAAACTGCATTTGTCAAGTGCGGCACTAGGACAGGAAAAACGAGTTAATGATGGATATAGATATTTTCAATATAGTCACGATCACAAAGGCCCAAACGCATTTGGCCATGACTACGCTGAATGGTTGCGGCAGCAAGGCGTCAACCCAGAGAATCTGATGCAGACACCTGTCCAAGCCTCCAACTATCGTGACGGTGCACACCGGCAAAGTTTCGGAGGGCTACGTGAACCGTCAGATAATCAGGATAATATTCCACCACATCTTCATCAAACCTACTGGTGTACTGAAAAATCCATCGAATTTATACAAAAGAACCGGNCAACAGACCAACCATGGTTTTTGTCAGTAAATCCTTTTGACCCTCATCCACCTTTTGACGCACCATTATCATACTATGAAAGATATAATCCTTCACAACTACCAGGCGCAAACTTCCAATCAACTGATTTACTCCACCAACAAAAGTTGGTAGAAGCAGGGATTGATTTTCAATCAAAGCCAAAATCGCCAGAACAATGGCAAGACAAAAAAGTTCAAGCCTCCTACTACGCTATGATTGAGCAAATCGACACTGAGTTTGGTCGACTCATTGATTTCCTAGATCAAACAGGACAACGCCAAGACACAATTATCATTTTCATGTCTGACCATGGAGAAATGCTGGGAGATCACGGTTTAATGCTGAAAGGATGTCGTTTCTACGAAGGTCTAGTACGAATTCCACTTATCATTTCATATCCAGTACAATTCCAAAAAAATGTGATTACACCTGCACTAGTAGAACTTGTTGATTTAGTACCCACTCTTTATGAAAGTCTCGGTTTCCCAATTCCCTACTACGTACAAGGACAATCCCTGTACCAAGTATTAACTGGACAAACAACAGAACACAGGGATAGCACACGCTGCGAATTTTACGGGGCNATTGATTACCCTGATCANACCCTAGCAACCATGTACCGNGATCGGCAGTGGAAGTTGGTTAACTACCACCACAAAGGGATTTGCGAACTATACAACCTNGATAAAGACCCATGGGAATTCCAAGACCTATCAACTGATCCAAATTGGCAGGACAAAAAATGGACATTGATGCAAAAAAGCTTTGATTCTACTGTATCGGCAAAATCTCCAATGGCACCAAGAATTCAGCCTTACTGATTTCGAGCAGACCATTTTGGCAGTGATTTATCCCCCCTAATGTTCCCAGAGATAATCTTTCCACTAAGAATCTAACTGACACTANCCAACTGTCAGTCTACAGAAAACTATCAGCACAATTCATCAACCCCAATTACTGTCAACATCACCTAACTTTACCGAAATACAATAACCATGATAGAATGACAAACCGATGCTAGCATATCACACTGACCTTCAAGTTGTTCAAAATGCCTCAAACTCTGAATTCCAAGTTTAACCCAAAACTAGGTGTTGTTTTCATAACTTAGACTTCCCCACTAAAACATTAAAAATGGGAATTAATTGGNACGAAAAGATCCAGTGACAGGCTGGGCATATTTCCCTAAAATCATTTGATCAAGATGAAACCTGAAATTTTGGGCCAGCCAAATAGACAATTACAACTGGAAGAGTAAACGTGAGAGATAAATCGATAAACATTGGTGTGATTGGGTGCGGNGCACAGGGACAAAGCCACTTAAGAGCCATCAAGGAACTAGGCTTAGAAGTTGCTGTGGTGCGAGCGTTCTGCGACCTTAGCGCTGAACGGTTGCAAAGCGCCAAAGAACTATGGCCACAGGCTCGAGCGATGGATAACTTCAAGACGATGTTGGACACCGACAGCTTTGATTTGGTAATTGTTGCCACAATGCCAAATACCCACGCACAAATGACNNTTGCNGCACTAGAGTCCGGAGCAGATGTGCTTTGTGAGAAACCATTTATGCGGAATGTCGAAGAGGCAGAAATGGTGCTTGAAACCGCTGAAAAACTGGGACGCCAAGTACAACTAGGCACAAATATGCGGTATATGCCTACTTCTCGTTACCTACAGCACCTAGTGGCATCAGGCAACGTCGGAACACCGGTGTTCTGTAAAGCTTGGGGATGTCACGTAAATCCACCTTGGTGGGGTCCTCACTATTATCTAGAAAGTTCTGCTGGAGGCGTCCTTGCCTCTACACTGATACACGCATTAGACCTTTCCATCTGGGTGGGTGGTTCTCCAAATCCAGTCTCAGTTAGCGCGTCAATGAGGAGCCTGTTTCCAGGGAAACGCGGCACTCTTTCCCCCCCGGAAGTGAAAGCTCGATTTAACGTCGAGGATTTGTTCACAGCCCTAGTACGTTTCGACAATGGTTCCATATATTTGCTGGAAGGAAACTGGTGTGACGACCGTCCACCCCCTCATTGCTTTGAGATGATTACAACCAAAGGGAAACTTAATAGCGAGCCGTTCACTGTAACAGTAGATGAAAATGGGAAAATCGTCGATAAAACCCCTGCCTTGTCAGGAAACAATGGTTGGAGCGAGAGCATTCGGAACCAAGACAAAGACATTATACAGCGTCTCCGAGAAGGAAACCCTTGGACGATGCAAGACCATCGACAATTGCTAAATCTGCAGAAATTGATTTCCGGATGCTACGAATCGGCAAAGACTGAACGCGAAATTATATTCTAAAAGAACTAACCGATATATAGATCAGGTTTTTGTAAGATCCCCCTAGATGAGGAGGTTATTTTGCCTTTGTTAAATCTTTACCGAAAAAACATAGGAAAAGATTAAAGGTAATCTAGTAGTTACCAATCACTTGACACAGTTACAATTATGGGAAAGAAGATTAAATCCGAAAAAATATCAAGGAGTCTCAAGCCTATCACTCTGTGACTATCTCTACAAAGCAACATTGCAAACGAAGTAAATCCCAAATTCAACCGTCTCGCGCCAATCAGTATGTAATCCCTGTGGGCCCTGCCCATTGGGTAGANNTGNNCTGCTGGANAGCGNTGAGAGTTGTATATCGGNGCCGATCACATGAATAATACCAGCTAGAACACNCGGAGTGATGANAAACTTCTCGAATAAAGGATCCTTATCAAGCAGTTTAGCNGTACGGTACCTTCTTCTTGATGTGGTGCACTACCAGCAGCATTACCTTCAATTNCGGCTAGTTCATCGAGAAAACTGCGTTCGTCAANACTTAGCANGCCTGAATGAATTCCAAGAGACTNTAGAACCTCACTCGATGTCATAAAAACACCCATTTATGANATCTGCAGAAANGTTAAAACAAGTGTGTTTAGCTTCAATCTGCCTATGATTTGAATCCTCAAACACACTTGTTTATAAATCTCGAAGGATAATAACAAAACGGTATTACCATTTCAATGATATAATATCGTCCAAACGGCTAATACTAAGCTTAAATTTTTGTATTGGCAATTCTAAATCCGAAATTCCCTTTGGTATACTAAATAGAAGCATTTTTCACCTTATGAAATTATCTAGCGACACATGTTTATTAAACAATAGTGTACCTTAGCTGAAAAACACAAGTTTTACAACTTTCCTTAATATTAGGCAGTTATTATTCTCAAATGCCTAGGAAGAAAATTAATGGTACTTGAACGACTTTGTTCATTGCATAAGAAACAACCTGTTGGAAGTTTGTCAGTTGTGAAATTCACACTAAGAGCAACTCATCGGAGATGAACGATGACGAAAAACATTACTTCATTAGTTTTCCCTAAAATAGGAATCGGCTGTTGGTCTTACGGAGGTGGAGACTATTGGGGAGATCAAACACAATCAGACGTAGATGCAGTTGCCAATGCAGCACTAGACGCTGGCATAAACTTTTTTGATACAGCAGAGGGCTATAACGATGGCCGAAGCGAAGAAGCACTCGGTATCGCCTTGAGACATCGACGGCAGGAGGCGTTGATTGGAACTAAGACTGCTGATATCAACCCGGCTACACTATCCAAACAGGTAGAGAACAGCTTGAGGCGGTTACAAACTGATTACATCGACCTCTACATGATCCATTGGCCAGATCCGAAGTACCCTGCTGACGAGATTTTTGAAACCTTAACTCAATTGAAAACAGAAGGAAAAATACGAGCTATCGGCGTATGCAACTATGGTCATCAACAATTATCCGAAGGGCTTTCCTACGATGCTCCAATTGAAACCAACCAACTCTGCTACAACCTACTGTCTCGTGGCATTGAGCTAGACATTCTACCCTTATGTCATCAACACCAAATCGGAATTCTAGCCTATATGCCCCTATTACAAGGAATTTTGGCTGATCGTTTCAGGAGTGTTGAAGAAATTCCACCACAACAGTCCCGTTTCCGCCATTTCCGACCAGACCGCGAAATGTCGAAGCACGAGGAAACTGGAGCAGAGATTGAATTTTGGCAAACGTTAGAACAAATTCGCCAAATTTGTCGAGAGGAGAATCAGCCGATGAGTCAACTGGCCATAGCTTGGGTAATGGCCAAATCGGCAGTGTCTTGTGTATTAGTTGGAACCCGAAACAAGACCGAATTAACAAAAAATTTAGAAACTATCAGTTATGTCATGACTGCCGACCTAGAGGCAAAACTAGATTCTGTAACTGCACCATTACTAAAAAAAATGGGAGGGAACGCTGACTATTTCTGGGCAACAAGAACACAATAGGAAATGGCCCAGCGATTGTCTTCCCAGTTAAAACAAAACCCCAAGGATATACAATATAGCTAACCAGCTATTACCACCACTAATGATAAACTATCTGGTTAGTACGCGAAAAAACGATTAGAAAGCCTGAAGTCATAGAATATAGCAGAAACACAAATGAATCCTGAGCATACTAAGTTTGTCTATCAAAGAATTTGCATAAGGAAAAGAGTCTCTAATGCCAACAGAAATGGAAGACTATTTATTCGATTTACAAGGATATTTGATTTTGAAACAAGCGGTTGATACTGACCACTTGTCCGAAATGAACTCAGTTATTGATCGGTGGGCAACAAAAGAGGATGCCCAATGGCGAGAGAAAGCGACACAAAATGACCCTCCTTTTTCTATCTCCTTCGATAAAGTAGCAGAAAGGGATACCTCCTTCCTGAAACTAGTGAATCACCCAGCTTGGGCAGAACACATGAAACGATACATTGGCAGCCAAGACCCTCCTTCCAAGGAAAATACAGAAGCTTCATATCCCCGTGACGCAATCAGGACTGGGGACTCTCCTATCCTAGAAGGAGCCACCGCAAATATTCGTGGCCCAGGTATTGCCACTCGCTTACACTCTGGAGCACACAAGCGCCGTACATATACTCAATTCCGATTTCATAACAACCGATTTCGTTGTGGTGAGGTTAACATCATTCTTGCACTAAATGACATTGGCCCAGGCGACGGAGCAACTATGGTAATTCCAGGTAGTCATAAGTCAAATCTACTCCATCCTGCGTTCAAGCAACCAAACTTTGAAGAAGGTGGATCTCTAGACGAAATGGAAGCCGCTATTGAAGTCAAACTAGACGCGGGCGATGCCGTATTATTTGTAGATTGTATGGCACATGGATCAGCTCGACGGGTGAATCCGGGGCTACGGCGCGTCCTGATCTACCGCTGGGGACCAAACTGGAAAGTGTACCAACCTCCAGAAGACTTTTTAGCCAGCTTATCAGAGGAACAACGAACTTGGTTCTATAAATAGCAACAATTTCATCTTTACATAAGGAATTCGATTTGAGATTTAAGGTACTATCAACCTCAAATCAGAGACGGAAGATATAGCCAAGAAAATCATTGTGTTTTAAAAATAGTTTCTAAAAGGACACGTATTATTCCTTCATCCAAAATATAGCCTAGACGAAAGACTTTTCCATTGATCATAAAAAAGATCCAAGGAGACATCGAAAAATTTTAAAGTAAACTCATCTGGGCGCAAGTAATTATTAACAGTTCCTTACATTCCATATCAAAAATGGATAAAGTAACTAAGGTCATGAAACTTGCATTATGATATACAAAACCCAAATGGAATCGCTTAATCAAAATGCTCTTCAGCCAATTGGTACATCAGTAATACTTCCATGGAACATTTAAGATCGTAACCTGATATTAGGCAGCTAGAACAGATTTTTCCCGCTGAGAAATGTTTTTTAAAAAAGGTATTCCAAGCATATAACCATTAAGTTAGATACAAAGGAGATTTAGCGTGTTAATTCATACAAGGTCTACTGCGAAAAAAGTCTTTGAAATATGGCGCAGTCCAGAGCGATTCACCAAGAACCCAGATATCATTAAGCTGCCTTCGGGACGACTGATGTTAATCTATTGTGATACAGACTCACACTGGTCACAGGAGAATCAAATTTTGATGCTATTAGCAAGCGACGATGCGGGGAAAACCTGGTTCAAACACCGTGAGATTGCCCATCATGACATCCGAAAAGGTGAGGAGCGACTAGTAACTCCCCGATTAAGTAAACTCAAAGACGGACGCCTTGTCGCAATTGTTGATCAAGATGACAACGGCCACTTTCACGAAGACCAACCGTCTGGAATACTGGCTTTCTGGAGCGAGGACAGTGGCGACACATGGAGCGAGGCGCAGAACACAGGGATCACGGGCTTCGAACCTGACAGAGTGATGGACCTACCCAATGGCCAGTTGGGTGTAGCTTCTCACGTTATGCGTGGAGAAACTCAGGAATTTGCTAATATCTTCTCATGTTCGGACGATGGTGGACAAACATGGTATGAACAAGCAACCATCGCGCATAATGGTTATCATCGCTTCTGCGAAGGAGCTATCGTCATTCTTGAGGGAGAAGAGTTAGCTTGTGTAATGCGTGAGAATCATTCTGCAGGTATTCCCTGCTTTGTTGCTTTCTCCCAAGATATGGGAAAAACTTGGTCTCAGTCGCAAATGTTGCCGTTTGCAATTCATCGGCCATATGCCAAACAGATCCCGGATGGACGAGTACTGGTAACCGGTCGACATGTTAACGGTGGACTAGGCACATATGGATGGTGTGGTGACCTCCAAGCTGAAGCGGGACGATGGAGTGTAGGCGGCCCTCGCCAACAGTTTGCAGCAGAACTAACACCAGATTCTCTCATCATCACCAATAAGCCAGAACACGAGTGCCGATATACACTACTGCCACCAGAATGCAGCAAAAGCGAAGTGATCTTTGAGGCTCAGGTGCGTATAGAAGGTGAAAAAGGTGAAGCTGTTGCTTTCCTTTCTGTCTCCAGCCTTAGTCCTCAAGGAAACTTGTTACAGATCGCTCCCAATTGGATCGCGCTGAATAGGCAAACAGTCGATTTTCGTAAACCTGTAGACATGACATATGAACGTACTGTGACAATTCATCACAAACGCGGTTTACTTGAAGTACGCATTGATAACAAAACGCTGATTTCGGGGTGCATCTGGCGTGAATCTCAGCCGCTAAGCGACTTTTTCGGGGACGATCCATCCAGGCGAACTCAATTTGGGCAGATAGGTGAAACTGGACGAAGTTTCTGGAAAAGTGTCTCTTATTCGGTCAAAAACCCCACGCTCCAAGATACTGAGTGGCATTGGAAGGCATCCGATCAACTATGGCCAGATAACTACCAGCGGGAACATCTTATTCAGATCCATGCTAATCCGCCAGGACAAAAGGCACGACCAGATCACGGATACTCATCATGGTTGATGTTAGACGACAGCCAGATTTTACTTGTGGATTACACCAACTTTGGCGATGACCCAGGTCAAGCTCACCTCGTCGGTGTTTATCTCGATCAGGAAGATATACAGTAGTTTCAATCACTGCGTGCAAACTGAGAACATGTGCTATACTTTGTTAACATCATTGCAATCTGACACAATTTGCAGATTAAGATATTATGATTACAGCACATCGCTCTACATTATCTCATTAGTCTCTGTAACACAGAACTTCCTAGTGAGCATACAAATCATTATCAAACCAAAATAAAATCTTATGACAATGGCTGACCAAACAAATATCACTGACCAAGAACTCAAAGAGGCATTTAAAAAAGATGGCTATGTTGTGGTTAGGAATATCATTGAGGATCACGATCTGGAGCCTATCCGAGAGCACATCAAAACAAAGGTCGATCAGTATGCCTGTGAACAGTACGCTGAAGGCCATATCTCGTCGCTTTACGAAACAGACTCCTTTGTGCGCCGCTACGCAGCTATCTGCGAGGAATTGTCAATTTCTCCTCGCGGTTGGATGGGAAACACCTATGGACGCGAGTTCTACAACCTCTATAATCTGCCTGGAGTTCTTCATGTGCTGAGCATCATACATGGTCCTGAAATCTCCAATATAGGCAGCCCTGCACTGAGAACAAAGCTACCTGGCAGTGCCATTACCTCGTTTCCCTGGCATCAGGACAGTCAATATATCGACCAACCAACGATTGGTAAAAAAGAACGTCATACTGAAGATTTACCAATGGTCACAGTGTGGGTTCCTTTGGTCGAAGCTTCGGTGGAAAACGGTTGTTGCTGGGTCATTCCAGGCAGTCACCACTGGGGGCTACTGGATGGTGCTCGAGACCAAGACAGCAACGTGCGCATGGAGGAAAATGTAGAGGCACGGGGTAACCCCATCCCCATTCCTCTTAAACCAGGAGGAGCACTCTTCATGTCTAATCTTTGTGTACACACAAGCAAATTGAATACAACCAACGGATGTCGCTGGAGTATCGATTTCCGCTATTTTCCTACTTTGGACCGAAGCGAGCTGACACCTAAGCAAAAACAGGCAGCAGAATTTGTCCACAACAAAATGTGCCGAGGAGGACGAGAACCGCTGGTGGTCCTTACTAACAATGAGGATAAACCCAGTTGGGAAGAGTGGGACACTGCAAACCAAAAACTACGATCAGCCTCCAGCAGGAAAGGCTAGGCTTAAAAGCATCCATAAGGAAATCCTTGAGAAAATCGCCCGGTTTTATACTCCCATGTTTTTACAAGAGTGCTAACGGGATCAACCAACAAGGATCTCCAAGCTACTAACTGCATCTTTGACACATAAAACCTTAAAACATTTAGAGATTCCTGTTCTTCTACTACATAAATAACAGGAGCAAGTCCAATTAAAACAAAAAATATTATGGTTAGGCAAAGTAACTTTACCTAACGAGCTTAGCCCAACATTATTCCCACCTACCGTTCAAAGGTCAGTAATAATCAATATTTAGGTTCTTAGAACGCGAAAACAACGAAAGGAAACGATAATCTTATGACATATCGAGGCGCCATTGTTGGTTGTGGTCGAATTGGGAGCACCATTGACGATGAACAAGTTGATCGTCCACAATTTCGGTATCCATGGGCACATGCACCAGCAATAATCGAAGCGAAAGGCGTGGAATTAGTCGCAGCTTCAGACATCAGGGAAGAACAGTTGGCAGATTTCAAACATCGTTGGGGAGTCACAGCACTCTACTCTGACTACCACGAGATGATAAAAAAAGAAAAGCCTGATATCGTGTGTATCACCACCAAAGTGGAGGAAAGAGCAGAAGTTGTTATCGGTGCAGCAGAAGCAGGGATCAAGGCAATCTACGCCACTAAGCCGATGTGTCGCAGTCTGGCCGAAGCTGATGCGATGATTGAAACATGCCGGAAGCACGGCACCATTTTGGCAATCGCCTGCCACAAAAACTGGAGTCCGTGGTTTCAGGCATGCTTAAAAGCCATTCAAGAGGGTGAAATCGGCACGTTTTCGTCGATGACATGTAACTACAGTTGGAACCTATCCAACGGACACAGTCATACACTCGCCCTATTTCGACTATTTGCTGGAACCCCAGCAAAGTGGGTTTTCGGACATATGGACAGCGACGAGGCAGCGGCAAAAGATAATGACCTCTCCGGCACAGGGATGATTTACTACGAAAATGGTATCCGTGGATTCTTAAACACCGGCGGTTGGCTCAATATTGACTTCATTGGTCGTGATGGCTGGATCAGCGCACGAAACGAACACGCCGATTTTGAAATGTGGGGACGTCACCAGAAAACCCGAGAGCCTATCCGCCGTCAGTTTCCAAACCCTAAACGACCTAGAAGCTCTCAACAAGCTGCCATTGAAGGAATTGTCACAAACCTGGATGAAAACACAGAACCACTTTGCCCTGGGGAATACGGCCGCGAAGCCCTCGAGATAGCTATAGGGCTAAGGGAATCACACCGGCAAGGAGGGGAGAAAATAGCCCTTCCATTGGCTGATAGAACTCTGAAAATTGGTTGATTAAGAGTTTTTTCTGGGTTTATAGATATTTAAATATAGAAAGTACATGTTAAGTATGGCCAAAGTACCAGGAGAATCATTCATTTTTATGATGTACAAACGCGGAAGCGACGCATTCTTCATCAACCACAGCCATGCGTGGAACCCCAAAGGAATTTGTTGGATGATAAAATCTGGTGGTAAATGGTTCACCAAAGGAAAAGGTAAATCATGCAGCCAAGATTTGGATTGGAAAAAGGGCGAAACTCATCACATCGTCACTTCATGGGGACCAAAAGGCCAACAACTTTGGTTGGATGGAAAGTTAGTGGGTCAAGCACCAGGGCACAAAACAGGTACAACGAAAATGGACAAGAACCTCTGGATTGGAAATATCGAGAATGAAAAAGGCAGCACGCTACCTTCACAGTGGATTCAGGACGAACTCTACATCTTCGACACCCAACTGGAAAAAGCAAAGGTAACAGATCTGATGAAGTCTAATGTAACAGCTGTTGACCCGTCTCATGATAAGCTCTCTTTAACTTGGGGAATGATCAAGCTGAAAAAGTAAAAGTGATCTACCATATATCAAAAACAGGAAGAACACCAAATTCAAACATGGATTAATCTTCAGAAAGGAAACAGTAAGAGAATGAAAATATTGAACCACATTCGAGTAATAATGACGGCCTTTATGACAGTGATGGTATTAGTTTTTGTGCCAAAAATCGGTGCTAAACAAATATTCTATAATTCACTAGATAGCGAGAAAGCCGTAAATGATGGAGGAGGAAAAGTACACGCTGGAGTCTTCGTAGAAGGGGCCTTTGACAATGGGTTCTATTCGGAAAAGGCAGGAGAGGCCGTTTCATTCCCGACCGATGGGCAACTTCTACTAGAGGCAGGTTCGATCGCACTTTGGGTCAAAGTGATGATAGACATCAAAAAAGTACCGGGAGAATCATTCATTTTTATGATGTACAAACGCGGGAGCGATGCATTCTTTATCAACCACAGCCATGCGTGGAACGCCGCAGGGATTTGTTGGATGATAAAACATAATGGGAACTGGTTTGCAAATGGAAACGGAAAATCATGCAGCCAACCACTAGACTGGAAAAAGGGCGAAACCCATTTCATTGTCACTACTTGGGGGCCAAAAGGCATGAAACTCTGGATTGACGGTGGACTCGAAGGACATGTTAAAGATCATAAAACAGGTCCTGCCAAAATAGACGACGACTTTTGGATTGGAAATATTGAGATCGAAAAAGGNAGCACACTCCCTTCACAGTGGGTTCAGGACGAACTCTACATCTTCGATACCCAACTGGAAAAAGCAGANGTAACAGACCTAATGAAGTCGAGNCTGGCNGTTGAGCCATCCGCTAACCACCTTGCTTTAACTTGGGGAACGATCAAACTGAAAAAATAAAAGTCCCATTACATCATAAAGAAACTACATAGAAAATGATGTTNATATCACTCAGAACCACCCAAATTCCGGTTAAGATGCCCAGTCCTCAATGCCTAGATCTCCTCTACGTGCAATTGTACTAGGCACACTGTTAATTCCCATCAACTGTTATTGGCTGGTGATCTCTCGCCAGCCATACCAGTATCAACCNATTCCCACCATTGTCTCTCCCTTTTTTAATGTCATCTTTATCTTGTTACTATTGGTCATCGCTAATCGGTTATTGATCCGTTTTTCTCCTACAATGGCACTAACGCANGGAGAACTGATTGTTGTCTATGTCATGCTGAGTGTCACTTCAGCNATCCAGTCTTTCCAAATGATGCAGACACTGACCACCATGATGGAGGTTCCATTTCGACGAGCAACCATTGAAAACGANTGGAAAAACCTATTTGGACGATATATTCCAAGCTGGCTTTCAGTTAGTGACAAAAGGGTAATCGATGCCTATTACCGAGGTGATTCAACCCTTTATACTCCACAACATCTTCAAAGTTGGTTGAAACCTGCCTTATGGTGGTCAGGCTTTGTAATCATGCTGATCTTTGTTATGCAATGCATCACGCTCTATGTACGCAACTCCTGGGTAGAACAAGAACGCTTATCCTATCCAATCATTCAACTTCCTCTATTCATGACCAACCAACCAACCTTAGAATCGAGCCGGAGTAAAACTCTCGTCCAAACCGGATTATGGTTTGGTCTCGGAATTTCAGGAGGAATCGCCTTGATAAACGGATTAGCTGAATTATTACCGACGATTCCAGCTATTAAAATCCACCCCAGATACCACAATTTAGCACGTTACATCACAACACAACCATGGCGATCAATGGGCGAACTAAATGTCGGCATTATTCCGCCTGTAACAGGGTTAGCCTTCTTTATGCCATTAGATATGTCCATCTCCTGCGTTTTCTTCTTTTTCGTTTCCAAAGCACAACGAATCATTGCTGTGACTTTAGGTGCACGTCAAGTTGCATACTCTCAGTACTTAGTCACACTAAACCAACAATCGTTTGGAGCATTAGCTGGCATTGCTGTAACAGCCCTATGGGTGGGTCGAAAGCTATCACTCAGCAACCATCAAAAACCATCAAAAACAGGTCAGCCAATTCTATCCCAACAAAATCTGGCTATTTTGGGCAGCCTGATAGGAATTTTTGGATTATCTATCTTCATGTGGAAAGCAGGCATGTCAATCTGGTTAAGCCTGCTGTTTTTTTTATGTTATTACACCATTTCGGTAGGGGTGGCACGGTTTCGGGCAGAGATGGGTGTCCCATTGCATGACTTCCACTTCACTGGCCCAGACCAGATGTTTCCAAGTATTATCAGTCCTCGACGATTAGGATACCAAAACGTCACTGTCATGTCGATGCTCGGCTTCTTCAACTTCACTTATAGAGCACACCCACAACCACACCAAATTGAAGGATATGCTCTTTTACATCGAGCAAAAGTCAATCATCACCTTTTATTTCCAGCTGTAATGGTCGCCTTAGTGGTTGGTGTCCTGAGCTTTTTCTGGATCTACTTGCATATCGCCTACCAACACGGAGGGAGTTCATTAGAACGATTCGCCCATGTACTCTACACACGCCTAGCTAACTGGCTGACCGATCCTGCCGACGAACTAAACTATAGTGGATTGACCTCCATTGGCGCCGGATTCAGTGCGGTCCTACTCTTCGCTTTCATGCGTCAAAAATTTTTGTGGTGGAAACTACACCCTGCGGGTTACGCTATCTCCAACAGTATGGATATCAACGTTTTCTGGTTTTCAATTCTAGCCGGTTTCACTCTCAAATGGTTACTAATCAAATATAGCGGCATTAAAAAATATCAGCAAGCCCGCCCTTTTTTTCTGGGGTTAATTTTAGGTGAATACATCGTAGGAAGTATATGGACTATAATTGGTAACATCATACATCAACAGATTTTCTTTGGTGGAACTCATTAAAATTCTTTTTGCACAGTTACAGAAGAGTACAAACCTATCCGAAAAACCACGGTTCGAAGACGATCCAATTACAACCGGGAACACACAGCCAGATAATCCTCAGCGACCAAATAACTGACCTTTTAATCAACATATTCACCTGGTATTTTAGTTTTCGACCTAAATGCAAGCTAGCTACTTCAAAACGTTGTCAGAAAAGAAATATGATTTACCGGCTTGCTAGCTAACTATCTTCTCAGAACTAACCACTAATACCCATACAATAGATACGTGTAGACAGTTCTTCCCTTGTACTGAGAATACTACAACCATGCTCATACTGAGCAGTATCCGCTGTCTTCATTTAAAGAGTAGTGGATTGAAACCCTACGTGGGAATCCTCTTTTCGTTCACCCCAACTCTTTTGGCCACCCCCACGATATCCGACCAAGACTCATCATCAATCGATATACCATCAGTCAGCCTAGTTGCCATAGATTCGGACTCAGGTTCTCCAGGCAAACGAACTTTATCGAACCCATTGGTTGG
>PACG01000064.1 GCA_002699335.1 Candidatus Poribacteria bacterium
TCACTGCTCATTGGTCGGATAGCCTTTCTCTTAGAAGAAGCAGTACGCCTTCATGATCGGCCCAATCAAGGGTACCTGACCGGAAACAGGGGCAATTAGAGCTTTAAGTTAGCCTGTCGCGCAGAGATTCTTCCAGCCAGTTGAACCGGTAAGGCGTTGGATTTGATTTCGAAGTTCGTCCTGGTTTTAACCTTAGCAAAACGGCATCAACCAGGTTGATTCTGATCATACAATAGAGCAGTGACAATCGTCAAGTGGGTAGCAAAAAGGCTAGGCAAAAAGATTTCGGCCGGGAGTTCGATTAGGCCGTGACCGGCGGAAAGCATGCTGCTACTATGTCGGTTTTACTCATGACGCTAGCCCGTCAAGGCGGAGCTCTCTCGATTTTTCCTAGAAGTTAGATCCGCTGGCAGCTTGGGTTCCTATTGGCTCACGACCGATTATTTTGGCTCGAGGACTGATGCTGAAAAACGAACTCTCCGTGTTCTAAGTCGACCTTGATCTGGCTATCATCGACAAAGTGACCAGATAACAGTTCTACTGCTAGTGGATCCAGAATTTGTCGCTGGATGGTGCGTCGAAGCGGTCTGGCACCATAAACCGGGTCGTAACTTTGGTTGGCCAATTCGGCCTTGGCCTCAGCGGTTAGTTGTAGGCCAAGTTTTCTATCGGCCAGTCGTCGTTGTAACAGATCCAGTTCTAGCTCTATAATAACTTTGATCTGTTCCAATCCGAGTCGATTGAAGATGATGGTATCGTCAATCCGATTCAAGAACTCGGGGNGAAAGTGCTGCTGAAGCAGCTGTTGCGCTTTCGCTTGAGCCTCTTCTGAACTCAGTTGGTCGTCGTTCAGCCATTGGCTGCTGATGTTCGAGGTTATAATCACTAC
This sequence comes from Candidatus Poribacteria bacterium, assembly GCA_002699335.1. The sequence goes on from PACG01000064.1 coordinate 890, forward strand.
CGTGTTTCGGAAGTCGACAGTTCGACCTTGCCCATCGGTCAGACGACCATCATCTAGCAGTTGTAGCAAAACATTGAATACGTCCGGATGTGCTTTCTCGATTTCGTCCAACAATACTACCGCATAAGGACGACGACGGACCGCTTCCGTCAATTGTCCCCCTTCATCGTATCCGACATAGCCAGGAGGAGCNCCGATCAGCCGGGAAACAGCGTGTTTCTCCATGTATTCGCTCATGTCGATACGGATCATGGCATTTTCGTCATCGAACAAGAAAGCGGCCAAAGACTTGGCCAGATGGGTTTTCCCAACTCCGGTTGGCCCCATAAAAATTAGAGAACTAATGGGACGGTTTTCGTCCTGTAGGCCAACTCGTGATCGTCGAATGGCGTTAGAGACGATCTCCACAGCTTCGTCTTGTCCAACCACGGCCTCCTTGAGACGTGTTTCCATCTGTAACAGTTTCTCAACCTCACCTTCTAACATCCGTGCTACCGGAATTCCAGTCCACCTGGAAATCACTTCGGCAATATCGTTTTGATCAATTTTCTCTTTCAGCAGTTGGTCGCTGTTTTGGACCTGTTCCAAACTGACTTTGGCATTTTCAAGCTGCGCCTCTAAGTGGGGAAGATCTCCGTACAAGATCTTGGAAGCTCGACTCAAGTCGCCTACACGACGGGCTTGTTCCTCTTCTTGTTTCAAGCTCTCTATTTGGGTCATCAANTGCTGGATGGCATGAAGGGTCTCTTTTTCGTTTTGCCAGCGAGCTTTTAACCCGTTTCGCGTCTCTTCCAGTTCTGATTTTTCAGCTAACAGTTTCTGTAATCGATCTTGAGAGGCCGGATCTTCCTCTCTATCTAAGGCTTGACGTTCAATTTCGAGTTGTAGGATTCGTCGCTCAACCTCGTCAATTTCTTCTGGGACACTATCAATTTCAATCCGTAACCGAGAGGCGGCTTCATCGACCAGATCTACGGCTTTATCGGGTAGGAAACGGTCTGAAATGTAGCGGTTAGAGAAGGTAGCGGCTGCGATAATAGCATTGTCTGTGATCTGTACACCGTGGTGGGCTTCGTAGCGCTCTTTTAAACCTCGCAGGATAGCGATAGTATCTTCAACTGTGGGTTCATGGACCATCACTGGTTGAAACCGACGTTCCAGCGCAGCATCCTTTTCGATACGCTTTCTGTACTCGTCTAAGGTTGTTGCACCAATACAACGCAATTCTCCGCGAGCCAAAGCTGGCTTCAACATATTAGAGGCGTCAACGGCTCCCTCTGCGGCTCCGGCCCCAACGATGGTGTGCAGTTCGTCGATGAAGATGATCACTTCGCCTTCCGCTTGTTCGATCTCTTTCAAGACCGCCTTTAGTCGATCCTCGAACTCGCCACGATACTTAGCACCGGCTAACATCGCTCCTAGATCCAGAACGATTAGCTGTTTCTGCTTTAGGGTCTCCGGAACGTCTCCATTGATAATGCGTTGGGCTAACCCTTCGGCAATGGCGGTTTTCCCAACACCCGGTTCGCCAATTAAGACCGGATTATTTTTTCGGCGGCGAGATAGCACCTGCATGACTCGACGAATCTCGTCATCTCGACCGATTACCGGGTCTAGCTTACCGGCAATCGCATCTTGCGTCAGGTCCCGGCCAAAACGGGATAAAGCTTGGTATCGATCTTCAGCATTGGGATCAGTGACACGTTGGCCACCGCGAATTGATTCCAATGCCTTAAGAATCTGTTCTNTGGTCACCCCTTGCTCTTTTAAGATCTTAGCNGATTGGCTGACGTTTTCCTCCACTAACCCGATCAGCAAATGTTCGGTACTAACGTATTCATCTTTGAGTTTAGTCGCGGCCTTCAGGGCCAGATCAAGAACCCGTTTTAATCCGTTGGAAGGATAGGTCTCTCTAGCCAGACCTTCCACTTTGGGTGACTGATCCAGAACGTCATCTATGGCATTTTGGATTGACTGTACCTCTAAACCGAGTTTTTGCAGAATTGGTCTAACGGTACCGTCTTCTTGTGTAATTAAAGCGGACAGCAAATGGTCGGGTGAAAAGTCGGGGCTTTGGCGTTCCTCCGCTAGATTTTGTGCTGATTGGACGGCTTCTTGTGCCTTAATAGTTAATTTGTCTAATCTCATTTTGTAACTCCTGGATCGGATTATTACTCGTCCCCAACCAGCGTCGAGGACGCTATTAGGCGTTTTTCTGTACTAACGACTGGCGCAAGATTGATACCAAAGGCCAGTTTTGTTAAAATGTAGGTTGAAATCCATTGGCTCGCTTTAGCTGTGAGCCGTGAAATACAACGGTAATATNGATGCATTTCAATACGCTCGGTTATCGAATTAGCTTAGCCTGTTTCGCAGTTTTGGGGCTTGTTCTTGCCAATCTGTCGCTGACCAATCTACTGGGGTTCGAGTTTTGTGCCATTTTGGCATTGGTGATCTCTTTTGTCGCTCCCTACTTAACGATTCGTCAGGTGAAAGGGTATCAGTGGCCTCAGTTGTGGGTTCTATTTGGACGATCCTTTGGACTTAGCTCGATTCTTCTGCTGATTCCACTGTTTATAATCACGCTGAACGCGCTACGGATCAAAAATTGTGATTTTGGCGAAGGACTTCTCTTTTTTATCTTGTTACCACTGATTAGTTGTCTGCACAGTGTTTCTGCTGGACTGTTCTTTGGTGTTCAATTTCGTCGCTACGCCTACTTGAAGTATCTGGGNTACCTCGTNGTTAGCTATTCATTATTGCTGTGGAACATCATTTTTGATCCACCTGTTTTCGCCTATCACGCGACCTTTGGCTACTTTCCCGGACCGATCTACGACGAAAAGATCTCCATTACCAGCAGTTTACTTTGGGCGCGANGTACGACTATTACACTCAGCCTGATTTTTCTCTGCTCAGCCCATTTGACGGTGAAATTACAAAGTCGTCAACCAACTGAAAGGAGAAAACGGAAAACAGTTGCGTTGTTGATCGGTCTTGTATCAATCTTTCTGNTAATTTATCAGTTTCGGGGTNACCTCGCTATTCGGCCAACTCGAAGCTACATCGAGAAAAAGCTGGGTGGAAAAAGGGAAACCGACCATTTCCTGATCTTTTACCAAACAGACTCAATTGTAGAGCGAGAGATCGACGCGATCATCACCGACCACGAATTTCGTTATGCGCAGCTAACCAGCTACCTGCAAACTCAACCCAAGAAAAAAATTAGATCTTATATCTACACTAACGCANATCAGAAAAAACGGTTGATGGGNGCCAGATACACGGCGATCGAAGATCCATGGGGACATGGGTTTCATATCAACTATGATACCTTTCCGCACCCGGTACTAAAACACGAGATGGCACATGTGTTTACAACCGATTGGCAACCGGTCTTGAAGATCAGTCCTAAACTTGGTTTGCACGAAGGAATTGCCGTTGCCGCTGAATGGGATGAAGGGAAATTGACAGCCCATCAATGGAGTCGNGCCATGCGAGACCTCGGCCTGGCACCGTCGATCCAGCAAATTATGGGGTTTGGATTTTGGCTGAGGCCGGGTGTAAAAAGCTATACTTTGGCAGGTTCTTTCGTTCGCTATTTGGTCGATCAGTATGGAATTGAAAAAATGAAACAGGTTTTTCGCCGAGGTGATTTCCAAGCTGTCTATGACCGAGATTTAGCTGCCCTGGATCGGGAGTGGCACTCGTTTCTGGATACCGTCAGCTTGACAGCTCAAGACTTAAAGATTGCTAACCATCGTTTCCAACGCCCCAGTGTATTCCAGAAAACCTGTGCACACGAAGTAGCTGAATTATCAGATCTGGCTTGGGCCGCCTACCGACAGTCTAACTATGTTCGAGCGGAGCAACTGTTTCAACAGATCTACGAGTACGTTCCGGATCATCCATCCCATTTACGGGGGCTGATGCTAGCCACTTATCGCCAGTCGAAGTTGTCTCGAGCTAAAGAGTTCGCTAACCAGATTGTTTCGGATCCGAAATCCACGCTAGTACGTGTGGCAGAAGCCCAGAATTTACTCGGAAATATCCATTGGTATCAGGGAGAATTAGAGATGGCAAAATCCTATTACCAAGAGGTAGTAGAGACAAAGGCAACTGAAACACTGGAACGCGAATCAAAAGCCAAGATCCACTGCCTGGAAAAAACATCGAACCCCTCCAAGTTACGGCAAATTTTGATCGGCGATATTCCGGATCGGCTACGGATGACGCTATTGCACGAGGTTCGAGCCGAAAATCCAGAATGGGCTTTACCCGATTACCTGATTGGTCGAAAACTCTCCTTCGAGCAATCGCTGGAGAAAGCGATCCAATACCTCTCTTCGGCACTTGGGAACCGTTCGACTACCGAGGGCTTAGCTCCCTCGCTTCGGCGAGAGGCGCAACGGTTGATAGGTGAGAGTGCTTATCGGCTNCAGGAGTTCGATTTTTCCAGACAACAGTTCCGACAGATTTTAACTGAGCCGGATCTACCGGTTGGCATCCGCTTGGAGATGGAGGACTGGATTCAACGTTGTGATTGGCATCAGACTTGGAGCCAGTCGCAGATGTAACTATCTAAAATATCGGCAACTACCGGTTAGCAAATCAACTGACAGCTTGACACCTATTTTGTCGATTGGCTAAAATCAAATCATGAAAGGTCAAACATGGATTCCAATCTTGAGTAAGGCCGGAACTCGGACTGAAGCGGGCATGACGCTAGTTCAGTTCTTGATCTTGGTTGCCATCACCGCTGTCTTTGCCGTGCTGTGTGTCCCTCCCTGGTTGGAAAACCGATGGGTTTCTCAGGCAGATGTCGATGTTGAAGTTATCGCTGAAGCGATTCAAAAGTATCACAAACACACAAACCAATACCCGAAAACACTTCTAGNTCTGGTGACAAATCCGGGGATTGAGGGGTGGCGTTATCCTTATCTAGAACGGGTGCCGAAAACACCGTGGCGGGGAGAATACGACCTGTTGCCTGAGATCTACAAAGTATGCGTCGGCAAAGATAACACCAGTGTGCCAGAAAAATATCAGCTCGGCGGTATCTNCGAAATCAGCCGGGTTTACCTGGAAGGAAAAGAAGCAATCAAATATTGGTGGCGGACAGAATAGTGTAGTTGGGGCTAGAACTTGATGGTTAATTCGCTGGTCCAGGTTCTAGATTTGTTTTTACTAGCAAAAACCATGTATGGGTCACCCGATGCATCGTAGTAGCGGCGGGTCATGTTGTGGCTATTCCAGGCCGGGTTGAAATCGCTGTATTGTACCCACAGGTTGACATTCTTGAAAATATCCCAATTTCCACCCATCGAGATGGAACGTACAACGCCATCATCCTCGTTNTTTTGCCGGTTGAGTTCAGGATAGGCACCTTTGTCCAACTTGTAGGTATATCCATCTTTTCGTTCAGCATAGAGGTTCAATTCCTTATAATTATAAGGATTGGGATTGGTAATAAACTTAAGGTTAGTTACCAAATTATTATCCCAGGAGTGGGAGTTGAAATCGGTAGCATCTTCTGCTCGCGTCGGAATATAGTAGAGGGAGTCCTGTTCACTGTAAGTGGCGGCATCCGCCAGCATAAAGTTGAGTCGTTCTGATAGATCGTAGTTCCAGAACAGATTAGCCCCACTCCGAAACTGGCTAGAATTGTGCTTCAGGTCGGGTCTCAGATCTAAATCCTCGTAGTCTTCGATGTATTCGTTATCGTAAGTATTGACATTGGCTTTATAGACAGCACTCATTTGCGATGGTTTAATGGTAAATCCTTCAATGGCATATTTTCGGATGGTCAGTTCACTGCGATCTCTCATGTAAAGATGTCCCATTGGATCCAGATCTAGAAATGATAGGTCGTGGTGCTTTTCGCTCTGTTTGTTAACCTGGTAAATGGTGCGTCCTTTGTAGTTACCGTAGCTATCAAACTTCTGAACCCGGCCGATAATGCGATGATAAATCGTCGCCCGAACGGCCGCTGCCTTTAGGTCTTCTGCGGCTTCAGCTTTATTTTCTGCTTCGTCGGCTAACATGGTAGTTTCATAAAGCCGTAGATATTCGGACTCTTCCAGTAATCGCAACCGGCGATCTAATAGGTCACTACCAGCGATATCGTTCAAAGGTAAGTCTGGAAAGATAGTGTTTCGACCAAGTAAGTTTCTTTCGGGATGCAGTGGATCTGAGAGTAGATCTGCTAATCCAACTCCGGCCGGTGAAACCAACGTCAAAGCACCGCCAGCGGGAATCCCCCCCAGGTGCCGCTTAAACTGACTGGCATCTTTGACCAGCACTGTGCCATCAGCTAAGACGGCTAAAGTCAGCGGTTTAGTAAATTCGCTATTACCCCGCCCTCGGCGACCGCTACCCATATTCAACAAAAAATTACCGTCGGGATCAAACTTAACCACTCGATGGTTATTAGTATCGGCAATCAGCACATTGCCGTCATTGTCCAATGCCAGGTCAGAGGCCTCTTTATCCAGTTCACCGTTGCCTCGACCATAGCTGGCAAAAGAGAGAATCTTTTCCCCATCAATCGAGAATTTATGAATGAAGGCACTTGGTATGGTCGATTTGCCTTTGTATGGATCCAACACATAGAGTTGGCCTAGATGGTCAACATCAATCCGCAACTCACGATTAGAACCACTCAGTTTGATAGCAAAGGCGGATTTGCCTTCGTTATCAACCATCAAGCTAACCGGTGAGGGGGCCAATTTATAGGATTTAGAATCTACATTAGTAATGTAATAGGTGATCAGGAAAGTCCCGTCGGGCGTGAATTTGTGGACGCAAGGTGCATAACGGTAGATTTTTGGATTATCGGTTTCAGCAATGTGATGCAGTGCGGTGTCAGCGACATAGATATTTTTTTCTCGGTCGACCGCAATATTGTTTGGATTAGTTAGAATGACACTTCCATCCAGAGTGGTATTGGAGATCTGCGACTTATATTCTCCACCAGTAGTTAGCAGNTAGATACACTTGTGCGTGGTGTCACTTACATATATTTCCCCATCATAGCTGAACGTAAGATGGATTTTATCACTAAACCGACCGTTGGTGCTTCCCTTGCCGCCAAACTCTTGCTCAAACTTGAGGTATCCGATTGCCAAACCCTTNCGGGCTCCGATGGCGATTACTAAGCAACACAATAAGATTCCCCACATCAGATCAAATCCGCGTTTCATCGTTAGCTCCCTGGAACTGCCTTTATCACTGACTCTTGACGACGGTAAATTTCCGCCTCCATTTGATGAAAAATTGCATTAATTGGCTGAACATTGTAGCATTTGGACAGATAAAAATCAAGTGACCTAAGCAGTTTGGTCTAAGGTTAAAGCATAAAAAAACACTTTACGAAATCGCTAGATTTAGTGTAGGCTATTAACGTTTGATTAGTTTAAGGTCTTCTATTCGATCTTGATTGGAAAAGGGGTTTCAACTGGCACCTTTAATCGGTTCAGGAGTCGCCGGCCCACTCGGCGTTTTACATCTTCCACGCTTCAGGTGTACTAACCTTAAAATGCCAAAGGCCAGTTAGCAGCAGGTCATCCCGAAAATAGTGCTGGCTGAGACCCGATGCTCTCGATTGACCTCGGTTTAAACCGACAAGCTTTGTTACCATATTGAACGGAGGCCAAAGACCGGATTTTGAGTTCAGCTGTGCATCGACCGCTTCTTGGATCGATCCTGATTCACCTGCTTCTATTCTCAATTTTAGCCTTGATCTACCAACCGATCAACAGGATCGTAGACCGGAATCTGATTGAAGCAGATCTGCTCCCCAGGTCACAGGAGCGAAGTTCAATCCGTCGGCGAAGGGTAACACCGGTTCGACAGTTGAAGTTGACCTTGCCCAATTCTTCGACACCAATGTTAACTTCTGCGCCCGTTCCACCTCCAACCGTTAAGCCTCAGCAGTTTCAGCCTTTACTAAGTCTAACCCCGAATTCGACACCATTGACGGTGTCAGATATTCCACTCGGTACTACCGACACGACCACCGGATCTATAACACAGGCCGGAGAGCAGCAGAAGGCTGCAGTTGAGATCCGTCGAGTTAGACCTATTGTTCGATCTGTCAAACGAAAACTCNCNCTACTGTCCATCCGGACACGGCCGGCAAGCCTGCCGCTGATGACGCCCTCCGATCTGGTCCTAGCCAAAATTGGGCGCCATATAGTCACAACGACATCGAAACAAAAACTGGATCTAGTCTTTATCATCGACGCTAGCCAGAGCATGAAAAACGACATCGAATCGGTGAGATTACATCTAACCCAAATGACAGACCTACTGGCAGAAAACGGAATTGACTTCACGGTGGGAATAGTGGCTTTTCGAGATCATCAGGGCTTTTCTATCGTTGGCTGGGATTTTGAAATCACAGCTCAGACCAGGTCTATCCTCAAAATCAAAAAAGTATTGAAAAAGATTCGCTGCCGAGGCAGTGAAAAAGCCAAGGACGCCTTAATCCAAGCCGCCAATGAGGTACGGTTCCGACCACAAGCCGCTCGNCGCTTTATACTTGTCACCGATGAATACGCGACCGGCGAGGCCTCGACCCAACAGGTACTGGCTGTTCTAAACCATAAGCAAATTAGTGTCGATGTTTTAGGTCNAGACGAACACTTCCAACGTACCCTNAGTCGCCAATGCCAAGGGATTTGGTTGCCAATCTCCAACTTGCGATATTAGTCAATTTGTTTTATAATTTGCCTTAACGGAGAACAATGCTGGTGAAAAAAGGATTCCACTCCCAATTAAATAGTCGTGGTTACCGACTAACCCAACAACGTCAAGCCATCTTAAATGAGCTACAGCAGGCAGGCCATCACCTGACCGCCAGGGAGATCTACGCTGCTGTTCGCCGTTACCTGCCGCAAATCAGCTTGGGGACCGTCTACCGAAACCTGGATGTATTGGAGCAACTGGTGCTGATTAAAAAGTTCGAGCATAGAGGCCTTTGCCGTTACGATGCCNATATTCAGGACCACTACCACCTATTCTGNCAGCACTGCGACNGTATCGAGGACATTCCTAAGTCGGAACTCGGCAATTTGGAGTCTCATTTTAATTGGGAGACCGACTTTCATATCTCTCACTATCAACTCGACTTCCACGGCAGTTGTGTTTCTTGTCAGAAAAATCGAGTCGACCAGAAATAAAGCCTGACATTTGTTTGACTTTTATTTCTTGGCTTTAGTATACTACCCAAGGCAATGATAGGAATCGTTACTAATAATGGGGTTTCCCGGAGTCATTGTCAGATGGACAATTATTATCAGAAACAGATATAAGGCTTTGTAGGACTCAAGTCCAGAAATGCTTGTGCGCCGAAAACTTGCTAAGCAATATGTCCAGTTTTTTCGAGGCAGATCATCTTCGGCCCTATCTCATCCGGTTTTCGAAGGCGTTGCGGGATATACCATGNCCTGAATATCAATTGGGCATTGAANGATCCCGATTANCATTTGAGTTTGATTGATGAGGTCGAGTTGGCATTATTCGGGGAATTCACGGCGTATGCACCATCANTTTCCAAGGATTCATATATNCTTGTNTATCGAACAAGTTGGGAAAAAATAACAGAACACGATTAGGAGATAACATGGAAAGCACAAGTAAGTGCCCGGTTTTGGGCGGGGCTCACCGACACACGGCGATTGGGGCAACAGCGAACCAACACTGGTGGCCAAATCAGTTGAACCTGAAGATTCTTCACCAGAACTCTCTCCTATCAGATCCAATGGGTAAGGAGTTCAACTACGCTGAGGAATTCAAGAAACTTGATCTGGATGCCCTGCAGCAGGACATCCAGACGGTGATGACGACGTCGCAGGATTGGTGGCCTGCCGACTATGGCCACTATGGTCCGCTCTTCATTCGGATGGCGTGGCACAGCGCAGGCACGTACCGTATCGGCGACGGCCGCGGCGGCGGAGCCTCCGGCACACTTCGCTTTGCTCCCCTCAACAGTTGGCCCGACAACGTGAACCTCGATAAGGCGCTCCGGTTGCTCTGGCCGGTCAAGCAGAAATACGGNCGGAAAGTATCGTGGGCGGACCTGATAATCTTCACCGGGAACTGTGCCCTGGAGTCGATGGGATTCAAAACGCTCGGTTTTGCTGGCGGGCGTGAGGACGTCTGGGAGCCCGAAGAGGACATCTACTGGGGGCCGGAGACCACGTGGCTCGGAGACGAGCGCTACAGCGGCGACAGGGAACTGGAGAATCCCCTCGGCGCCGTTCAGATGGGCCTGATCTACGTCAATCCACAGGGACCGAACGGTAATCCGGATCCGCTTGCTGCNGCTAGGGACATTCGNGAGACGTTCAAACGTATGGCGATGAACGACGAAGAAACGGTTGCGCTCATTGCCGGCGGACACACTTTCGGCAAAACCCATGGTGCTGCCGAGGAAGATTACAAAGGTCCCGAACCCGAGGGGGCCAACATCGAGGAGCAAGGCCTTGGCTGGAAGAGCAGCTATGGCAGCGGCAAAGCCGGCGATCAGATTGGCAGCGGGTTGGAGGGCGCCTGGACCACCGCGCCGGCGAAGTGGGACAACAACTTCTTCGACAACCTGTTTGGCTACGAGTGGGAGTTGGTGAAGAGCCCTGCCGGTGCGTGGCAGTGGAAACCCACGGATGCATCTGCAGCGGGCACCGTGCCGGATGCTCATGATCCCTCGAAGACGCACGCCCCCACAATGCTCACGACGGACCTCTCACTGAAGGAGGATCCGATCTACGCGCCGATTTCGAAGCGGTTCCACGAGAACCCGGGGGAGTTCGCAGACGCCTTCTCTAGGGCGTGGTATAAGCTGACCCACCGCGACATGGGGCCCCGNACACGGTGTCTCGGCCCGTTGGTTCCTGCGGAGCCGCAGTTGTGGCAAGACCCCGTCCCCGACGTCACTCATGAATTGATTGGGGAGCAAGACATCGCTGTTATCAAGGGCAAGATTCTCGAATCAGGACTGTCCATTGCCCAACTGGTCTCGACCGCCTGGGCGTCGGCGGCAACATTCCGCGGCACCGACAAGCGCGGTGGGGCAAACGGGGCGCGNATTCGCCTCGCGCCACAGAAGTATTGGGAAGTCAACAATCCAGCCGAGTTGGGGACGGTGCTGCAGACCCTGGAAGAGGTCCAGAAAGACTTCAACAGCTTGCAGTCCGACGGGAAGATGGTATCGCTCGCTGACGTCATCGTTCTAGGCGGGTGCGCAGCCGTCGAGCAAGCTGCGAGGAACGCCGGGGCCAACGTACAGGTTCCCTTCGCACCGGGACGCGCGGACGCATTGCAGGAGCAAACCGACGTAGACTCATTTGCTGTGCTCGAACCGACCGCCGACGGGTTTCGCAACTACCTCGGAAATGGACACCAGAGGTCGGCGGAGGAACTGCTGGTGGACCGGGCGCANATGCTCACGCTGACTGCTCCTGAGATGACGGTTCTGATCGGCGGCATGCGCGTCCTGAATGCAAACGTCGGTCGCTCGGAACTCGGCGTTTTCACCAAACAGCCCGAGACATTGACCCACGATTTCTTCGTGAACCTGCTCGACATGAACACGGAATGGCAGGCGTCCTCCACATCCGAGCACGTATTCGAGGGACGCGATCGCGCCACGGGCGAGCCCAAATGGACCGGCACCAGCGTNGACCTCATCTTCGGTTCGAACTCCCAGCTCCGAGCGATTGCGGAAGTCTACGCCTGTGACGACTCGCAGCAGGCGTTTGTGCGTGACTTCGTGGCCGCGTGGGCCAAGGTCATGAATCTCGATCTCTTCGATCTTGCCTNATCTCGGTGAAGCGCTCTTAATGGTCGTTTTCTGTTGCGCTCGCCAAGCCGAGGAAGTTGGACGANAGGCGCCGGGCTGGCGTAGNCTGCTCTCCTTGTGCCNCCCGCGCCTGTTAAGNCGTCATCGTCAGAAGACATTAAGCGTGTCAAACGACTTGATAGCCAACACCAAGACCGCAAACGGGACTCCCAGTTACCGTCGTATTTTACCTTTTAGTTACCTTCGAGGCGGTTAGGCTTGAAAACACACCGTTAGAGCGATTCATCTTTGGACCAATACGATTGATGGCCCAATCCCAGGTTCGAAGTCACCGATATAGATATACAGAGAATCCGTTCCGGATTGTCGTGTTGCCAACCGGTGTAAGAAATTGTTCAGACGTGGTGATTGTGCCAGTTAGCCAGCACCGGGAAGTCCCTTAGCAGTTATTTACAACTAAATTAAAATAAAGGCAAATTTAGACCTTCATTTTTGGCCTTAGCNACTTCTATGCTATCTAATCATCCTCCCAAACAGTGGTTCAAGAGCAAAGTTAAAGATCAGGTGCTCACACTTGGATTACTCCAATTTGCATGAGCCCTTCATGGAAAATTAGACCAGATCAAGGCTAACTAGTGAGAAGTTAACCTTAATTGCAGATAAAGGAGTGTTGAGATGAGACAATTTTTTTTTCAAGCGCAGTAACGTTTTTCCTGCTATTAGTGTTTTTAGCGAATGCGTGGTCAGGTGAGCGCCACTACACCTTCGAAGATGATAAAGCGTGGGAAGTGATAACCNGCGAATGGAAAATCAAAAAGGGCGAAGACCACAGTACCAAAGAGGCTAAAGAAGCCATTGTACTGCTCAAGAAGAATGAAGGCGTAGATATAGCTAGAGTGGAATATATTTCAGTCAAGANCTACGATCTTGGTACTGGCCCGTGGTAGAACATCTTCATTGTTTTTGGTAATGATGGTAAAGCCGTGAACTACCTATTTAGGTGGTGTTTTCGTTGGCGGTCGCTAAAAATGGNCTTTTGATAATATTGGGATGAAAACCAACAAAAGGGCCGTGCGCTTCGAGAAGTGGGTTGTGTANCTAAATNTCCGCCCTTAAAATGGTTTGAAATTCGACTGGAGATCAAGAATGGAGAAGGCATCTTAATTGGCGGTGAAGAAAGCAATAAGGTCAAAGAACGGGTTCGTCATAAGTTTGGTAAAATTCCAGGAGGTCGTGTTGGCTTAGGTTCCTCTAGGAGTAATTGCAAAGTACAAGGGACTTCATTGTGGGTGGAAAGGACGTCCAGAGCATGTCAGTTTCGCCACAAGAGCGCATGACGACGATCTGGGCTAGGATCAAGCGAAACAACGATTAACCAGATTCGCGACATTTGTAGCGACCNACTCTCAAGCACGGGGAACACTCCTTTCTTATCTCCGCCTCCTCAAGGTGGCCCAACCAAAGTTTGACACCTTATTGCGTCTTGTCCTTTCACCGATGGGTGTTCCCTGCTGACGATTCTGCTGCGCCCTGGCCATCAGGGGTACCACGTGCAGTACATCCTGTGATCTTACTCAGGATCGAGTCTATTATTTATCTAAAAGAGCNAGAAAATTATAAGAACGATGACAACACAACGTAATTATCTAAAAGGTATGGAATTGGGTTCCGCAGCTCCGGGGTTGCCCCCGGGTTCAGCAACCTCGGCGACTCCAGCCAAAAAACCCAATGTTGTCTTTGTTCTTACAGATGACCAGGGATACGGGGACTTGCATTGCCACGGCAACCGTTTTATCAAGACCCCGTATATGGATAACCTGGCCTCTGAGAGTGTGAGTTTCACGGACTTTCATGTTATGACCTGCTGTGCCCCCTCCCGCGCTATGCTGATGACGGGGCGTTACCCTATGCGCACCGGTGTTTGGTGCACAGTCGGCAAGACATCCCGCATGAAACAAGGAGAAATCACGATGGCCGACGTCTTCAAAGCAAACGGATACCGCACCGGTTTTTTCGGCAAGTGGCATCTGGGTGACAACTATCCTTTCCGTCCCCAAGATCGCGGTTTTGAAGATGTACTGATGAGTGGTGGTGGAGGAGTTGGCAATACGCCGGATTACTGGGCTAATGACTATTTTGACGACACTTTCATGAGAAATGGAATGTGGGAGAAGCATGAGGGATTTTGCACTGACGTCTGGTTCTCTCAAGCCATGAAGTTTATAGAGCAGAATAAGAACCGCCCCTTCTTCTGCTGTGTTCCGACTAACGCTCCGCACCTGCCGTTTGTAGCACCGAAGAAGTACCTGGATACATATCGTAGTGAGGAGGACCCATCCATACGCGCTTTTTACGCCATGATTACCAACATCGATGACAACATCGGGCGGCTACGACGAAAACTTGTCGAACTGGATATCGATAAGGACACAATTTTGATCTTCATTACCGACAACGGTTCGGTCATCGGCGGCCGAAAGTACAATGCCGGTATGCGCGGCCACAAAGGAAGCGAATGGGACGGCGGACACCGGGTGCCATTTTTCATCCGTTGGGCGAACGGTGGCCTGGAAGGCGGACGCAAGATCGACCGTATTACCTGCGGTATCGATGTTCTTCCGACCTTGATGGATCTGTGTGGGCTGGAGCGGAAAGAGGGGCCTCTACTGGACGGTGATAGCCTCGTACCTCTACTGAAGGACGATACGGAAAACTGGCCGAACCGAACGATTTTCGTGCAGAATCAGTGGCCCAAAACAAAACCGGAGAAATGGTTCCGGACGGCTCTGATGACCGACGAATGGCGGCTGTTAAATAATAATGTGCTGAATCAGATCAAGAAAGACCCGGCACAACAACACAACGTCATCAAGAACAATCCGGAAGTGGTCGCCAGATTACGTGCGGTTTACGACAGGTGGTGGGACGGAGTAGGAGAGGCTGATCCATGCGGGGGTAAAGAAACCATTATCGGTTCACACAAGGAGAATCCCTGCAAGTTGACAGGTCATGACATCGACCACTTATGGAATCATGATCAGGTCCTCGAGGGCTGCCCTGCAACAGGTCACTGGGACCTGATCGTGGAATGCGATGGTGAATATGAGTTTGAGCTGAGGCGTTACCCGGTAGAGGCAAACGCGCCGATTAGAGGCACCATTCCCGTACCTGAAGATCTGAAGAACTTTCCTTATAATCGCAACGAATATGCCGTGACTTATAACCATAGCCGCGAGCTTCCAGTCGTTTCCGCACTATGCCAAATCGGATCTTTTCAGCAGCGGAAAACTCTACCCGCTAAAGCCGAGCCATCAGTCGACTATATTTTGAATGAGAACGGAGAAGTGCTTGCCGTCAAGTTCAGAACAAAACTGGAGGCAGGCAAGACCAGGCTTGAGGCCTGGTTTACCGACAAGGACGGAAAACGCGTGACAAATGCCTACTACGTATATGTCACGCGACATTGAACAATCACCGAGCTAGCGGTCGGAGCATGTCGTTCAATGGAGGACTTATGATAAAGCCCTTTATTGTGGTTCTGTTAAAACTCAAGGTTCCGTTTGATAATTAGGCTAAAGTTGAGTGCTTTAAGAGAAGGTTTATATAATACTCACTGCCCAAATTACTCATCAGATGAAAGGTGTTGGCCAAACCAGGCTTTGGTTCGCTCCCACATCTCGTTTGACAGAATATGCCCGGATCCCGCCTCGATATAGTAAGAAAAATTGTCAGACGCATTCTGCTGAGCATAAGCCTCATCAATCACATCTAAGCCCTGTTTCACCTCTTCAATTGGGCTGCCGCCGTCCAACTCGCCAAAATTGAGATGGAGTGGACGAGGAGCGATTAAGGTTGCAATGTCCGGGGTATCGCCGTAAGCGTCAAGTCCAGGTACAAAATTAGGGAAACAGTGGAGTAGACGGTGACGATGAACGGCCTTGTAGGTTGGCAAACAGCAATTTCCGACCAAACACCTCAACCGCTCTTCCCAGGGGCCAACTAGCCAGGTGTGGGTTGATCCCATCGAGTGGCCGTAGCAACCCAATTTATCCGCTAGTACTTCTGGGCGTTGACAAAGTAGATCTACCGCCCGTTTCATATCCAGGATATTTTTCCAAGCCAGACACTTACCATTGACCACATACTTCAGAAATTCAAACCGTTCGTAGTCGCTGCCCTTCAATTTTTGGTCTTGTCGTTCTTCAAAACAGAGTGCGTCGGGGCAGATAACCACATACCCTTCTCGGGCTAGCGCAACACCGGTATGGTGCATGGGATTGCCATCCAACCCCGCTGGTTCGCTCTTTCCCAGATGGTACTGTCCGGCGTGCTGGTGCCAAACGGCAATCCCCGGGGCTGGCCGCTGAGCCGATACCCCACTTGGAATCAGCAGGTATGCTGGCACCCAATTGCCAGGCTCTGATTGGTAGCGGAGTGACTCAATAGTGTAACCGTCACCATCGATGATTTCTGTTAGTTGCACATTCAGATCTGTAAATGTTGGCCACTCCCCGCCCAGGTCTTCAAGTAGCCGTTGACGAAACAATTCTCGATCCATATGGCTGAATCTCCTCCAAGGGCGTCTTTAATTGTTTGATCACGTTTGTGTTTGGTAAAGTCAGCTCGTCACAATCAGAAAAATACCACTAACGGCCAACAGCATTCCCAGTATATAGCGCCACGACATCGGTTCCCGTAAAATCATTAATCCGAGGAAACTGGCAATCAGCAGACCACAGACACGAATCACGGGCGAAGCGACTGAAATAGGTGCACCGGCGCCAAAACTGGCGTACAATCCCAAGGTCACCAAGCTGAAGCCGATACCGGCGGCAGTGCCAAGAACAATGCCTGTCGGTGTTACCAGTTGCTCAACGCGGTGGAAGCGTTGCCAGAGAAACCAGCTCGAGGAAAAGGCAAAGGTACAGATTCCAAAAAGCAGAAAGCCGGTGCTGTTAGACACCCTTTTGGCAGCTAACTTGACACAGAAATCAGCTAGGCCGAGCGCTAACCCTGTCGCCAGCAAATGCGGAATCCATTTATTTGGTCCCAATACTTTTTCCTCCAATTGGGCCGGATCGACCGATCAAACACCCAGTGCGAACGAACCGGCCGGCAACATGATGACAGGTCTAAGAAATTGAACATGAGTTTGACACCTAACATCTAAGTTCAGTTGCAACAGAAGTTTACCGAAAACCGTCCGAAAAACCAAAACACACCGCACCACCAAAAGCATTGATAAAGCTACGGCCCCGCTGTCAACGGCAACAGCTGGTTAGGCCTGTTCTTTTGTGTAATATTTTTCTTCTATCTCACGAATCAGAAGATTCATCGATCTGGGTTCTTTTGTATATTGTTCAAAAGAAGAGATAGAATTTAATGCAATTTCCACAAGTTCTTTCTCCTTAACCCTGCAACAAACGAGAGTTATGGCTCTTGAGCCAATTCTCTCAGTCGCCTTTTCCGGTGCGATAAATATGCTCGATAGTTTCGGTTTTGGACCCAGGCGACCTGCTTGAGCAAGGTTTGCAAGCAGTGCTTTTTTAGCGATGAGAAATCTCGCAAGAAAAGTTATCTGTGATGTTAATCCCAAGTCTTACTCGATTTTGGAGGCTTGGATTTCAGCTCCAGCCTGATGGTGTATTATCTTGCTAACCTGGCCTTTATCGTTTTTGACAAACGTTACCTGAGCGTTGACGATCTTCCAGAAAAACTCTGTCTCGGATCGCGGAAAAATTTCAAACTTCGGTTGGCCTGTCATTTGTGCTAGCAACCGATCTCCTTCCTTGGTTACGGTTAGGATAGCACCATGTCCATAATCGTATTTTCCAACGTAAGCATTATAGATGGCTGTATCTATCTGGGCAACGTCTTTCTTTATTAATTTGGGAGCTTTGAGGGTTTGCCCACCTTGATGATGGATAACATGAGTCACCTCACCTTTGTTGTTGCGGACGAAAGTGATTTGGGCATCGACAACTTTCCAGAAGAATTCTGTTTCGGATTTGGGAAAAATCTCGAACCTGGGTTGCCCGGTCAGTTGAGCAAACAGTTGATCTCTTTCCTGAGTGATGGTCATTATTCCTCCCGTGTAGTCGTATTGACCGAGATAGTCGTCACTGATATCTACACTTTGGTCCGTAGCAAAGGACTCCAGAGGTTCCATTCGCTGCCACAGGTAGATATCGGCAATTCTGTCTGCTAGTGTTGATGGAACCAGATCCGGAGCCGGTGGCAAAGCATTTGCCAGGATGGTAATTGTCAGGTTTTGCTCGGGATAACGGGTCAGGTAGGCACTCCACCCCGGTAATCCCCCGCTGTGCCCAATCTCTTTCAATCCACGTTTTTTCGTCAACATCCAGCCGTAGCCGTATTGACCGCCGAGGGCATTTCCTTGACTTCCATCGTTGATTCTCACCGGTGTGAAGGCTAATTTGAGTGCATCCGGGCTTAGAAGTTTACCGTTGTAAACCGCCTCATTCCAGCGATAAAGATCCTGAGTCGTCGAGTAAAGGTTTCCGGCTCCACCCGCACGAGACATGTCCCAGTTGATTGCTTTCTCAGGTCTACCATCAGTATAGGAATATCCGGTGGCCTCATTGTTGCGGGTCTGTTTTGAGTTATGGACTCCGGTATTCTTCATGCCGGTCGGATCGAAAAAATAGTGTTTGAGGTAATCTCCCAGAGATTGGCCAGAGACTTTTTCGACGATATGTCCCAGTAGAAAATAACCTGAGCTGCTATAAGACCATTTCTCTCCCGGATCAAAGTCAAACCTATCTGCCTTGAAAAACTCGATCATCTTTTCTGCTTCGGTATAAGTTTCTACTACCGAAGAAAACTCTGGTCGATTGGTATAATTGTGGATTCCTGAAGTGTGGGTTAGTAGATGATGAAGGGTGACCTCATCACCGCGGGGGTAGTCCGGTAGAAACTTGGAGAGATGGTCTGTAACTTTGAGCAAGCCGTCTTCTTGCAGTTTCAGGATGGTGGATGCTATGAATTGTTTGGTAATAGAACCGATACGGAACTTGGTCTGTGGCGTAATCGGGATCTGATTTTCTAGGTNGGCGTATCCAAATCCTTTCTGGTAAAGGATCTCACCGTTTTGGGCTATAAGAACCGCGACTCCGGGCGAATTGTCTTTGATGATCTCCTCGAGAAAGGCATCCACAACCGTCTCTTGGGTGGGCATCTGGATTTTGAGATCGGCGCCTCTCTTTCGCAAGAAGGTGACGGTCTGCTCTCGTCCACGGATCTTAGCGTAATGCAAAGCCGTCAGACCATAGGAGGTAGCATCAATATTTGCCCCGTGTGATAACAGCATTTCAAGGGTATCTAAATCTCCTAACCCGGCAGTCTCGACCAATTTACTCGGTAGAGATTTAGGACCGAGTACACGGCAGCAAAATCCCCAATCTAATCTTATATTCTGAATTTTGAGCAGTAGTTGATTTTCACCTTTCTTGAATGTAACAGGTACCAGATCCTGATCTTTCAAAACTGGCCGGGCACTCCAGTTTTGGTGGACGAGTTGTCCGTTGAGCCAGATTCTTATACCATCATCGCTGCCGATACTAAGTAAAACCTTTTTGGGTTCTGGCAGGTGAATTTCGGTCCAGGCATAAGCTTCAGCAAACTCCGTTTTTCCGTAGATCTGGTTTAGATCTAGGATCTCATTCTCCGAAACAACGNATTGCCACNGGTATTCCTGGTCACCGATGTGATGGGTCGATTTGGTTGNGGAAAGATCTGTGATCGGAAAGGGTNGATCGGCCTCGAACTGTTTGGAGGATATGCGGAGTTTGTCATCTGAAGTTGGGTCATCCGCTCGATCTGGAGTTATTTCCTCAGTAGGAAACGCAATCGGGCCTAGGACAAACCATTTCGTGAAGAATTGATCCGGCTGTAGCCCCTGATAGACAGGATTTTCTTTTACGGTTTGTGCGGCAATCTTTACCTCGAAAATACCTGTCGAAATTAACAGTATCGTAACCAGGCCCAAAAATGTAAAACTGCGTCCACCGCCAGATGCGCGNGGTAGCTNTTCTTCGATAGTCAGGATCATGTTTATCCTGTNCCTATTAAGTTGAAGTGTAGGATTGTTCGCTTTCTCGATCCCACTGTTTTTTGCAGGTAGATAGTCTCATTATAATCTATCCTTGCCAGACTGTCTACCTTGTTGACAAATTTGAACCAAAGGTGAGATAAGGTCTCCATCATTAAACAAATCAATGCCGTTTGCGCCACGAGCCTCATCCTACAAGCGGGAGTTGAGTCGAGGGTAACGTTGTAAATACCAACTTTCAGCTCGATATCCAGAAAACATGACATCTGCTGGCTTCCAACGCAGTTTCTGTGTTAAGCGACTGGTTGTCGGTATTTATCATACAATTGACGACCGTTTAGAGTCAGCACATTTTTCCCTTGTGCCATTTCAATTAACGGCTCCAAGTGCTCCAATTCCGGATCAAAGCGATATACAGACCANGGATGCATCGCCGGCCCGTAAATCAAATTACGGTCAATAGCGTATTGTAATTCCTTTCTTCGCCCCTGAAAACCCTCATCTACCATGGCTGGCAGTTTTTCTAGAATTGTTCCATCAGCNCAACCGGGTGTTGGNTTCCATCCATTACTCTGATGGCCTGTATTGAAAAATAAGTTACAATGCTATCCGTTAGCTGGCACTTCAAACAACTCGGGAAATCCATCCTGGATATGCCAATATGGCTGGGTAAAAAGAGCCGGCATAGGTTGCTCAGGCGGCCCGACACCGTCGGTACGAATAAATCGGTGTCCGTGGTTCCATAGAATGCCGAGTTGTTTCGGGTGACCTTGCAGTCCCCGGTAAAACCCTCCGGGGGCACAAAAACCGAACGGCTCTTTGCCGAAATATTTCAGGATCAGTTCTGATGTTCGTGCCAGTTCTTGATCCAGTTGTTGGAGCACCTCAGAGTGGTCACTCAAAATTCCCATATGGCTGTAGTGTGAGACCAAATATCGAACAGTNGATCGTCTTGCAATAAATNTGCTAGNTCCTTTNCTGCTCTTTTAACGANTTTTCCAACCATAAAGAAGGTTNCGGGTACCTAATGCCATTTTANGATGCGAGTAATTTGCCCAACGCTGACCAAGGTTTCTTCCAACCAGATTTCCCAGTTCTCTTCAGGTTCCAAGTTTGGATTCAGTGCGTAGGCGATTTCAACATCAAATGTAAGAAGAAACATCTCTCCTCCTTAAAAAAATTGAGCCTAGGTATAAGCAGAGGTTTGCAAAGTTCGAGTCCAGAGTGACGATTTTATAATTTCTGAATCCCCTCTGAGTCGGAGTAATTATTCACTCAGTTCAATGACGACAATCCCATAAACTAACATGGATCTGATCTGAAAACGCAGTCGATCCTGCGATTGCATCTCCTCCTGATCCCAGGTTAAATCTTCCCGATACGGTGGTTCTGGCGATAAAAAAGTGACCCCTGTAACTTGTTTATGATAATCGCTCAATCTCAGATTAACACCGATGTTGNAGATANCGATTGGAGACTCATTGNCAGGTCCATCGGCGTCGGATTCGATGCGGTNATAATNTACCAGATGGANGACAATCCGTCCTGGTTGTTGGTACGCATTGACACGAACGGTCCACATTGTATCAAACTGCGATAACCCGCCATCGATTTCATCTCGTAGCAACGACAACAATTCAGAGCAGTTATCCAGCGAGATAGAAAATATCTTTTCATGCTCCGTGAACCAATCCGGTCGAATGTTCCCATCCACAGGACCAACGCTATCTGGCGTAACAATTACTGGATTTCCNCGCGCGGCGTATTCTGCCAGTAGGTCGGTCTGACCCTGACTAAGTGCTACCGGTTCAGTCAGGACAATCAAACGATACTAATTCCGCCGTTTAGCTAAGATTTTCTGATCGGACAAAACATCAAATAACACATGTTCGTCCATCAGAAACTGACCCGTTTGGCGGAAACGTTCAACAGGTCGGTCATCACCCGCCAAAACCGACTGACGTGGAAAAACCAAGGTCACTTCAGCATGACTTTTTACCGGATGAAAATAGCCCTCAAACTCTTCTGCGAAATGGAAATAATCGATAAAAGCTTTTCTGCCGTCAGGATCTTTCCGATTGCAGTACAGTCCCANGCCGGGGAGGCTAACCCTTCAGCGATACTAGCTCGCGTTCGTGTCCCTTCATACCTGCCGAGGACTGGAAGTTTGTGAGCTGAGAATTCCCATATAAATTTCAGGTTCAGCATCCGAATACCGGCATCTCCCTTGGTAACTCTGTCCCAAACTGCCCTCCAGAACTGTACTACAGTAAGTCTTCATCTCGACCCCANAGTTCTTCCGGCATTACGTTGCGTTCATGATGACCGACAAACCTGAGATGATTCCATGAACCCAGGATTAGATCCGGTTTCAGTTTTCGACCGGTTTTAACGAATACTTCATCATAATGATNCTTCCAGGACAATTGAGAAAAACGCATCGCTTCAAGCTGTAAATTAACCGGGTGANNACTNTCGGTGTCAATCCAACCGNCGACCTTACCCAGTTTCCCATCCAGGCGACACTCTGCGACATCATCGATTCCGAATTGCGAGAGAACCTCCCTAAATGAATAACGATCCTTCAAGTAAACTCGAAAGGCTTGGTTGCAATACTCACAGGCACAACCGTGGTTATAGTTGTAGTGTGAAACGAATCCATCGACATCGCACTCGGTAATGGCGATCTCAACCATCTTTCTGTGCAACTGACGCCAATGCGGATTATTACTGCATCCCACTCCCATGGAAATCCGTACCGGTCTCCCACGATCATCTGACCATCGGCTGATTTTTGTACCAGGTCGGCAATTTTCTCGACGGGTTTAGGACCCAGCAGATTCGTGGACCAGAAGTAATAGTAAGACTCAAAGAACCCTGTTTTTTCTTTTGGANCTCTCCAAGTTGTTGTCATCGAAAAGTGACCGACAACTTTTCCTCGCAGACGATGGACCTGTTGATTAAAACCCTTTTGCCATTCCAAGACCTGGTAGATACCACGAACTGGCAACCTCATTGGATAACCACTGCCCGAATCAGTATTACCAAGGGCGTAAGCTAGGGGCCACAAAATCCCATCTGCACAACTTGAGGCCGAGCCTCCGCCAGGAGGAAATCGACAAACTCTGGATCCCCCACCATAGCAAGTAAGGCGACATANCGATTAAAATATTTATTTGAACTGTTNTCCTGAGTTTGACCCATAGATCACTCCTACTCGTTATTCGTCGTTTCAGTTTTTAGATATTAAGTGCTTGATTCATCGAGGCTTGCTAGACAGGTACCACATCGTCTAGCAAAAATGTCGTACCGGTAATTAGGGAATGTTACCCTCTGGCTATTATTCGCATTCTCCAATGGCGAAGTATCATACTCTCGTCTGCAGAAACGATGTATGGCTAGAAGATTATGTTTGACTAGATGATGAGTGGAAATGGACCAGAGGCATTCTAGCTGAAGGAAATGGAGCATGTTGNTGGTTGGACCGCAACCTAAAGTCTAGCGGTTCTTCGGTCAAAAGGGCGACGACTTGTCGATTTTAGCAGAAAATAAATTAGGTAGGTGTACTGTTTGGGGTTATTTTTGGAAGGACGTGGATATCCAACCTGAACGGATCAATTTAATCTACTTGGCTGGTAACGATCGACTACATGGTGAACAGGGTGTGTCGTGACTCCAAAGACTGACCGTCGATTTCGCAAAGCGCCCAAGCTTCGGATTCGATCCCTTCCATCAATGGACGGTTAGCGAGGCTGTTTAAGCCCAGATCCAGTTCTTGGTATGGCTTGAGTTCAGCAGGGAGTGTTGCCCCATAGACAGTGACATCCAGCGCATGGATTTCGGCATTTTCCGTAAAGTAGAGCATAATACTGTTAAGGGTCACCGGCTTCTGATTGTTATTTTTGATAATGATATCTGCATCTACGCTAACACCGTTGATTCCGACCCGCACATTTTGCAGACTAATCCACATTTTGAGAGGTTGTTTGCGGCTCTTTTGCTGTTGACTGACCGAAGGGCCAATTGCCAGCAAGAGCATGGCACAAATGACAGCCACGCAAGATAAAATAACAACAACTGGGGAATCAGCTAATGGATGAGTGGCAACTTTAGCAATTAGTTTAATTGGCATGGCACTTAGTTTTCTAGGCTGGTGCCCTCTGCCTTGGGGACGTTATATCCTCGTTCAGTTATCTGAGATTTTTGTTCAGTTTGGATAAATTTAGCTTTGCCGTAGTTTTGGTTCGCCAACGAAACCAGTAATTTAGCGTGTGGGGATCGACGTAGATCTATCTCTAAGCCAACTACAAATAGGTTGGCTTGATTCTGGTTTTTTGCTTTGACTGCTTGCAGAATCTTGTCAGGATCAGTTTCGACGAAAACAGTCCTATTTTTGGACGCCGCAGGTAATCCATCGGTGACAACAATGAGAATGGAAGCCCCCAAATCTAGCCCTTTTTCGATCGCTGATAATAGGTCTGTTCCCAGATTTTCCTGAATCCGTTGTGGTGTGAACCGGTCCAGATAGCTCATGGCCTTCATGACCTCATCCATCGAGCAGGGAATCAGCTCTTTTCCCATTTGGTTGACGGTGGCCGAGAAGGTGATAATATTAAAATGATCATCATCATCCAGTGCCAGCATAGCATCCTTAATTGAACTGGTCGCGAGTTCCATCTTTTGGCGACCGAGCCCCGGTACACTCATACTAGCGGAAACATCCAGGCAGAAGACCACTTTTTGCGGACCGCCAAATTCACTCAGAAAGTTGATAATATCGAGTGGATCCGCAATGCCAGGATTACCGCCACCTCCCAGTAACCCCTCGGCGGAGTCACCTAAGGAATCCACGAGATCCATTCCATCACGCTGTCCCCGCATTCGATCTCGNCCCGTCACCTTGCCGCGACCACCTGTTTCTCCCGGGTTGGCCAGCAGGTGTTCCAAGTTGGAGGCTTCAGCATCACGAAGTTTGGCTGCGGTCATCAGGTCAGGGATTTTTTCGGCGGACGGTGCTTTTTGCCGATCTCGATTTTTGAAAATGATCCGGTCTTTGGCTTCTACTACTTCTATAATTTTGTTCTTCGGTGATTCGGCCATTTTCAATTTAGCCACATTAGCCAGTTTTTCGTCTGGTTTATGAACCCGTTGAACCAGTGGCGGTTTGTTTCTAGAGATTCGTAACCACTGTTTAGGTTGCTCCCGAAACCAGTCGATTTCGATTTTATCAATCCGTGTTACCATTACTTTCTGAGGGATGAAGACCATAATATTAATGATAAGTAGGTGAACAATGAGAGAGATCAGGATTGCTGAAAGTGCGCGAGTTCGACTTCGTCCCAGTTGTTCTTGCCTTTCGGCCATGACCGACATAGTGTATGTTTAAGCCTCGAAAAGTAGATTTGCATCTGCCAAATAGAAAATCAATTATATCCCAATAGCGATTGGATTTTCCACTCCATCCTATTGGGATTGCCGTGGCGATAGTAACCGCCTTTTCGCTTGATAATCGCTACCTCCAGATGTAGAATATGAACATGTTCTATANCGTATGGCCTATGCCTTCCCACCGNCTATTCATCGTGTCGATTGTTCTTTTATGGATGGCAAATTTCGGTTCAGCTCAATATTTTGGTAAAAACAAGGTGACTCGACAACAGTACGATTGGCAAATCCACCGCACCGAACATTTTGACATTTACTACTACGAAAGTGCGACTCGCCTGGTACCGATCATGGCGGACATTGCTGAAGAAGCCTACGAGCAACATAGCGCAGATTTTCAACATCAAATTACCAATCGAACTCCTCTAATTCTTTACCAATCCCATACTGATTTTCGCGACACTAATATTATTTTGGATGAGTTGAGCGAAGGAGTTGGTGGGTTCGCTGAGATTTTCAAACGGCGGGTTGTGATCCCATTTACAGGATCTCTCAAAGATTTCCGTGAAGTGATCTTTCATGAACTGGTTCACATTTTTCAGTACGATATTATTTACCAGAAGCCGTTTGCCCGGATCTATAGCGGTGAGTTTTTGTACAGTGCTCCAATGTGGTTTATCGAAGGATCAGCAGACTACTTTGCCAACGACGTTGATGCAGTTGGACAAATGGTGTTGCGTGATGCCTGTCTAAACAACCAGATTGTGTCCCTGAAATTGCTGGAGAACTTCTATATTCTCGGCTCTCAGATCTATCTTGGTTACAAAATCGGCCAATCGGCTATCGGCCATTTAGTCGAAAACTATGGACGGGAAAAAGTGGGAGAGTTGATGCACGAACTGCGGCAGAGTCGAACCAAAGATCTGGATCAATCGATGAAAACTGTCTTGGGGGTTTCTCTGGAGGANTTCGACGAAAAATGGCAACGGNCAGTAAAAAAACAGTATTTCCCGCTGGTTCAAAATAAAGTCTACCCGCAAGACATCGCTAAAAACCTAACCAAGACTTCCAAGTACTCACACAGTATCAAGCCGATTTGGTCTCCCAGTGGAGATTTGGTGGCTTATATTACCGGTAACGACGGATTTGGCGAAGTAGTCTTGGTCTCGGCTAAGGATGGGAAACGAATGTTTCGGATCAGCAAGCGCTTTTTCCGCCGCAAGTATGAAGATATTCGCTCTGATGGTCACGCCCTTTCATGGTCGCCAGATGGAAACAAAATTGCATTTTTCGCTAATTANCGTGATGAAATGTATGTCTTGGTCGTCAACGTGATCACCCGGGAGTTAGAGACCCGTATTCGTTTAGAGTTCGATTCGGTTCAGTCACCTTGCTATGACCCACCTGGTGAAAAAATTGTTTTTTCCGCCCTTAAAAATGGACAGACCGATCTATTTATTTTAGATCTAGTNAAACAGNAAATCGATTATTTGACCAACGATCCGTTTAACGATAGTTCGCCAGCCTGGCATCCAGCCGGGAATAAAATTGCCTATACTTCAGAGCGAGATGGCAAAGATCAACTGGTGATTCTGAACATGTCCGAAACAGATCAGAAGGTGATTGATATCGGTCAGCATAATGTCGCTACCCCCAGTTGGTCTCCAGATGGGAAAAAGTTAATCTTCTGCGCAGATATTAGCGGTGTCTTTGACCTCTTTACCATTAACAGCGTGGTCACAAAACACATCGATTTCACTCGGCTAACCAATTTGGTGGTGGGTTGCTCTTCACCACAGTTTTCACCAGATGGGAAAAAGATTTTATTTTCAGCTTATCAGAATGGGAAGCAAGATGTCTATATTCTAGCACAGCAAGACCAGTTTCTATCGGATAGTTCGCCAANGCCCGAAGCTTTGGATCCACCCANCGTAACTGAAATTCAGACTGCTACCCTAACACCGACTAAAAAACCGCGTCGAGTTGCCAAACGNAAATATAAAACCGATCTGGCTGTGGATGCGATTTTTAGTGACTTTAATCTAGGGGCAGACGGTATACTACGCAATACCACCGATATGATCGCTAGCGACATGATGGGCAATCATCGCTTTGGTGTTAGCCTCTCCAATCACTCGGCTATGAGGCAGTCAATCTATGGTGAAACCCAGTTTTATGCCCCAGACTTCATCACCAACTACGGGTACTTCGCTAAAAAGGCCGATTTTGGCGCCTCTATTTTTAATTACCACGAATACCATCTGTTCGGTTCGACTCGAAGTCGAGGCGGTATTTTTCAGCGAATTACCGGCTTGGCTGGATACGTCAGTTATCCTTTNAATCGCTATCATCGCCTAGATTTACAAACTCAGGTTTATACAACCCCTTTCACTTATAACTACTATCTACCCAACCTGCCTGAAGCCTATCTTTCTGATCCTTATGATAATTCCGGGTTGCGTATTCCGCCGAGAGGGTTACTGTTTTTAGGGGTTACGTCGTTGATCAGCGATACGACCATTTGGAATCAGGCGGGGCCATTTACAGGGCAACGGATGAACCTGACCTTAGAGAGATCGTTTAGCCGGCTTGGAAGTGATCTGGATCTGACCAATATAATTTTCGATGCCAGAAAATATTTCAAGTTAGGTCGCAGATCCACCTTTGCTACCCGTGCCTTTTTGGGTGGAAGTTTTGGCCAGAATCAATCCTTATTCTTTCTGGGTGGGATTGACACCTTACGGGGTTATCCTTATGAAAGATTTTGGGGCACGCGAATGGGAATGCTCAACTTTGAATTGCGTGTACCTTTTATTGATGAGTTGANGTTTGCCTGGCCTTTCTCTTGGTCGATTGGTGGAATTCGTGGATTAGCTTTCGCCGATTTCGGCACAGTCTGGTCACCTTTTGAGTTTGATGAAGTTAACCCATATCAACCCTTCAAACGGGGACGAAACGGCTATTACCTCAACGACATCAAAGGTTCACTTGGAATTGGGTTGCGGTTACGGTTAGGCTATTTTTCGCTCGATTTTGCCGTGGCCAGAAGAACAGATCTGCGNAGCATTGAGGTTAAACCTATTTACCATTTTGGCTTAGGGCAAGCCTTTTAGGCCTGCTCTATCAAAGTCTAGCATGGTGGCGATTGAACGTCATGTCGAGTCGTTTTACTAACAAGCTTTCACTAACAGAAAAGGAAAAGTGAAATATGGAGCAGCGCATTTTTAGAAGTTTGAGCTTTCTGGTTATCATTGCCATACTGGGTGGTTTGATTTCGGCCTTAGTCANGATTTATCCTAACTTACTTTGGTTTCAGATGGTTGGCTACGATGNCATCTATAGCAAGATTCTGCTTACCCGGATCTTTGTCGGGGGGNTAGTGGGGCTGATTTTCCTAATTTTGACTTTGGGAAATCTCTATCTGATCTGGCGTTTAGCCCCGTCCAGATTCAATCCAGAAATTCTGGATGCCTTCCCGCTTGGCAGTGGTCTGGACTTCGACCTGCGGAAACTGGTCTACGCGGTTTTAGTTCTTTTAGCTTGTGCCTATAGTGCTTTGTCGGGCTACTCAGCCAGCGATCGATGGGAGATTTTTCTGCGCTACTTCGATGTCGACACGATTGACTTTCACTCATCTACCAGGTTGAGCCAACCGTCGTCCGGNAATACGGTTACAATTCCAAGAGCCGATTTTGAAGCCAAGGGAATGCAGGTTGGTGACCTGGTCAAGATTAAAACAGATCAAACTACGGAAACAGCCACTATCCAAAAGATCCAAACCACGGTCGATACAGCTCAGATTTCCCTGGACCGATCTGTTGGNAATCTAAACTTGAGTGAAGCGATCTTGTTAGCTCCCACTTACGACCCGATCCTCAACAAACCGATTGGTTTCTACGTCTTTCGGATGCCGTTTTTGCGCTTTATCTGTGGTAGCCTACTAGGGTTATTTTTCCTGATGACGTTGGTCACAGGCGTGATCTACTTTTTTCACGGGGCACTTTTCAGTGANCGTAATCAATTAGANCCACCGCCAAAAGTCAAAGCCCATCTATTTACTCTAATTGGTCTGATATTAGTGATCTACGCATGGCAACATCGCTTTATGATGTATGATCTGCTCTATATGGTGAATAACAAAAACTTCAAAGGTGGGAGTGGCTACGCAGCCATTCACGCCCGCTTGCCGCTGCTTCGTATTATGATGGGGTTATCAGTTGTCAGTGGTTTAACCTTTTTCATCAGCCTGTTTTTCAAACCTGTTCGCTACGCTTTAGGTGGATTAGGCGCGCTACTGCTGGTCGGGGTTCTAGGTAATATTTATCCCTCTTTCGTGCAGGAGTTGCGGGTTAATCCCAATGCCCAAGACCTTGAAACAGAATATATTAATTACAATATCAAAGCAACGCTTCAAGCTTATAATTTAGGAGACGATACCGTGACTGAAAAAGAGTATCCGCTCGATAGCGCACTCTCTTACGATCAGATTTACGGAACTGTTAATCAGCAGGTAATACGTAATATCCGTCTCTGGGACTGGCGACCGCTACGCCGAACTTATCGACAATTGCAAGAACTTCGCCCCCAATACGATTTTGTCCGGGTTGGCGTCGATCGATACAGGATGAAAGATGGCCTGCAGCAGGTCATGCTATCAGCACGAGAACTCAATATCGATGATATGGCAGAGATCCGACGAGACTGGTTCAAACGGACCTACGTGTATACGCACGGCTATGGGGTGGTGATGAGCCCCGTCTCTGAAACCGATAATGATGGCATCAGTGACAACGGTAAACCGAAAATGTACATCCGTGATATTAACCCGATCAACTTCGAATCAGAGTGGTCTGACCGGTTTAGCACCGACTTTGAACCTAGAATCTATTACGGTGAAGCCGGTCTCTACAATAATAAACAGAGCGAGCATTATGTGATCACGCATCCGACCGGTAATAAGACATTGGGCCGAAAAGAGGATCTGGAGTTTGATTATCCACTGGACCAACAGCGGTATCAAAAATATGCCTATCAAGGAAAAGGTGGTGTGGANCTGTCNTCTTTGTGGCGAAGAATTATCTATGCCATCAAGTTTAATAATGAGATCAAGTTTGTTGTGAAAGGACCCATTACGCCGCAAAGTCGGGTGCTTTACCACCGGAATATTCTGTCTCGAGTCAGGAAAATTGCCCCCTTTTTACATTATGACCGCGANCCGTATTTAGTGGTTCACGGTGACCGATTGGTCTGGATGATCGACGCTTACACTACGACTTATCTTTATCCCTATGCCACACCAATGCAACACGGGATCAGAGCAGCTATTGCGGAACGGCAAGGAATTCGGCAAGCTAGACGCTTACAGACCAGGCCAGGTGAAAAGCCGTGGGGAAACTATATCCGCAACTCGGTCAAAGTTACCATTGATGCTTACGATGGTGTTGTCGACTTCTATCTGATGGATGATAAAGACGATCCACTGGCTCTCGGCTATAAGCAGATTTTCCCTGATTTACTGAAGCCGATCTCTGCCATGCCTACAGATCTACGACACCACATCCGGTATCCGATGACCCTGTTTTCGATTCAAGCCAAAGCCTATTTGGACTATCATATGAAAGATCCAACCACCTTCTACGCTAAGGAAGATCAGTGGCAAGTTGGGCAAGAAATTTACAGTCGTTCGTCCCGCCGTACAGTGCCTACACCAACCACACCTTCTCAGTTCGGGTTGGCCCCAACCATGCCGGTTCAAGATACGGTGTCGGCAGATACACAAGAGGTAGCACCTTACTATGTGATCGTCAAAGTACCAGGTGAAGAAAAAGCGGAGTTTGTATTAATGCTCCCATTTACGCCCAAAGACAAACCCAACTTGACCGCCTGGATGGCCGCCCGGTGCGATCCGGAACACTATGGGCAACTGTTGTTGTACCGTTTCCCAAAAGGGAAGTTAGCCTCTGGACCGATGCAGGTCGAAAGTTTTATCGACCAAAAAGGCGANATTTCGCAACAAATTAGCCTCTGGAACACCCAAGGATCGCGCGTACTGCGGGGTAACCTTTTGGTAATCCCGATCAGCGACTCACTCTTATATGTGGAACCGATCTATATNCAATCCGAAAACGAGGATGCTGCTATTCCAGAGTTGCGGCGCGTGGTAGTCGGCTATAAAGAANAGGTGGAGTGGGGCGAGACACTAGACCAAGCCTTACGCAAACTCTTTAATATTACAGAGCTACCGTTAGCTGAAGCCACAGACTTAGTCGATTCAACTGAATCGGCTCTGATATCACCAACCAATTCAACGATGACAGGTGATGATGAAGGGGCAGGTGCTAATTTTCAGGGTTATGCACGCTTGATCAAGCAAGCCAATGCCAATTTTAAGGAAGCTATCCAGGCACAAAGGGTTGGTAACTGGTCTGTCTATGGGCAAAAGTTAGATCAACTGAAGCAGATCTTAAAACGGCTGGAGCAAATGTCGAATTGACCAATTCGAGAACAATAGATTGTTAGATTGCCGAATGGAGAAGTTGTATGTCTTATTTAATTGGAATTGACATTGGAACCACAGGCACCAAAACCATTTTAGTCGATGAGAATGGGCATCAGCAGGCCAGTGCCCTGGAAGAGTATCCGTTGCATACTCCCCACCCTAAGTGGGCCGAACAAGATCCGGAAGATTGGTGGCAAGCGACAATCAAAACCCTCAAGACGGTTGTGGCAGAGTCCGGAGTTGATAAAACCGCTATCAAAGGGATTGGGCTCTCAGGCCAGATGCACGGCTTAGTGGTGATGGACAAAAAATNCCAGGTTTTACGTCCCTCAATTCTGTGGTGCGATGTTCGAACCACAGATCAATGTCACTATATCACCGAGACTGTTGGCCGAGACTTGCTGTTACAGAGCACTTGCAATCCCGCTCTGGAAGGCTTCACGGCACCGAAAGTAATCTGGTTAAGAGAACATGAACCAGAGATTTATCAACAAACATCGACCATCTTTTTGCCCAAAGATTATGTTCGGTTTCGTCTCACAGGTGAAGTTGCCATGGAGGTTTCGGATGCTGCCGGCACATTGCTGTTCGATGTTAAAGAGCGGACGTGGTCGCAACCCGTACTAGATCTACTCGGTATCGATGCTGATCTCCTACCACAAACTTATGAATCGGTTGATGTTTGCGGCCAGATTTCCGGGGAGGTAGCGGAGCTAACAGGCCTACAAGCTGGCACACCCGTTGTAGGTGGTGGCGCTGATAACGCTTGTAGTGCAGTCGGAAACGGCATTGTCAAGGAGGGGCGTGTTTCAGCTAGTTTGGGGACTTCTGGTGTCGTTTTGGCACACAGCGACGAAGTTAAAGTCGATCCTAACCTTCGACTGCATAGTTTTTGCCACTCAGTTCCAAATAAATCATACATCATGGGGGTGATGCTATCAGCAGGGGGGGCTTACCGTTGGTTTAGAGATACAGTTGCCGATCGAGAAGTAGCGGAGGCCAGAACAGCCGGTGTAGATCCCTATGAACTTTTAGGTCAACAAGCAAAGACTGCGCCGGTGGGTAGTGAAGGCCTGATTTTTCTGCCTTACTTGACCGGTGAAAGAACCCCGCACGCCGACGCTAACGCTAGAGCCAACTTCTTCGGTTTAACCTTGCGTCATCAACGGTCGCATCTGATTCGCTCGGTAATGGAAGGCGTGACCTACGGGATGAGAGATTCGCTGGAGCTGATTCGGGATCTGGGTGCCACGGTGGCTCAGATCTACGCCACTGGCGGTGGCGCACGGTCTCCACTCTGGCGGCAGATTCAGGCTGATATCTATCAAGCAGAGGTTGTGACCATTAATATTGCTGAAGGTCCGGCCTTTGGTGCTGCCATTCTGGCTGGCGTTGGAACCGGCGTTTATCAGAACGTTGAAGCCGCCACCGACCAGATGGTTGAAATTACCTCTAGCACCCAACCGATTTCTGAGAATGTGGAGATTTACAACCAATATTACCAGATCTATCGAGATCTCTATCCGGCGTTGAAACCACAATTCGATCAAGTAACTCAAGTGGTGGNGCAACAGAGTTCTGACAACTAAGATGGAAACGGCTTCGGTAAAGCTACCAGAAACAGCCAAGGAGTTTTGGTTGGCCTTAGCATCTGTTGAGGGGATTGGACCAGTCCGCATCCGCTATCTGTTAGAGCGTTTTGGAACGATCGAAAAAGTTTTTGAAGCAGATCTACTTGAAATCTCACGATTGCCACTGTTTGATCCACTTCTTGCCTCAAAAGTGTTGAAAGCCAGAATCGGGCTAGCAGATCTACGTCAGCATATCGATTGGTATGAGTCGCAAGGCATCCAAATCATCTGCCTCCAAGACACCACCTATCCAGAACAATTGAAGCCAATCTCAAATGCGCCAGTGGTTTTAGCTTGCCGGGGTAACCCAAGGATAATCCAAAAACCGACGGTTGCCATTGTCGGTAGTACCGAACCGACCGAAGAGGGGATTCGTGTTGCCCTGGAGCTAACAACCCTGTTGGTTCAAGCAGATTACACTATTGCGAGTGGCTTAGCACAAGGGGTTGACACAACCGCTCATTTAACGGCGTTAATCAACGAAAGGCTAACCTGTGCGGTTTTGGGAAATGATCTAATGTCGATTTATCCACCTGAAAGTCAGCGGTTAGCAGAGCAGATCTGTCAACGCGGAGCTATCTTCTCTGAGCATATTTTCCCGGCTGTTCCATCGCCAGCTAACCTGTCCGTTAGGAACCGGATTATCAGTGGATTGTCTCTGGCTACAATTGTGGTCGAGTCTGNAACAAACGGCGGTGCAATGAGAACTGCAGCTTTTGCCCGAGAGCAAGATCGATTTGTTTGTGCCATCGATTGGGGGAATCGGGATCACCTAATGGCCGCGGGCACGCGACAATTGATAAAGTCTGGTGCTGTTGCGGCGCCAGTTGAAGGATTAGCTGATTTTGTGAAAGCATTTACTAAATCCGACTCCACTCCAGAGTTTCAGGCAACCTATGTTCAAGGCGAACAAATGGATCTATTTTAGGCCTTAATTTTNATGTGCTCTGGGCGAAAAGATATTTTTCTAAAAAAAANTGAAGTTTTCCCTTTACAAAGCTAACTAACTTTGTTAGACTATGCAACGAAATTCTTATGGTGCTTTAACTTAAGGCAATTCAGAGTTCTCAAAGGCATGGTCCATCGGGCAATTCCCGCTTGAGAACAGACATATCAACCTAACGATTTCGCTTCGATTAAAACTATTTGTATTTTGTTAAGGAGTAGCAAAAAGATGCAAAACACTTTGAGAGCTTTAGCGCTAATGATGGCTGTTTTAATAGCCGCGTTNTCCCTCGGNTGCGGTGGTGNNGACGANGAAGAGGGTGACCCAGTAGCAGNAACCGTCACAGCAACACCACCAGCAGGTAGTGAAGTTGCTGGCAATGCAACGATTGCTTTGGCCTTTGACCAACCCGTCGAATCCGTTGCCGGGGCTACAGGAAGTGGGAAGAACTGGACGATTCCAGTCGCTGCCAGTTTGACTATAACCTGGACGAACAAAAACGGTGAGGCCGGTGGCCCTGTGGCATTNACCTATAAGTTGAAAGCCGCAGACAAGACAGCGCCCAAGATTTCTGGTGGTAATGTCAAAAACGGTGCCAAAGATGTCGATCCGGAGCCACTTAACGCTGATGGCATCACCCTTGAATTTAGCGAGGCCGTTGGCCAGGGTACAGCCGANCTGAAGCCGGAAGGCGGCGAGGTTATTGGAACCGAAGCTAAATGGGAAGCCAAGAAAGTAACGCTGACCATGTTAGCTGGTAAAACGCTGGCAANTGAAACGACCTACGTCATTACCGTCGGTGGTGTCAAAGATGGTGCAGGCAATGCACTAGAAGGCGGCACTGTCAAATTTACGACCAAAGGTAAAGAATAACAACTTAGCCAACGCAATTTAGCGCAAAGACAGATAAAAAGGTGACNCGTCCTCCCGGGCGTGTCACCTTTTTTTATTGGCTTCATTTTTTAATGATGAAGGTTTTTTCATGCAGAAAGCAATTCTTTCAGGTCATCGGCAGGCAGAACTGATCGATGTTCCGGATCCACAGGCCAAAGAAGATTGAGCGATGGTTAAGATCCATGCCTCCCCGATGTGTACCGAATATCACGCCTTTGGGCACGGTCACAAAACCGGATTTCTAGGTCATGAAGGTGCAGGTGAAGTGATCGTAGTCGCTCAACCGGGTAAGGTCGAGATTGGAGATCGGGTAGTGATTATGNCACAATACCCTTNTGGTAGATGCTCGNTCTGTATNGCTGGTGACTACATTCACTGTCTGGANAACTATAATTTTGCCGACTTTAGTGGGCGGAACACGGGAACTNCACTATGGCAGAGTATATCTTGCAGCTGTCATGGATGTTGCCCAGGATTCCAGCAGATGTCTCTTACGATCGAGCCTCGTTAGCTTGTTGTGTATTAGGACCATCCTTCAGTGCGTTCGAGAAAATGGGGGTGGATTCAGTCAGCACAGTGTTAATTACAGGAATTAGCCCCGTCGGTTTTGGCGCAATTACCAGCGCNAGATTTCNTGGTGGAAGGAAATCCATGGCGAATGGAACGTGCACAACANATGGGTGCGGATACTGTCGTCAATCCATTTGAGGACGGAGCCTTGGAACAACTGATGGATCTAACTAACGGAATTGGGGCCGACGCAGCACTGGATTGTTCGGGTCAGGTCAAGGCACATCGCTTGTGTATTGATGCGACTCGTCGGGGTGGAAAGGTCGCCTTTATCGGACAATGCGGAGAGGAGACACCACTTCGAGTTAGTCCAGATCGCATTGCTAAAGGACTGCCCCTGATGAGGGTTTGGCACTACAATCTAAACTTATTTCTGTCTTTGTTA
The DNA here is from genome assembly GCA_002699335.1 of Candidatus Poribacteria bacterium. The sequence goes on from PACG01000064.1 coordinate 37,071, forward strand.
AAGGTGACGCAAAAATCACCGTTGTTAGATCTACTGGTCAGTCACACCTTACCAATGAGCAAAATTCAGCAAGCGATAGNAATTTCTGCTTCGCAACAGAGTGCCAAGATCATCCTCCATCCATGGGAGTAACNTGTAGCGTGGACCAACGCCTCAACATTTTGCTAATTATCTTCGACGATGTCGCTNTCTCCGCCGGTTGCTATTGACCAAACACTGAACGTCGATTAAATTGGCAATCAGGCGACGCACTTGGCGTATTTCAATGTCCCAGCACATTATGGTGTTTGAGCATAACACGATAAATTAATCTACTGCTGTGGTTAGTGCCTTAGTTGTCGTTGGCGCAATTGATCGAACACCTCCAGAATAGGAACTGTTCGATCTACAAACCGGTTCACGCTAAATGAAGAATCTATACAAGATCCGNATCACGCTAAAACAGTCAAAGAACTGAAAGTTGAGCTGGAACATCTTCGCACCCAACTGGGAGGCGGTCCGAGCATAGTTCGACATCACATAATNCAATGATTTTTTCGGCGAAGTGTTAAGTCGCTTGATGCCACCATCATTTTCCTAGCCTCATTCGTTCTCCAGTGGGCATCTGGAGAACGAACATCATCCCNGCTAGAGCGATCTAGCGGGGTTTCATTATGTCCAGACCACACCGAATAGTGTCCGTGTGGCACCTATTAGGAAGACGAAGGACATGGAGATGATGGGCCTAGAAATTTGCGCCCGCGTATCACTAGGCTCAACGGAGACGGTTTGGATAAATGGTTAAGACTATGGTTGGGAGGGCGAGATTAACCCTTTCATCNCTGNCAGTCTTCTTCATGGTATNNCCTTAACCCNTTTGTGGTCAGTTGGACAGCNGACAGCGCAAATTCGTGNGGCTTCACTCTAGCCACTTTTTGGGCTATCTGATATGGAATTCCGCACTTGCGTCTAGGTGTTCATCACAAGACACACTCACAAACGCAACCAATAAGACTATCAATATTACCAATACTGTTTTTAAAAGTCTACACCAGTCGCTCAAAATGCCGGCCCTCTTTAGCCGCTTGCCACTGTTCCTCGGTATCAATCGTAGCCCCCGGATCACCTTGTTCTTTCAGCCATCGATCAAGTTCCGCCGACAGCCGTTTTTTCTCCTTCGCGCATTCTGGATCATCCGCCAGATTAGCCATCTCATAAGGATCATCGTCCATGCGATACAACTGCTCCGCTGGGCGATGCATATATCGATTCACAACCATTCGCGTATGTTCATTAAACGTCGAATCCACAACCCACGTCGGCCAATACTGATGCCATTTATTCTGCCCCATTAAATGTTTCTCGATATAAATCTCATCCGGTGTGAGATTCCGAATATAGTGATACGTACCATCCGTCACAGACCGAATAGGATAAGGTGGACCTTCAGGAATATTGTTATGCACAAAATAACTGTACTCGCGGTGATCCTCTGATCCTTCTTGAAGCACCGGCAAAAAACTCACCCCATCAAAACCCATTGTGTTAGGATCGCCACCAGCAACTTGAATCAACGTTGGCACAACATCTTCATACTGAANAATCGCATCCGTTCGTCCAGGTGTAACTTGCCCCGGCCAGCGAACAACAAATCCTGTGTGNATCCCTGTNTTCCAATTCGTCCANTTACAGCCGGGAAACTGAGANCCCTGTTCCGACGTGAAAATAACCAGCGTATTATCTGCTTNTCCNGTCTCATCCAGTACGTTAAGAATCTCGCCAATCTCCTGATCTAANACTTCAATCTCCGCCAGATACATTGCATAATCTTCACGTGTCTCGGGCGTGTCNGCCATATAAGGNGGNAACNTCAATGNATCCTTATCAAAATGATCCGGNNCACCCACCGTCCACGGTGCNTGCGGTTCAATCAACCCTGTCACGAGACANAANGGCTCATCTGTATTTCGTNCTACAAACTCACGNATTCCCTCNACACCAAACTCAGGGTTGGGATGTACGCAGCTGGGTTCAATACCCGGCACATTTTCAAACGGAAAACTCTCCGTAGGCACTACATGCTTCTTACCACACAAACCCACCCGATAAGATAGATCACCCAGATAATGCGGAATACTCTTCGTGCCCGGTCGCGCCGCCGAATGATTCCAGCACGAACCATTGCGCACCGGATGCAGCCCTGTATATAACGCCGTCCGACAGGGATTGCACATCGCCATAGGAAGATACGCCCGATTAAAAACTAATCCTTGTTGTGCTAAGTGGTCAATATTGGGTGTTCGCACATTCTGTCCACCATAAAGCGCCAGATCATTGTAGGTTGCATCATCTGCGATCATAATCAAAATATTCGGCCTCATCTTTTCCTCCCATTAATCCAACTGCGAAATCACTGGCATATAAATCTCTTCTGTTGTCAATGTCCATCCCAACGTCTTATCCCAATCCAAACTGCCTTCCGCAAGCGTCGTCTGTACATAGCTGGGATACAGCTAGCTACCTACAAATATGTGCTTCTTGTGATCCCCAGTAGCACAGAAGATCCACTCCAATTCCGAAAACACTCTGTCGGCCTCATCGTCGCCTGCAACAATGCACAATACACGTTCGACGAAATCGGTTGGATGTATTGGGCATACTGCTATGCAATAATGTATCTTGAATCTAAGCATTGAAAAAAAATGCCCTCTTTGGCATTTCCACAAGGATAGCCTTTTTCTCATCTCGTCGGTCATAGTCATTTTTTTCGCAACAAAGACCCATCATTTCCCACGTCCTCATACTCCACCACACCCAAACGATAGCTTTCTCAAATCACCCATAGACAGCTATTTTCAGCATTCGCATCATCCCGCGCTAACCATTTGTAATCGACGATTCCTCGATCGAATTGCCTGCGCTGATCACATAAGTGCTGCTGAAAGACCACGAATCCCGATGCCACGCAATTACCCTTCCGGTTCCGAGCGATAAAAAATGAAGATCATTTGGACATAACAAATCCGGCCCAACAACTTCACTCACCGCAGCCAAACGTGTCGGGAATTCTCATATACGTACGTATCATTGCACGAGACATATGTGCGTGATATAAACTGTTCAACGATGCCGGTCCAATCTTCACCTCCACTCGCGCACTCTCATTTCTCCTCAGAACCAATTCCTTCTGTTTCTCTGGCAGCACATCCGAAGACTCTGTCAAAGCCACCAGATCTTCAGCGCATTCACTCATGTATTCGCCTAATCAGCACTGAATATCGTCGGGCGCGAATAAAAAAAACATTTTCTCCATCTGTCTGTCGTTCTTCTTCCGCCAGACGAAACTAATCAATTTTCACCATTAATTTATCCCCTCTTTCACCGAAGATGTACACTTTCGCCTTTCTTCGACGATTCTAAAATTGCCTGTGAAATCCGGAGTGTTTCATAACCATCCCATATGCTCACGAGTGGTTGTCTTCCACTTATAATCGCATCAATAAAATCATTTGTCTCCGCTTTGTAAGATATTACATCAAGATTATCGTGTAGCATCTCAACACGCTCGTATTCATCATCATCTGTTTTCACATGAAAGCGTGTCGAGCACCAGATGCCATTGTTTCCCACATCCGTCCCTTCCACAAAAGCCGTACCCTTCTTGCCCAGTACACCACGGGAATTCACGCCAATGCGGCTCGACCAACTCGCGTTGATCACCGCCGATGCACCTTTTTTCATCTTAATTAACACCTGAGCATTGTTATCAAAATCAGGCAGATCTACTACGGTACTGTGCACATGTCCTGTTACCGTAACTGCCTCATCGCCCAAAATCCAACGCATCAAATCAATATCGTGAGAAAGTGATTCAATCGTCATACCACAACACAAGTCCACATTTGTCCGCCAATTGCCCGACTGGACCTGCCCATTTCCACCAGCCCCCATTCCAAATCGGTGACACCAAAAATGATAGACTTCACCCAACTCGCCCGATGCCACAACATTCTTCAGCCTGCGGTATCCAGTGCGGTAGCGCTGGTTAAAACCCATCATTGCAATCACGCCCTTCTTCTGTGCCGTTTCTGCGATGGTCTTACCATCTTCTGGCACAATCGCCAATGGTTTCTCACAAAACACATGTTTGCCAGCTGCAATGGCTTCTATGGCATACTGCCTTCGAAAGGATGGCGGCGTCAAAACATAAATAGCGTCAGCATCACTGAGACATTCAAAAAGCGAAGGATAAGACTTTCCACCATGCTTTGCCGCATACGCCTCCGCCTTTGCAGCATCCACATCAACAGCGCCAATAATCTCAGCGTTCTCATTTTCCACCAGCGCTTCACCATGTCGCTTTGCAATACCACCAGTACCAACTACAACAACCTTAACTGCCATTTTTAATCCTCAAATCACGTTTTTTAACCACAATGTAAATTTTCAACGATCTCATCCATTCGAGCTTATCAAAGCTGCCATTTGGCCAAAATACGCATCTGCAAGCGCACCAAAACACCCTGAAGCAAGCTCGGTTGCAATCCCCGCAGCAACAGTAGGTGGAATGTCTCTACCTCCTTCAAAATCCGTCTTCAAATTCACATTTTTCTGCACTGCGGGTTTCCTCATATTCGGGATATTCAACGGTGTCTTCACCAATATGGAGGAGTGGTAAATTGCTGATCCACCCCCATCACACTGATGATCTATATCTCAACAGCAACATCATTTCTCATCTTCTTTTGGCTAGGTGGAGGCTTCATAGTTATTTGTCTTTACTAAGAGCTTGATCCAATACTTCTCTTCCTACACTGAAGCTCCTTGTGAGTCCTTATTGTCGTCGGTTTCGTGCCAGTTGGTTATGGTGAAATTGATGGATGGTGAAAAATCACTGTTTTGCGGGTCGGTGTTTCGATAACTTTACTACCTGCACCATCCTGCCATTGGACCCAAACACGGACAGAATCTGCTGTTTCCAGACCGAAGAGCAGCCTTGTATCATTATTCGAAGCATAACTTCCACCGCTATTCGCTTCAGCAATCCGGCGTAATCCATCCTCTGTTTCCACAAAGACACGTGCCATCAACGCCTGGGCCGGAGGAAGAAGGACAACCCGAATCCAACTTCCATCATTACCGCCATCATTTCGGAGAAGGGTAGCCAATCCCTGTAAGTTGTTTACCAAGACATCTATATCTCCATCGTTGTCGTAGTCACCAAATGCAGCGCCACGACTCACCTGTGGCTGGATTAACGTCTCCCCGCTTTCGGTTGACATATCTGAGAACAAACCTCTCCCTCGATTGCGAAACAGTTGTTTCGGTTGGGCGTGCTTACCGATGTCATCGAATTTCTCAATATTGTCATGTATATGGCCATTCACGACAAAAAGGTCGCGCCAGCCATCATTGTCCACATCCACTAAACCGCATCCCCAGCCAAGCAGAGGCCAACTGGGTAATCCAGTACCTGATTCAAAGGAAATATCGGTAAAAAAACCGTCCTGGTCATTACGATAGAGTGTATTGACCTGACTCTGATAGTTGGTAACAACTAAATCCAGTCCTCCATCGTTATCAAAATCTGCCAGGTCAATACCCATCCCGTTACCAACGGTGCCGTCTTCGCTTAATGCGATACCAGCCACAAAGCCAATTTCTTCGAACCGACCGTTCCCGTTGTTTCGATAGAGAAAATTTGGACTCAAGTCGTTAGCAACGAAAATATCGCGATCGCCGTCGTTGTCATAGTCACCAGCAATAACCCCGAAGCCCCGACCAGAATGAATAAAACCTGCCGACATGGAATCATTCTGGAAGGAGCCCTCACCATTGTTCCGGTAAAATGCATCAGTCGCCGGAGAATAGTTTTCAGGGCCACAATAGACTCGTAACGTCTCTAGGTGGCAACCGTCAGTTTCGACTGAGTATAGCAGATAGTTGGCAACATATAGGTCTAAATCACCATCATTATCAGCGTCGAAGAAAGTTGCTGATGTACTCCAGCGAGATTCCCCAACTCCTGACGTTTCTGTGACATCAGCAAAGGTCCCATCTCCCAGGTTACGGTACAGGGTGTTTCTCCGGAAGTTGCATAGATAGAGATCCTCCCAACCATCACCGTCGTAATCACCGACACATACGCCTGAACCGAATCTGGGATCTCCAACACTTGCCTCGGTAGTGACATCAGTAAAAGAGCCATTACCATTACTTCGATACAAAATGTTTGGTGCGTTCGGATTCTGAAAGTCCCCACTATTAACCAGATAGATATCTATCCAGCCATCGGAATTGTAGTCGAAGAAAGCACACCCAGCACCATTCGGTTCGGGAAAAAGTCGTTCGCCTTTGGCTCCGTTGCGGTGAGAGAAAGCAATACCTGCAGTCTTTGCAACATCGGTGAACGTAATCCAACTCGCCACCAAATTGGTAATGGAAAAAAGAGAAAGTGGACAAATAATACGTGATACAAGAGAGAAAAAAGGCTTGGAGGGTGGCATCAAAGCCATACTACCTGTTTTTGCTTTCACTGCTGATAAATACGTTTTCGCCACATTAGAACATCTGGATTATCTGGTGCTTGCTGATAGACACGATCAATTTTGGCCCGCGCAAGTTGAACTTGGTCTCGACGAAAGTAGACAAAAGCTAGCAAGGCTTGATGCTCAGGCGCCGATTCAAGGAAGACGGCCGATTTAGCCCATTTCAGTGCCATATCGAGATCACCATTCTCTTCTACCAACAAATGCGCCAAAGAATATTGTGGGGCGGCAACATTCGGAGCGAGTTGTATAGCAGAACGGAAATCGCTTTCAGCCCCGAAAATATCGCTGCGCTGGTATCTAAGTCGACCGCGCCATAGATACCCAGGAGCCCAGGATGGATCTTGCAAAANACCCATGCTGTAAGCCGATTCAGCCCCAGGCAAATCATCTTTTATCTTGCGTACATCACCCAGTTCTAGGTAACAATCTTGATATTCAGGAGCCAGTTTTATGACCTTCAGAAAGGTTTGCTCTGCTGATTTTAGTTGGCCTAAGGCCATTTCTGTATTACCAAGATAAAACCGAGTTAGAAAATCATTCGGTTCTATCTGAAGAACACGATCATATCCCTGTTGTGCGAGCTCATAATCGCCAAGAGTCATCTGTACATAAGCACGATATCGTGTGGCATCAGTGTAAGTTGGATCACTTTCTTCCGCCTTTTGAAACCGGACTAGAGCTCCCTTCCACTCTGATTTTTCCAGCATTTGACGACCTTCGCTAAAATGCACTTTGGCTTTGTTGCGGCGGTAGTTCGATAAGGCTTTTTGTCCTGCTTTATGGTCATTGAGTCGGAAACACACTTGGGCAAGTGAATGATGGAAATTGGGGGTTTGGGGTGACAGTTCAATTGCTTGATGATAGAAGTCTCGAGCGGCAACAAAGTTGCGCCGTTTGGCAGCTACTTGCCCTCTGCCAAAAAATGCGGAAGCCATTTTGGGATCGAGTTCTAGTACCGCACGAAAAGATGCATTTGCTTCATCCAATCGATTTAACTTGAATAGAACAGTTCCAAGATTTTGGTAAGCAATGGTGTTATCTGGATGAAAATGAATCGCCACAATATAGTGTTGGCGTGCTCGTTCATAGTTGCCACGCTCCGTTTCTAACAGACCGAGTCCAATATACCAGGAAGCAGGAGCTTTTGAGTTGGTGCCTTCGATTGCTTTAAGGTACCATTTTTCTGCCTGATCGAATTGCTGGCTTTTGCGGTAGGCGTTAGCAAGCTCTCCTTGAACACCGGTAGCATTGGGCATCAACTCCAAAACACGGTGAAACGCGTTCAAGGCTAGNGGATAGNCCTCTAACTTGGCTGCGNACAAACCAACCCCGACCNGTGCTGCCGTAATGAGGGGNAATTCNGCCGCNAACTGCTGATATATGCGCAAACTTTCGTCCCAATTCTTATTTTGAAAGGCCTCGTTNGCTTTGAGGAATCGAGTCTCNGCCGTTTTGGGGTATGNCCGCACTGACCTTTGATCAAGTGTCTGGCACAAAGATATATGATCAAAAAGTCCAANCCNGCAAAGTAGAAATAAGAAATATAAGCGGAACCATCTGGGGGCTAGTTTAATCAATTTCACTTTTATTCGGCCTGATGCATCTGCCCAAAAGGCATTTTTGATTACTAACGAGAGAAGAAATTGAAATTTAACTAAAACAACAATTTACATTTTGTATTTCACTTTGATTCTAACATTTTTNCTTACTTTTGCAAGGNGCTACAGCGATCCTAAAAAACGTTAGCTGACAGCTGGTTACGCCACTTTGCCAAAAATTGTGTCCGCTGGCCACATGCGCTATAATATGATTATATCCATTATTTATGTTGTTGTTATCGCTAAATAGGGTCTTCATCATATTTGGCAGGCTTATCTTATTGAACAATTCACATTACACATCTAGAGTTTGATTACTTATGTGGCTACAATTATCTATCTGCCGAAGATTATGTTTTGTGGGTATCTTGTTCCTGATTCAACTCGGCCAAATCCACATATTAGCTCAGGAGAATAAACCCAACAAGGACCTGCTCCAGGCTGAAGCCGAATTTCAGAGTGGCAATTGGACCAAAGCTTTCAAAATTTACCAACAACTGGCTAAAGATAATCCAAATTCCCTCCGGGCTCAGATCGGAATGGCCAGCTGTTTCGTTGAAAAAAGGGACTATCCATATGCCATTGCTACTTTTCTGCGAGCTATGGAACTCAGCCCAAATCAACCCCGTATACAAGCGGCTTTAGCCAGTACCTACTTCAAAAACAAACAATCGAACGAAGCGAGTAAATGGTATCAGCAGGCGATTCAATCATCCGGTGCCAAGGCTCAACTCTCCTGGTATCTGAACCTCGGCCTCATAGAAGCAGACCTGGGAAATTTCGAACGAGCTAGACAACTTTACAATGTTGCGGTGCAATTGTACCCTCAGTCTGTTCCAGCGTATTACAACCTAGGCATTGTTTTGTTAAGACAAAACCGACTTGATGAAGCAGACGCTTGTTTCTATGCAACCCTAGAACTAAATCCAAATTTTGATCCCGCCTTATTTAGCCGAGGAGAGGTCGCAGCTAAAAGAAGTAACCTGATTTTGGCGGAAAATTTCTACAGGACAGCAATCCAATTGAAGCCAGAGAAAGCGTCTTATGCCTATGCCTACGCCCAAACCCTACTGCGCCAAGGCAAATCACAAAAGGGGAAACGCGAACTGCAAAAATCCAGGCGATTAAAAGCTGAGAAACATTTACGGCAAGCCCATGACTGGGCGGAACAAGAAAATTGGCGGGAAGCACGCCGCCGATTGCAATTTGCCGTGGAAGCTGACCCTACATTCTTGATTGCGATTGAGGATTTGGTTTATTTACAAGCAGAGCTTGGGGATCTGGCTGGAGCTGAAGCGACGCTAGGTGTCGGCCTGCTACATGTACCCGGCTGGGCTCCCGGATACTGGGAACGCGGAAAAATAAGGCAACGTAGATTAAAACTAACAGGTGCGGCATCCGACTTTCGCCAAGCAATAATTTTATCACCAGAGGCCGTCCCGCCCAAAATTTCTATGGCCAAACTGCTCCTTGAAACAGAAACAGATTTACAGACTGCATTAGAATTNGCCCAAACCGCCGCCGAATTGGAACCAACATCAGAATATCAGAAGATAATCGTGGAGATACAAAAAAAACTCGATTCCCTTGAATAATCTTTTAGATACTAATAGTCACGTTGGAAACTTCTAAACCACTACAAATACCGGATAAGTTGTGCAGAAGCCCCTTCCTGGTTCTCAGTTTGCCCACCAATATCAGAAATGTTGCATTTCTGTTTCTGTTGCTCTTTTTGAATTATAGGTTAGTATCAGCCAGACCAACAAGAGAATTAGTGCGATTTACAGATGTTACAACACAGATCGGCATTGATTTTCACCATGATAATGGTCGGGGAGAAGAAAGATACTTTATAGAGACAATTGGATCCGGATGCGCATTCGTAGATTACAATAATGATGGCCATTTAGACATGTACCTAGTAAATGCAACATCATTGGAAAATCCTAAAAAAAACGTCAATGAGAAAAAAAAGGCCACCAACGCACTCTACCAAAACAACGGCGCAGGAGGATTTATCGATGTAAGTGAAGCTGCAGGAGTCAGCCATACGGGTTATGGCACCGGTATTGTAGCTGGGGACTACGACAACGATGGTTTTGTTGACCTATACCTAACTAACTTTGGCCCTAATGTCCTATATCGCAATAATGGTAATGGAACCTTCACTGACACGACCTTAGTTGCGATGGTCGGTGAGCCGGGCTGGAGTGCGGGTTCAGCCTTTGGGGATTATGACAATGATGGCGACTTAGATTTGTATGTGTCCAACTACTGTGATTTTAAAATTAAGGAGCATCAAAAATGCTATGCCACAAATATACTTGGTAAAAAAATTCATGTCTACTGCCCAGGAGAACAGTTTACCGGGACGGCCGATACCCTTTACCGCAATAATAATGACGGTACATTCTCAGATGTCACCAGATCAACTGGAGTATATAATCCAATTGGTCGAGGTATGAGTCCGGTGTGGTCTGATTATGACAGTGATGGTGACGTAGACCTGTTTGTCGCTAACGACGCCACCGAAAATTTTCTTTATCAAAATAATGGTGATGGAACCTTCAAAAATATAGCTTGGGAGACCGGCGTTGCCAGTGATAGTAATGGTGAATTACAGGGATGCATGGGCTTGGATTTGGCTGACTATGACAATGATGGGGACTTTGACTTAATAATGACCAATTTTCAAAAGCAGCCAAACGTTTTTTATCGTAATGAAGGAAATGGTTTTTTCGACGATATTTCCTTTACAGCAGGTTTTGGTTATTCGCTGCCTTATGTCGGTTGGGGGACCGGGTTTGTTGATCTGGACAATGACGGCTTTAAGGACCTATTCATAGTAAATGGTCACTTGGAAGATCTAATCACTCAGCTTGAAACGGGCACGACTTATACTCAACCCAATGATTTATTAATCAACGACACGAAAGGCGGCTTTATCAGAGTTACTGATAATTTCGTCTCTACAGATTTACAAGCCAGTCGGGGGGCCGCATTTGGTGACTATGATAACGATGGGGACATCGATATTCTGATTAATAATGAGCATGCCCGACCCACGTTGCTCAGAAACGATAATAAAACCGGTAATCACTGGTTAATGGTGAAGGTAATCGGCACATGTCCCCCTTTTGGCAGCAACAGAGATGGCATCGGCGCAAAAGTTAAACTTACCTTTACCTCAGCGAATAAAACCAAAATCTTTGTCTCAGAAGTCCGCGCGGGTTCTAGTTACATGTCCCAAAACGATCTACGTGCCCATTTTGGTTTAGGGATGGATGTCGAACGGGTGGATCTATTGGAGATATTTTGGCCCAGCGGAATCATTGATAGAATACAAAACGTGGCCCTCGACTCAATTATCCGAGTCAGAGANGGTGAAGGCGAAAAATAACCAACAAGCCATTTAAAGTGATGGCTGGTTGAGGGTGAGGATTTGCCTAGTAGGTATGTTATTCAATGTTCGCATGCTTCCATTTGGCCAACGAATGGCTACTTTGTCAATCATATCAGCATCGGCGAGTCCAAAGTGGAGACGAATATCATTACTAACAAGGTACCTGCCACCACTAATTACTTCACCTGTTTGAACAAACCCATTTGCGCTAAGCTGAATTCTGGNACCAATGGCATCTGTATTTTTACCCCTGCCAACCAGTCGAAAGATAATCCAGAATTTATGGTTGCCCACCTCGTTGCAAAATACGATAGCCGACCGATTAGACTGACATATGATAAATCGACATCACCATCGTTGTCAATGTCACCGTGAATCAGTCCACGAACCAATAGAGGCTTTGGTCAAGACCTGTACCACAGATTTCCCCCTCAAATTCCCCCTCACAATTAGCGAATATTTGAAGCGATTGAGCATAAGTCATGGTTGCATCAATCAAATCGGACCATCCATTATGGTCATAGTCCATGAACAGNGTTCCAAAACCGAGCAGATGGAACGAAGGTTTAGCCAACCCTAGATCAAAAGATAAATCTCCAAAATAGCCAGTTCCATCATTGACTAAAAGGCAGTTAGCTTCCAGTGAAAAAAATGTCATCCAGAGGTCAATGTCTCCNTCGTTGTCATAATCTCGGGCATCAACTCCCATGGAGGCGTNGATAAGTCCNTCNCCATTATAAGCGACACCTCGTAAAACCCCCTCTTCCAGAAATGTGCCGTTTTTCTGATTAACAAATATTGTATTTCTTGTCATATCATTCGCCACATAAATATCTAGCCAACCGTCATTATTCAAGTCTGAAAAGACGACTCCCAGCCCACGCGACTCAGGTTGATGAACCCCTGCAGGTACGGTAATGTCGGAAAAAGTGCCATCTCCATTATTTTGAAACAGACGATCGGTAATACCTGGATATTCGACTAGCCCACAGTAGATACGAATATCTTTAAAATAACACGGTTGCTCTTCTTCTATTGTGTANGTCACGTAATTGCAGACGTAGAGGTCAAGATCCTCATCCAAGTCTATGTCTGCCNAGGCAGCGCTAGTACTCAAATTTGGGCAGGCGACTTCCGCTACCTAGGTAACATCAGTGAAAGTTCCGTCTCCATCATTGCGACATAGAACGTTAGAGCCGAAGTTCGTCAGGTAAAGATCACGACACCCGTCTCCATCGTAATCTCCGACAATCACGCCAATCCCGTATTGATTATTATCTAGCCCCAATGCTTTGGTAACATCAGTTAGGTGATGACCATCGTTACGATAGAGTTTGTTTGTCAAACCAGTGTGGGGTTGTGGCAGATAATTCCCTTGCACAAGATATAGATCGATATCGTCATCATTGTCATAATCAAAAAGAGCTCCGCCACTCCCAACCATTTCCACAAAGCGGCGTTCAGTCGAGAAGCCATTGACATGACGAAAGTCTAATCCTATTTCGTCAGTAATATCAGTAAAATGTTTTGAGGCTGCTAAAACAAGGTAAAAGGGTAAAAAAGAATAGACAAAAAAGAGCCAGCACCCATAATAGCAGAAATGCTCTGGTATAGGATATAGGTGTTAACACAAAGTTCGTTGGCGAGTCATATTAGCCCTATCTTAGTTTGTTTCCCAGAAATATTAACGAATGTAAAACTAATAAAGCTAATTAGGAATTCTGGCAGCAGGTCGAACGACGCGAAAACCGATGGAATGGCTTGAATCAAGCGGAAAAAACTTGAATCTCAACGCAGATCGCAGGAAAATCCGTCCACTGTCCCAAGCTCCACCCCGAATCACCCGGGGACGGAGAACATCACGATACCGAAGGTTAATCGGGTCATCGCTCGGGCGGTTTTGGTAGAAGGTTGCATCATATTCGTCCAAACACCATTCCCACACATTACCAGCCATATCTTCGACTCCTTCAACTGTCGAACCAGCGGGAAATTGGCCAACAGGTGTGGGGCAGTCATATCTTCGAGCAAAATTGGCATGCTGTCGCGCGCGAGGTAAGGCGTCTCCCCACGGATAATCAGNTCTATGTTTNCCGCGNGCNNCGCGCTCCCATTGGGCNTCNGTAGGCAAACTACTNCCAATCCACTCAGCAAATGCTTGCGCATCAAACCAGGTTACACCAACAANAGGTAGCTCTGNATTAGCGAATTTTTCNTCTTGCCAAATGTCTNCCCCTTGGTTACCTCGAGGTTTGGGCCGCCGGGTATTTTCAATAAACAACTTATACTGGGCATTGGTAATTTCGTGCCGAGAAATGCTATAGGCTTGCAAAAACACTTTATGTGAGGGAATTTCAGCCTCGAATGTATGGTGGTCTACCATTGCACCGCGAAAATTCGCTTCTGAAGCTAAAGCGGCAATTTCTTCGGAGCTAGAGCCCATCAGAAATTCCCCGGCGGGAATTTCAATCCACTCAATTAAATCCAAAACCCTCTGGGCAGCTANGCTAATTGCGGGGCTTTCCGCCACTCCCAGACTAGCGTAGCACCAAAGGAAAACTAAACTAGCAAGCCACAGAGGCACAGATCATTTGCTCCATCAATTTTCTTGGAGTCGCCCCTTGATAGCCCCCCAGGAAATGGGTAATTTTTGTTCGGCCGAGACAGCAAAGGGTTCTAAGTTATCCTTAAAATATTCATATTGAATATCTCCCTTTCCAACGCCTTCACAATTTCCTGCGTAAATACCGATTTCAATTGGGTCTTTTAGATCTAAGGTTTTGGTTGGTTCAACCTCCANCCATTCGTCCTTCTCTTTTGTCTTCCACCAAGTAGTGAATGTCTTACCCTTCCGGGCTAGGCGAATGTAGACGTCCATAGGTTTGGCAGCAGGAGGTTTGAAGCCTGGGGCTTCGTTATTAATACCACCTTCTCTCACTTGGTATTGGAGAATAGCATCACCACCACGCCCCCAAAGTTTCATGGTAACCCACTCTGGTTTTCGGCCTTTTCCATCTTTGGTTGATTCCGACANCGCTACCACACCNGAAACAATACTTTTAGTTGCATANTNCATAAACACATGTGTTTCCACGTCGAAATCACCACTGTGTTCATGGTAAAGTCGATTTGTCGTATCATCCGCCCATAGATTACGATTTGGTGCAGCATCGATATGTAGCCACCCTTTCTTGGTTTTTCCAACATCCCATTTTTCAGGTTTTTCTCCTTCGACACGTTTGGATTTCCATTTCCACTCGGGATTTTGTAGTTTNTCNCCATCGAAAGGATCCCCAAGGGACTTAGCCATTAAATTCAGAGTTAACAACGTACACATTAGCNCAATTAGAATTATATGGCTAATAGCTAACTTATTGAAGAACATCACTCTAACTCCTATCTTCCTATGCATAATTACGATTTTNTCCTAATCTCTTAGGATGAAATTCTACTTAAAACCNAGCAATATTATACCANACCCTGATTCAAATAGTTAACTGCCCAAAGTGATGTTTCCGCGTCAAATACTCGATATCTGGTTGGCTTGGGCCCCAGCATAGTCGTGCCTGATTGAGCTAGTGTTTGCAGATGGGCAGGTTACCGGCTTCAAAGGCGAAATCAGCGGTCTCTGACATAAGAGAAGGAAGATTTGGTATTCTGGATACCTGACATCAGATTGGAGTCGGCAAAATCCAACCGGTCCTGCACTCCACCTAAGTTAGAGCGTTGGTTGTTGACAAAAGGATTACCTGGCAGTATTCGATTGAGGTTAAGGACTTAGGCCTCTTTATCGTTTTGATCTTCCCTTACATTTCATCGGGTAGTATAGAGGTGATACTTTCTTGTTCTCCAATGTCTGGAGTAAACCAGTCGGCCTCTCCAATGCTATCAGCAAACCGTTTCAGTCCGACTGCCTTCACTTGGTTGTCGCTTACCTTCTGCAATGGGCTATACCGGGGGTGATGGGAGTCTTTGTATGGGTCATTCCGGGCAGCATTGTAACAGCAGATCAAGGTCCAACGTGGTTGGTCGGATCGATTCTGATCCGACCGGTGCAACAGATTGCAATCAAAGAACAGGGTGTCGCCCGGTTCTAACTCACAATAGACTAACTCGAGCCGTTTTTCTGCTTCCCCTACTTTCTCCCGATCAGCGCCGGCCTGTTCACCTGTGATGCCGTGATTGAGACGTCCCATCCGATGAGAGCCTTTCAGCACTTGTAAGCAACCATTGTTTCTTCTAGACGGATCAACAGCAATCATCACGCTGGACAACAGTGGAAACAGCAACCCGTTTTGGTACCAGTATCCGTAATCTTGGTGCCACTCCCAGGTTCCGCCAACTTGGGCATCCTTCAAGATCATTTTCGAGTGGTAGTGATAGACTTCGCCTCCGAGGATCCGTTCCATCGAATCAACAATTCGGCGGCAACGGGCAAACATTCCATATAGGCTATCGCCTGGTTGGTTCCAGAGCGTAAGTCGGACCGATCCACCCTCTGCATCATCCTGGGCATACGAACGGCGATCCAATTCTGGATCTGTCTTGGCCGCACGAGAAAGCAGATTGATTTCCGCCGAGTCAAACATTTGGCGCGCGATAACATATCCATCCTGTTGATAGCTAGTCAGTTGTTGGTCGGTAAGAGAGGGCATATTTTACCCCTTTAGTTTTAGAGGATATCATTCAAAGATGCGACTGGACAACATTTTGATACTGTTCTTGGATATCAACATTTTAATCACCGGAAATCTCGGTATCCGTGTCAGGTTGGTGCTGCATGAAATTACGCGTATGAACTCGTTTTGAAACTAACTGGTCGAGTTGGCTTAACAAAAATCGATCAACACCTAAGACTAAATAGGAGGTGATATCCTCCTCAAGCGTTAATTGGAATGTACCCCGTAGCGGCTGGTTGGATTCTGTCCTCGATTGGACAGTACAAAGTGCATAGGATAATCAGTGTAGCAAAGGAAAATCATACATACCTCCTAAATGTAGCCCTAGAAATTATACAGACGAACTATCAATTAAAGTTAACCGACAATCAATTTCGACTTATTTGACATTTCCCATATGAGTCAGTCCGTGCCCGTCACGGGCGAGTTTCGCGCCATCATAGAGGAACACACTGATGGTTTCAAGACAGGTTTTGCTGTCATGGCTGCTCTTGGAAGTTGCTTGATGTTCCATAGTAGTCATCGGAGGTAACCGTTAGTCCAATTCGCACCAATTTGAGTCGACCTACCCTTGGCCCTAGCCGTGAAATACGGTCAAGGATGGTCCTAAAGCTCCGCAAACGGAACTGAATCGTTGTCATCATTTTCGCCAAGATAGAAGAAGTAGGGCACTGCTTTGTAGCTCTCAAGATCGAATGTTTTTCCTACAAGCCCTTTGAGGTCATACCCCCCTACAGGATAACGTAGGTGTTTCCCTTCCCAAGTTCCAATCGGAGAAATTGGCTAGCCTCCAGGAGAGCCGATTGCTGAAGCTATAACTCGCTTCGGATGTAAAATTGTGAAGCAATTGGCAAACATCCCACTGGCAGAAAAGCCTGTCATCAGGACTTTGCTGTCGACATTCCATCCGCCCTGAGACAATCGGCGAATAGAANTATCAATCATTGCCAAAAGCTGTTTATCAAGCCGTTGTAACCCTTGGATCGTCGTCAGGAGACTATCTCTGTCAAGTGCGTGTGTGTAAAAACGAGACCATATTTNGCGGGTCGGGGGAAGACTGGAACCAGGAAAGCGACTTCAAGGTCATCCGCTATATCTTGGCATTGGCGAATTTTGTTGAATGCGCCTTTATCAAAGACACTCATATCATTATTAGGTGGCCCAGTATTGAGAGGGAGAACCAACAAGTACACTTGCTCGTCATCTGTGCCCTTGTTTTCAACAGTGCTAGGAACATAAAGGTAGTAGGACTATTGAAAACCGGAGTCTGCTGCTGGAGTCACTTGGGTTATGTTGTCTGCTGCTAGGACAACTTGGGTACCTTTTTCTGAAAAGCCCTCTTTTATCCAGATACCAGTATCTATACCTACCATTAGAATGGTGGTCAATAATCCAAACGAGAAACGCTTTGATTTCAAGTTCATCATAGCCCCCTTTGTAGAACTGTTTTACCCTTTAAGCGTAGCTTGTCCCATCAATTACCACTAAGTTTGAGTTGTCACAGGCTGTCGAATTAAGATTGATAATAAACAGGAAGGTATCTGCTGACTGAATACCGGTCTGGACTTTATCCAGCCGATTGGGAGTGGGAAGGATATTCTACCAGTCCTCCGGGGATCACGGCCTCTGGTTTTCAGTTCATGGTAAAGGTGTTGAGTAAAATTGATATCTTTACGGTAGGGAAGATATTCATTCTCCTGGTCACCGAGTGCTTGCCAGAATCCGAATGAAAGTGACGGAAACCATGAGGCCACTTCGATTGTACTACTCACGTTACATATTGTTGTCGTATCGATTTCCTAACAATTGTTTCATAATCTCCTCTAATCATTTGATTAGCTGTATCATCGTTGGAGAATCGAGGTGATGCACTATCCGTTTAAATCGGTAGGTTCACTGGCTGATGAGTTTCGGCAGACCGATAGGCAGCAACGACAATCGTTAATACTTGACGACCATCCCAACCAGTCATCGCAGGTTCCCCAGATAGCACAGCCTCTGCGAATGCTTTCACCATCGTCTTTGAGCCTCTGGAACCTGGGACAGACGGCGCTTCCGACCATTTGCCACCGGGCATATCTTCCCACGGTTCACGGACATAAATCTGTGGTTGGGCATATCAAGATCGGCCCGAGATCCGTCATTTCCGCCAGGTCCGGGGTAATCAATAGCCTTGAGGGTGGGAGACAGTGCGTGGGGCACTCGGTCGTCCCGGTTATTCAAGAAAAGCGCCAGTTGCCCGAGTTGCTCAAGCGCGCTCGCGAACTGGGGAACCGGCTTGGAGCGGGAGAGCAGGCCTACGTTTACGAACCCACGCTCGTGATTGCCCCCCGTAGGTTACCACCAGACAAAAGCTGCCTCCCGTCAAGGTCTCGCATCTTGCTCTTCTTCCTCAATGACTCGAAACATGTGCTCGACTGTATTCCTCAGTTCCCCTTTAAACGTTTTAAGCGCTGGACCAACACCCTGTCAGCATCCACATCCCCCTGCTTTCTCATCTGTTCGGCCCGGCGAAGAATCGCAAGGACAAACATCTCCCCCGACACGATGCGTGAACCCCGGCCAATGAGGGAACGAGATCATAAGTTGCCGTATTGGCCGCATACAACGTCCACCACGATTGGACCCAACCAAATCGATCCTTAAAGGACCTGCTCACCTGCTTCCACATCTCCCATATCCGCATGTATTCGCTACTACCACGTAGATTTCAAATTGCCCAGCCCCCCCACAACGACACAAGGCGTTCAACTTGACCTCCCTCAAACGACGCAGCGCGATCACTTCCTGCTTGTGATCCTTCCTTGCCTTCGCACTTTCCCAAGTGTCCGATACATCTCCAGGCCTTCATCGGTGGCACCGAACTCCTGATACTGGGACAACCGAGCCGAAAAATATTCGCCCGTGACAAGACGGACGCGTCGAATCAAATGGTCGGATAGGTCCTTGGTATCGCCAGGTCAATCGGCCAAGACCTCTTTCAGACAACCAGCCTATAGGTTTCGATCCGCCTCCTTGCCTCGTGAAACGAATAGGTCTAGCGAGTATGGCTAAGACGGTGCTCTGAAGCATAGGGTAAATCGACGTCAAAAACAGGTCAGCAGGCCAATACCGTAGGTTTTCAGCTTACCGGCCATATGTTGAACAGCCTCGATCGAATATTCCCTCTCCATAGAGCGCGTACTTTTCTCATCGCCCAGTTTGCGGAGAATTTCGAACGTGATGGTATTCGCGAAACCATCGATACAGGGCGTCGTCTACCACAACATCAAACAGCGTCGTCTCAACGACTTCATGGATCGTAACCCAGCGCAGGGAAGAAACCGCATCAAGGCTGTCTACTTTCTCAGGGCGCAACACTGGCGTCGCAGGGCCGTCCCACAAGATCCGAACGCAAGCGACGAAGATTTTGAAACAAGATTCCCATTGCTGCTGACTACGCTCCCTCTTATGGCACAGGGCACCTCCCCATCCGCATCTAAGCTAACTCCCGGAAATCTCGTCCCACGACGGAGGTGATCCGCTACCTTTTGTTCATCGAGCACATAGACTCCCAAGGATTTGGTAGACGCAGGNGCTGACATGTCAAGGAACGCAGCTCCACTTGATGGTCGACCTTACATCCATTTATTGAACGAAAACCCAAGCACTTCGTTGATCACGTGCACAATCTGTTGCCGCCCTTGCCGCGAAAAATACAGGTTTTTATGAGCAACGATACGCTGGCTCAATAAAGCGTCTTCGAGTTACCTTTTCACGCTCTGACCTGTAACTCAAACGCAGGATCGATATAAATCGTGGCGACTTCTGATTCGACAGGGATCAGGTTAAGGGCTGATTAAAGCGGTAGATGTGCTGAACCGGTTCAGAGAACTGGCCCCAAGTGCCTGGGTCGATCGAACTACGGAAGGTGTTAGCATCATCTGGCAAATGGTGGAATTTTCGGAAATAGACTAGTGCCAGCATCGGGCGTGGTTGAGCGGTACGGTTGGGCATCCCGCGGTGCCAGCAGCGCATATCTCTGACCACCACTGAACCCGCCGGCATTATCATTCGCACTGACGGCAACTCCTCAACCCGCTCTTCCAATGACAGCTTTTGTTCCGTCTGGGCGTCAACAATTAGATGNGAGGCAGGCCAAACCTCTGTGGCTCCATTCTCCTGACTGAAGTCGACCAGTGGTATGTTGACTACGGCCGTCGACATTGGCAGGACGTAGGGNGTATCTGGAAACAGGTGACGAGANTCCCGATGAATGTGCTGAACNGGACTGCCCGGCCAGGCGGTGTTACTACCGTAAGGTAGATAAGCGAAGAAATTTTCCCCCAGAGCTAGCGATAGGACCTGCATGGCGAAGGGGTTCTGGATGACTAGTGGGTCCAGAAAAGGCTTACACATGGGTGAGGAGATCCCACCGTGGGTCTTCGGCCACTGATCACCATATTGACGACCGGTTTCCTCCAGGTATTGTTGCAGAAAGTCCGGTATCCAGCCTTCGGGAAAAACAGACTCCAGAACCACATATCCGAGTTCTCTGAGTTGTCGTAAGGCGCGGTCTAAACTCTCGTCATTCAATCGATCGGCCACCTTTTCAGTGATTGATATCCTCATCTAAATTCCTCTCTATTTCCGGTTTGATCTCTATCTGGTAACTACCAACTTTACCCCAGCTTTGATTTTTCAATTTTTCGATAGTGTCGGCAGCTTATCCTTACCGACAACGCACCACCCAGCTTAAAAACGGCTCATTGGATGCATGCGGGGAACCGACCGGTCATTCTCTTTCCAAGCTCGTCTCAGAAATTCCACCCTGTTACGCCATATGNTGCCCTCAATGTCTTCGCCGGTGTAACTACGCGTGCGTAGCAGGGCCGGCATGGATTGTAGATCTGCGATGGTGTCCAGCCAGGTCCATTGGGGGCTGTTCGGTTCCGTATCCACCGTCCAAATCGGTCCCAATACAAACATGGTTGGCGTTCCNTGCCATTTGGCAAATGTGATCGATGTGATTACAGATGCGTTCGATGGGAAGCTGAAAGTCCTGGGGGCGACTCTGTTTATGCACCCAGTTGGGCACCATCATGATAGCATCAAATGCCATTTCGGAATGGCAAAAAATTTAGCCTAATTAGAGAATCAGGAGGAGTCCGTTCGCATAATAGATCAACGACTTAAAGCTGGAGTCGTACGATAAGGTAAGTTTCTGCCGGACTACTGGGAGCGATATTAGCAGAGTGAAAGACTTGCAATCGAACTAGGTATAGACCATCGGTTAAACCGCTAGTGTTCCAACGTCCCAGTTCATTATTAGTCGATTGGGATATTATGGGTGAAGCAAGACCTTGACTGATCGGTTGAAAGTCGCCCGAACCGAAAGGTGCTATATCGAGTGTCCACCGTTCGGCTTCCTGTCCACCGATCTGTCCAAAGACAGTAGTGTCGCCTCTAACTACTGCAAACATTTTCGGCGATTGNAGGTCAGCGATCAAACTATTCTGCAGGGTGATCGGTTGCGTCTCAGCGTATCCGGTTGGAGATTCAAGTTCTAGCATTTCTGCGGTCCAGTTCGCCATTTTGCCGGCGCCNCCGATGGCGTAGAGTTGATCTGAGAGCAAGGCAGCACCAGCGCAAATTCGACCGGTTTGAAGTGGTACAAATGGGTGCCAGAGTTCGCTGTTTNGCTGATTAACCGTTAACACTTCTACGCTAGTGCCAGACAAGGAGTGAGTAGGACTTGACCCTGCAACACTTACTCCCTCATTTGGGCGGCCGCCGATAGCGTAGATCTGGTTAAGAGATCGATGTCTCACCGCAGTTAGACCGTAGCGAGGCACCTGCAAGTCCGCTAATTGCTGCCACTGGTCGAGTTTAGGGTCATAGACCAGTACACTCCTAAGGATACGGCTATTAAAGCCGCCGATGACATAGATTTTCCCTCCCAATGCGGTTAACCCCATACTGTGTCGAGGAGCGGGCATCGAGGTTCCAGTTGTCCATGAATCAGTCGCCGGGTCATAGATTTCCACTGTTGCCAGCGAGGTAGCGTTATGTCCACCAACAGTGTAGATTCGTCCATCGACTACGGTAGCGGCCANTGCTCGTCGAGGGGTCGGCATGGGACGTTGGGTAGCCCACCGATTCAACTGGGGGTCGTAGGCCTCAACTACAGCTAAATTGCCAGTTCGGCCGGCTCCACCAATAGCGTAAATAACACCATCAATGGCAACGGCGGCCAGATGCTGACGGGGGGTCGACATGGAATCGATTTTGTACCAACCATTGGACGAGATATCGTAGAACTCAGCACTGGAGGTCAAGCGGCACCCATTCCATCCACCAAAGGTATAGATCCGATCCCGCCAGGTGACAGTGGTATGTCCTTGTCGAGGAATGAGCGTTGACGGCATCTCCTGCCAGGTTTGAGAAGGGGCCGGATCGTAGGCTTGAACCCGGAGTTGCAACTGGGGAACCACCATTCGTAACTGGTCGATCTGCTGTGTGTTCCAGGCTAAGATGCTGTTTGGGCGACTAGGCCCCGTTGGTAGTTCTAGATCAGCCGGATTATGGTATAGCGATTCAGGCGGAATATCGTCCCACGATCTACCACCGTCGAGGCTATACTCCCAATTTCCCATTTTCAAGGGTTGGTCCATCGGCATAGTGTAGTAGACGATGATAACACCAGTGTTACCCTGGACCAGATCAATATCGGGTCTGAGTAAATTCGTCATTGTCAGACTGTCGGCCGAAACCACTAAAAACAGGATTAACCATAACCCCACTAACAATAATCTTTTAATTTGCATCTGTTCCATCACAATTGTTGTTTAATCACCGTACCAAACTTCTTGCCCAACACTTCAATCCCTGTGGAGACGGTACCTTTAACCTGCACCGTTTCACCTCGTTTGGGAATCTGTCCGGAGGAAACGACCCAGATCTGACCACTGCTATCCTTGATCTGGTAAACGCCTATTTTAACCCCCGGAACCGTTAGTGTTTCGGTAACTGTTCCTCGAATCGATATCTGTTGATCTTTGTAGAGATCTATGTTCTGTTGAATGGTGGCGATCTTAGTAGCAACACACCCCTGTATCAAAAAGCCAAGGGNCAAAAGTAAAAGGGCACCTATGGCTGAGCTTGTGCCCTTCGACCATTCCTCGAGACAGGGACTAAACCTTGTCTTTGCTTTCATGTTAGCTCCACCTAACTAATCCGGGAGAGAAACTCCGGTTTACCTTTAATATTTGTACGCACACGGAACAGGGCACCAGCCTCTTCACCGTTGTTGGCTTTGTCGTTACCACCAGCGGTAGTAGCGTAAATATCGGTGTAATCTTCACCACCGAAAGTGACACTCGACACCATGGCAGTAGGAAACTCAATCTTCCGTTCCAGGTTTCCTTCTGTATCAAAACGAAACAGTCCGTGACCATCCCATCGTGCTGACCAGACATAGCCGTCTTGATCCACCGTCATTCCATCGGGAACCCCTTCATCATTAGGTGTTTTGATAAAAACCTGTTGGTTGGAAATCTCACCTGTCTCTCGTTCATAATCGAAGAGATAGATCTCTCGTTTAGTAGAGTCGGTATAGTACATCTGCTTCAGATCGCCGGTGAACCCCATTCCGTTGGAGCAACCGATGCCATCTAAGAGGGGATGGATCGAACCGTCGGTGTCAAGCCGATAAAGAGTGCCTAATTTCCCCTCTTGGGGCATGGTGCCGCAGAAGACACGACCTTCCTGATCAGNCATCACGTCATTGAAGCGGGAAGCCTTTTCTTCTGGAATCTCGTCTATAATATACGAAATCAGATTTCCTTGCAAGATCCCGATGGCGCCGCGTGCCATGAACAGNAGCAAGGAGCCATCCAGCTGAATAGTAAAGCCACCGATATCCTCAGTATGGGTAAAAAAGTTTTCGTGCTCACCGCTTTGCGGGTCATAACGGAAGAGCCTACCTGTTGGAATATCCAACCAATAGACCCGATTCTCTAGCGGATGCCACATCGGATTCTCACCGGTAATACATTCATAATCAGCAATCAGTTCGACCATCTTTATCTCCTTACTCCGATTCTATCTGTGTCGGATAGAACCTATCCCATAACTAAGATGATTGTAGCCTGATTTGTCAATTCCGTCAATACGATAATTCCATTATTCCCTGCTATTGACCTTTTTTGCCTTTTGGCCTATACTGAATTGGAATAAGATCTACCAAAGGTCAGGTCAATATGATACAACAGCAAAGACCCAATCTAATCTTAATCCTAGTCGATCAGATGCGTGGCGATTGTCTCGGCGCAGACGGCAACCCCTATATTGAAACTCCCAACCTCGATTTTTTAGCCGCTAGCGGGACCCGATTCCATCACGCTTATACCGCTTGTCCATCCTGCATACCATCCCGTGCAACAATCATGACCGGCATGAATCAGTGGCACACCGGTATTTTAGGCATGGGGGCTGGACAGGGGCCAATTCCCAACGATTTTCCGCATTCGCTGGCCGGTGAACTCTCCGCTGCCAACTACCAAACTCACCTGGTCGGTAAAGGCCACTTCACTCCGCAACGGGCCAGTATGGGGTTCGATAGCCATGAACTAGACGAATCGGGTCGAATGTTTGCCAATGGGCTGAAAGACGAATACCGTCGCTGGTTTGATCAAGAAAAAAAAGGCGACATCTCGCCCGATGATCATGGGGTAGACTGGAATTCGTGGATCTCTCGCCCCTGGCATACGGAAGAATATCTTCATCCTACCGCCTGGACCATGAATCGGGCCATCCACTTTCTGTCCCAACGCGACCAGCAACGGCCTTTCTTTTTAAACATCTCTTTTGCCCGACCCCATTCCCCCTTTGTTCCACCACGGGACTATTTCGAGATGTACCACCAGGACGACATGCCCGCTCCGTTTATCGGCGATTGGGCCTCCTGTCACGACGAGCCAGAAGACGCTGTTAATCCCAACGCTTGGCACGGCAAAAAGACATCGAGGCAGATCCACCGCGCCAGATCCGGTTACTATGGTGAGATTTCGTTTATCGACACCCAGATGGGCCGGTTAATGAACTGGCTCAATCGTCATCAGCGAAATGCGGCGTCGAACACCTGGTTTATCTTTACCTCTGACCATGGTGAGATGTTGGGAGACCACCATCTCTGGCGCAAAACTTACGCCTATGAGGGAAGCGCACGCATTCCGTTCATCGTGACACCGCCTCGTGACAGTCAAATCACTAAACGGCCCGTAGCTAATGAGGTAGTCGAACTTCGTGATATTATGCCCACTTTACTCGATGCCGCCGGTGTTGAGATTCCTAAAACCACCGACGGCCAAAGTCTGATTCCACTCCTTAGCCAATCTGACCAGAAGTGGCGAAGGTATATTCACGGCGAGCACTGTAGCTGTTACTCTCGTGGACAAGAGATGCAGTATGTGACTGACGGTAAGCGGAAGTTGATCTGGTTACCCCGGATTGATCAACAGCAGTTTTTCGACCTGAAAGTCGANCCAGGCGAATGTCACAACTTAATCGATGATCTGACTTACCAGGACCAGATCGAAAAATGGCGTAGCTATTTAATACACGAACTGGAACAACGGGATTGTGGCTGGGTTGACCAAGGGCGACTCGTTTCGCCACCACCACCAACCCCTCTNGTTTCNCCTTATAAGAATGTGCGTTACAGAGAATAGCTTGTGATCCCTTAGAGGAAANCGGCGATCCACATATTGATTAGACATTTTGCCAAAGTNCTTCTAGATTGTGTCCGTGCGGAGCTATTCTGCTTCNGTTGGGNANAGGCAGTTGTGTTTCTCTCCCCAACCAAAGGTCGATAGGNGNATGTCCGGTTTCTACAACCTATCGCAGGTCAGTGGCCGTATAAGGTGCTGCGTACCACCACTGGCGACAGGTCGGTTGAAGATGGAAAAAGTTTANGGGTGAGNTTACCCTACTTTTACAGGACAACCTNTAGCTTTGTTGTAACCNTCCGAAAGCCCGTAGCCGTTTGCCATGCCGTTGCGAACTTTTTTCCATCGGAATGACATTCACTGTNTTTATTTGGATANACTCTATTAGCTATTAGCGAGGAAGGAGAAGAAAATCATGCAATTGCGAATGATTCGGCCTGACCTGGAGCATCTGCCNGAACTGGAAGTGCCAACTGGGTTTGGCCTGCGAACTTACCAGGAAGGTGACGACCAGCATTGGGCGGACATTATCAACGACTCTTTTGGTGGCAATTCTCGAACTGCNGCTGATGCCCGACGTGAAATCATGGATCAGGATTACTTCGATCCGAGGGGGCTATTCTTCAACACTTATCAGCAACAGCCTGTTGGAACCGCCTGCGCCTGGCGATGGCAACGGGTGGAGGAGACCGCGATCGGTCAACTACACATGGTTGGTGTCCACTCGGATCATACCGGCCATCGGTTAGGTCGGTGTGTTTCGCTAGCTGTTCTCCACTATCTGAATCAGCATCAATACACCTGTGCTATTCTAAGCACCGACGACTTTCGACTACCCGCCATCAAGACCTACCTTAACCTTGGGTTTTTGCCCATTTGTGTGGACGATGACCATCCCCAGCGATGGCGTACTATCGGCCCCAGACTCGGTCTGCCACCGATTGAGGATGAGACAGATCAGGTACAAGCCAAATTAATCGNTGATATTTTTCAGCGGGTGATCGGTTAAACCAAATTTAGATTAGAGCACGAATTCAAGTTTAAGAAGGGAAAACATGGAACAACACCTCAACATCGGTTCCATTGGCTACGTTGCTCCTCTAGGTGGGTATATTCAGGACTTCTGTAAATATCAGTAAATTGAGATAATGAGTTTTGTCAGACCGGCAATCGCCGCCCCGTTGACTGCGGCGCGTCCAACGCCACTGCAACCGATGACAGCCACTTTGGATCCGAGTTCTATCCCCCTTATCATCTCTGCTAAAATCGGAACTGTAATCAGAGGCAGGTCNCAGGCTAAAANCAGGCAGTGCGAAGCTGACGTGATTTGTTTAGACCGAGAAAANAAAGAAAAGGNAACTTGAATTCAAGCATCGAGTACAACCAAGTGGCTGAGGAAATATCATAAGGGCTTTTATCTTGCCCGTGTCCTTACTATGGCTTATGAACACANANCCGATATACCCACNGATCATCAGCNTCCAAAATTGAAATCTTTAATCCAAGATGTACAAANAAGTNATCTTTNTCNNGAACTNTACACCGATGGTATCCACACTTTCGGCTTTCAATTTTGTCTGG
>PACG01000065.1 GCA_002699335.1 Candidatus Poribacteria bacterium
ACGAAAGACGCCTCAAAGTTTAAAAATGATGGAGAGGTGAACGGCAGGGCTAAATTCGTGAAATCAAAAACCCTTATCAAATTCGCAGTCCTTGAACCGAGAGATAAGCTCACAATGATGTGGGCACAGACCAAGGCTTATCCCTAAATTTGTCTTCCCGCATAATCAATCAGTGGAGAGAGGAGTAACTTCGTCTGCTGTGTGGATAAAGAAATTAAGGGTCAAGACTAATGAGATCAGAAGCCAGATCAGGCCGGGGTAGACAGCCATTACCATTGGCACCTCAGCGGACGAGTGCGCTACCTGGTCCGTAACAAGGTCAGGAAATCACCAGCAGGTCACCCGGTTGGTAGGAACCAACCGGGCGAAGTCGTGCTTCGCACGGGCGGGTGTAATTAATTCAGCCCTGACACACATTAAAGCCCGATGGTGCGGTCCCTATAAATAATACGGCATGGCGTCGAGACGATAAGCAAAACTGGAAAAATATTACAGCGATAGCAGTTAAGGTCGCCTAGTTCTAGTGGGATATTAACGATTAAGCCTACGGAAACTATTGTGTTTCGTTCTCGGTCTATTCAACCGGCGCTTAAGTTAGGCTGGATCAATGGCTTCAAACCACTTAACGTCAACATTAGTTTCTGACGGTTGGTTGGTCTGAACACCGATCAGGTTCAGTATCTGAGGCCTAAAACGCTTCGGCGGCTACTTTTGGGCCTTTTTAGCCCGGATATTCCAAAACGCCCCTCTGGTTGCACATGCTTACCCAGGCATGCCCACCACCAGATTTCCGAATTCTAGTTCCTGCCCTCAGATCAATACAGTTAAACAGGTTCTTATAAGGGGATTTTTTATGGTGATCTAAAGACAGGTCTACACCTCGACCATTCGAGAAAACATTGCCCATCGAACGGTAGGAGAGGGTAATATCATGGATAAACTGGGTTTGAAAATCGAAATCGGTGAACAGATTATCGCCACCCAATTGCACACCGTGGTGTCCCGTTATCTGCCTCGATCAACCCCTCGTTCTGATTGAAGAGTAATCCCTTTTAAGGTACAAAACCGACCGGTGACATAGCCCCCACTATCCGTACCTGCCTAACCCAGTAGTTGGAGACGTTGTTCAGCGCAATAGCATTGTAGCCCTGTTCGGTAAAATGTCCGCTATACTTTTGGACCGGAAACTCGAGGGTCAAGTGTTCAATCCCGACTTCTGTTACCGTTAGTTGGCTATGACGGATTTCAGGCTGCCAGTCAGACCGAACGTCGAATCGAAGAGGACGATCAATAAGTTGTTAGCTGATCGCCGGTAATTGAAACGATCTGACACACCATGCTGATCCGAATTGGCTTCTTTATTTTGCTCGTATCCCCAAGTATCACCCGCATAGAGGTATTGCAATAGCGTTTTCTGTGGATCATCGACCAGGAGTATTTCAACTTGCTGGCCAGAGTGAAAATGACCAGGTTGTGAGGCCGTCAGTTTCTGTTGACCCCGGTGAGCATTCGAAGTGATTTGACTCGACGCCTTGCCTTGTTGCTGACCTTTAACCCAGATCAGTTCACCCGAACAGGAGTAGTTGGAGGTAGGTCCACCGGATGTGGTTTGACCCATATTTGGCTTCAACGTGTTGAGTGGGACGGGAAAAAAGAGAATCGTTTCTACTGGACTGGCGCCTCTGAGAACAATTCCACTTTTCTTGATCACCAGGATTTAGCTGATTTTTATCCCCGCGGGGATAAAAATCACTCCCTGATCGGTTGCTGCGATAGCATCTATAAAGGCTGGCGAATCGTCGTGTTGACCATCACCTTTAGCCCCATAAGATTTGATGTTGGTCACCTGCGGGATTGTTGGAATCGGTTCTTTGTCACTGTAATAACCGGCAAATGAGAAATTAGGTGACGGCCTGGTCGGAGACCATTTTTCCTCAGCTTCACTCCAGAATTCAGAATAGTTTTGAGCCTGAAGTAGGGGCAAAACTAAAAACAGGATTGCTGCCCCAATCCGGATCGATAATGGTGTGTTCATCTGTCAATCTCGTTGGTCGTCTTAACTTTAAATCCTCTCGTACCTAGAAGATGTAGCGGGAGATCAGGCTTTGACACACCGGCTGAAAAGGTCAGATAGACCCGATCTGAGTCGCGCGGAAAAGTTTGGTTGTACCTGGCAGGTCGGTAGCGATCTTCACCAACCACAATTGGCATTTTGCTGCTGACTATCGAAGAGTCGGTGGACAATGGTATGTTTGGAAACCGGCCTTTGGTCGATATGGCCCCTATTGAGAAGGTGCTTTACGCTATGCGAGTGTGGGACGTACATCCGCATTTTCATCGGCTTATCGAATCTCTAACGGCCAGAGAATAGTAGTTTCCACCGGAGCAATCCATCCTTACAATGCCCGACAAGCACTAGCCGCATTTGAGGAGCGATATCCCGATTGGAATCGAGTACTCGCCTATCGGGCATCTATAAGAACCAAACTCAACAAGATCCAACTCACAGGATAGAGCCTGCTTGTTAGATCGACCTGAGTTTGGAGGCTGGTTAACGCCTTTTTGGGAATTAGGAAAATGACAGACCGATTCTCTTGACGAAATTTGAGAATCAACTCCTTTTATCCGATCGAACAACTACTATCGGCTGGTTACCCGGAAAAATTGTTGAATCTTCTGTGTCTCGACTGGATGTTTCCTCTCATAAGAAATATGGAACGAACGGATAGCAACTGTCTCTTAATTTCCACCCTAATTTATTCCTGAATTCAGCTTAGGCTAATCCAGTTAGTGCAGTATTTTGATAAGACGCTTCCGTGGGAATGGCACCAAGACATCAGTAGGCCAATAGTCGTCCCTCTGCAAACGAAAATCCAGATAAATTACCATTTAGCATCATCCAGCTAAAGTACTATTTTGTGACGGCAACGTTGTAGCACAAAATCTCTTTGTCGTTGCGAATGAATATGTGTCGGTTGGCTAAGGCGGGGTGTGACCAGACCACCGTGCGTCTACCGATACGATGGGTCGGTTCAATCAGTTGGGTTTTGCTGATAGAGTGAAATTCTTTTGGTGACATCTCAGCGATCGTCACCTCTCCTAGATCGTTAAACAGCCAATAGCGGTCACCATTGGGCACGGTAAAAACGTTGGCCCAACTGGCCGGCCGATCGCCCGTGGAGGGTTCAAAAGTGGACCACTGTTGTTCGCCGTCCTCCAAACGCACACACATATACCGACCCCCTTGACCGCCAGCGTAGATGTGGCCGTCCCGAATGACCGCCGTATTAAAAACGCCCCCCACTCCCCGTTTAGTATCCCCTCGCCAGATAACGGTGGCACTATTCCCATCCGCGGCTACCTGGACCATGGCCGAAACTCGTGAATAGCCCATCACAAATAGCCGATTTCCTTCTTGTTGTGGCGCACCGATGGACATGGAAAAGGCCGGTTTGATCCCGACTTGCCAATAATCTACGCCTGTTTCGGGGTTCAATCCTCGCAGCTGGTCACTATCCCAGACCACCAGTTGACGTTTACCCCCCAGTTGATAGATCATGGGAGCGCAGTAACCCGGTTGGGGTGCATCTCCGTTGCGCCAGATCTCTTTGCCTGTTAGTTTATTGAACGCCACTACGGTAGCGCCTTTTCCACCCACCATACAGATAATACGGTCACCATCAATTAGCGGATGGGCAGCGAAGCCCCACTCCGGTGTCTCAACCTGGTAAGCGTCCCGCACATTCCGGTGCCATACCACTTGACCGGTTTCAGTTTCCAAGCAGAACAAATCTCCTTCCGCACCCAAGGTGTAGACGCGATTTCCGTCGACGGTCGGCGTGGCACGCGGCCCAATGGCGTAGATTGCCACCGATCGATAAGGACAGGCGTATTCTTGCGACCAGAGGATACGGCCGGTGTCTTCTGCCAAACATAAAACCCGTTCAGCACCGGGCAGCAGGCGGCGAACAAAGTTGGCATTTTGAGGCGGTTGGGCGGGGTGTAGAAATTTTCCCTTTTTCAGTTCCGGATCGTGTTTGATTCGGTCCATAACAAATACCCGGCCATTGGCCACCGCCGGGCTAGTATAACCGCCGCCAATCCCAGTTCTCCAAACCGGTGTCAATCCATCTGCTGGAAAGGACTGGATAATGTTGGTTTCTCGCCAAATTCCGTCTCTCTGATTACCTAACCACTGTGACCAGTCCTCTGCTTGGGATATGTTGATGGAGCTCAGACTCAACCGGAGAATCAGCAGAGAGAGGAAGAGCGATGGATGAAGCACTTTCATATTATGATTCCAGAGGTGAGTTGATTTACTTGTTACGAATGGCTTCGATCGGTGTTAGCCGTGCGGCTTGACTGGCCGGGAAGTAGCCAAAAACCACCCCCACTACCATGCCCATCATTACCCCACTGACCATCGATCCCAGGGTGATGGCCGAAGGCCAGGTGGTTCCCCACTCTTCGGCCCACCTCTGATTGAAGACCTCACCGGCTACCGAAGCCAGCGTAAAACCGGCGGCCAGTCCGAGGAGACTACCAATCAGACTAATGATGACTGACTCCACTAAAAACTGGATTCTGATATCGAATCCTTTGGCTCCGACCGCTTTGCGCAGACCGATCTCAGGCACCCGTTCAGTTACAGAAACCAACATGATGTTCATAATGCCGATACCACCAACCACCAGAGGGAAAATTGTGACCATCAACATAATCAATTGGATAACCAATAAAACTTTATTGACGAATTTTAATGTATCATCAATACTATCCATCTTAAAAGTACCTTCTTCATCATTGTGACGATACCTAACTAGGGTTTCTACCTCCATTTTGGCTTGATCTAATACATCAACTGATGTGGCACGGATGCGTATGGCACGGACCTGGTTTTTTGGCCCGGGGTTGCTGATCGGCTCACCCCAGTCAGAGTAGCGTCGAACACCAAAGTAGGTCTGACCAGTGGTAATCGGAATAAAAACTTTCCGATTTGAATTGTCGTCTTTGTTCATGCCCTGTGGTTTTTTGTCCATCACACCCACCACTGTATAACGCTGCTTATCAATCTTGATTTCACGCCCAATTGGGTTGAGTCCACTAAACATGACCTGCCAGACTTCATGACCGATAATGCAGATCTTGGTCTTCATATCCATGTCGGTCCTCGTCACATAATGGCCGAAATCTGTAAACCAGTCCTGAAAAGATGTCGACTCATCAGTAGTGTATTCGACGGACATGTCTCGATTTTTGCCGTCAACCTCTATTCTCCGTTTCTGACCATCTACCGGAATAGCAGTTTCAACCGAAGGACAACTGGTTTTGATGGCTTCAACATCATCCAGCGTCAGAAATTCGCGGCTCTGATTGGGTTGCCATTTTCCATTTTTTTCTATCCAGGATTCTCGACGAATGCTGAAGGTGCCAGACTCTTGATTTAGAGAGGATGTCATCACCTGGCTTCCAGCCGACCCTACAGATCTAATCGTAATTACTCCGGTGATACCGATCATGATGCCCAGAATGGTCAGCCCGGTACGTAACTTTTCACCACTTAATACCCGAAAAGTGATCAACAAACTTTCAAATATCATGATCAAACTACCTTAAATTTTAGAACGAAAATAACTAATTGGTTGAATAAAGACAGGGAAAACGATCAGTCAAATCGTAAAGCCTCTACAGGTGTCAGGTTAGCGGCTTTGTTGGAGGGGTAAAAACCGGCCAGGATACCTACCAGCGTCGAAACACTGAATGCAGCCAATGCGGCCTCAATTCTAACTGTTGCCGGCCAAACAGAATCCTTGATGACGAAGGTAGTCATAGCCCAACCTGCTCCATTAACCACCAGCATCGCCAGTCCGGTTCCTATGAGACCACCAAACAAGCAGATAACAATAGCTTCTATTAGAAATTGGAAACGGATATCGTTGCTTTTGGCTCCAATAGCTTTGCGCAACCCGATTTCCTGAGTTCTTTCGCTGACCGACACCAACATAATATTCATGGTACCGATTCCACCCACAATCAAGGTGATAGCCGCCAATCCACCTAAGATATAGCTAATGATTCGCGTGTTCTTGGAGATAAATTTTATGGCCTCAGCGGAAGTTCCCATATTGTGGTACTGATCCGAGCCAAACTTTTGTCGCCATAAAGCCCGAATCTCTGCTTGGGCCTGACCCACCTGCTCATAACTCTCCGCGGTGGCAAAGATGGCTAACCACCTGTTATTTTTCCCCATAAAATACGTTCCAACTGTTGGGATCGGCAGGTAAACGGTTTCGTCCATCTCACTTCCCGCCATCATACGCATCAACCCCGTTGCTTTGGATGTTAGTGAACCAATAACCGTAAATCGCTCGTGGTCAATTCGCACGTCTTGACCGACCGGATTGGTTTGGCCAAACAGGTCTGTACGAACTTTATGGCCAAGGACGCAAACGCGTTGACTCGTGTCCATCTCCCACTGCTGGAAAATTCGACCGTATTCCATCTCCCAATTGAAGATGTCGGCGCTCGCCACCAGGCAACCCTGAATAAAATAATTTCTATTTTTGTTTCCGAATTCGACTCGCTTTCCATCTAGTGGTTGCCAACCCGTTGCCTTGGTGATAGAGGGACATCTTTCAGCCATTTCTGAGACATCTTCCAACCAAAAGTTATCTTTAATCGGATTTCGAACCCACCGACCGTCATCTTTTTCGATCCACGGCTCGTGCCACATAAATATTAGGGTATTGCCGCTGAAAGTTTTAAATTCGGAAATCATAAAGTCTTTAATACTCTGACTCAGGGAGACACTAACCACAACGATAAAAATACCCAGGACAATACCCAGCAAAGTCAAGATAGACCGAAATTTATTGCGCACCAAAGATTCCCAACCCACCTGAAAATTGATGCCGATTTTTATTATTCCGAGAAAATTCATCTGTTTCTTAATCTTTACCAGATATAATCGGTCCCTGATTTTTCAATGAAAGTTTCGTAGGATTGCGACTCAATGGGAGCAAATAGCACGACAGTTCGAAGCATTCTTGTCTTTGGTCATCACGGTTTTGTGGTTGTAAAAATTTTGGGATCGGCTATTCTCAGAAGTATAGCGTGTGGACATGCTAATTGCCCATCTTCTCAGAACTAACTACTGATTTTGCGATCGGAACGAGAATGGTTGATCTCAGTTTACTCCTCATCAGTCCATTCCCCATGTTGGTTTTGTCGGTCCAGTTCCTTGAGTTCTGCCAACACCTGGCGCGTGTAACGGCTTCAGACCACTGCATGCGCTGGATAAACACCCTTGCGCCTCATGTTACCGAACGCCCTGCCGTCAGACGAACGTCTTAAATGTTTCAAAATCGGTCTTTAATACTATAGGCAGAAAACGAATCGATTGGATGGTATCGCCGAATCCTTGTTCAGCGAGTAAAAACAGCACTCGTCCGTTTAGGTCGGAAGCATCCCAGAGAAGTTGAGAAAAGGGGTTTCGAAACTCATCCAATTCCAGGCGTCGTTCACACTCTTTCCAACCACAAGCGAAATCCTCTCGCAGCAGCAACACCGTTCCAAGACGGTAGCGAACCTCCATGTGATGAAGGCTGATTTGAATAACTGTTTGGAGAAATTGGCCTGCTTCCTATAAATTAGCTTGGATCTTAAAACTGACTCCTAAATGGTAGTACGTGCCTGCGAGGCTGGAATCCATATTGATTTAAGTTAAGTCGTCTGTTTGCTGAGCTCCTGGGCTGTGAAAGTGGATGCTGTCGCGGCCGCTGTGGAGTATGCATATTATCGCCTTGTCGCTGGGTATCCTGAGGCCAACAGTATCATCGCTGGATCAATAGACCTTTCTAACCATCTTTCCCGACGCCAAGAGAGTATGAAAACAAGTAGGTAGCCACGGTTATCAAGGATGGGTCTGAGCAGATCGATGCTCATAGCTTAACGGGGCCCCCTAGCCTAGGTTGGATTTCCAATTTATTGCCGACCAAAGCCGAACTGACCTGATGGACGATCTCATTCCAACCGCGAGCTTGGAGTGCAAGGTAGAAAAGAGAAACGAAAAGGCAACGGATAGGTATTTCAAGGCTCTATGGTTCATCGTTTTCATCGCTGTGTTAAGATTGAATTAAGTAAAGGTGTGCAAGTGAATGATATGGATAACAGAAATTATTATAAGTCTTTCAGAATACAGATTTTCGTCTGGGTTCCTGTATTTATTCTATATACTATTTGTATCAACAGTGGTATACGGTGAAGGGACAGGAGAGAGATTCCTAAATCTCACGGCTCGAGAGTTAACAACTTCGTTCGATCTGAACTAGAAGAACGGCATAACACCGCTGCGCCACGGAGAAGGGGATGTAGTTTCTCCCGGGTGGGGCCGCCTCAAAGCCGGCCTGGTGAAAGGCGGTGTTTCCAGATACTTCGACAATACTGGCTTAGAGAATTTTCGGTGTGAAGAGACCGTCGGTGGCGTGCGGTTTTACGATGACACTCAGCATGACAGGAAGCTAAAGGTCGTGGCAACAGTCGAATCGCATGGTGACTATCTCGACTTTACCTGCGAGGTCTGCTGCGGGAATGGCGGCATTTGCTCGGATATCCTGTATCCCTTAGCTATGAATCCCTGTCGGGAGATCCGGGGGGAAATCGTTACCTATTCCTCATCTGACCGGCGAGGTTCGCCTAAATCCCGCCCAGGAAATGCACAATCAACGAACCACCATGATGGGAACTCGGGATACCCAGGTACACAGGGCTTGTAACTCCACGCTCTCTACAATAACGATGGTGGCATTGCCATGTATATTCTAGATCCGGAGTGTGCCCCTAAGTGGTTGACCCTTCATTGTGACAGGGAATCGGACTCAACATGATGGTGCGTGTTACGCTAATTTGATGAAACACCGGGCTTTGTGTTTAAGCCGAAGTATGAGATCCGAATGGCGGCGTGTGGGAATGTCAGGTATGATGCCGCAGCATATATATGCACGATGGTGAAGACAGCAATGATGGATGAAGATGGTTAGGGAAGCCCTGCGTTGGCTTGATGAGTGAACGCGATACTGGGTAACCGCCCCTTAATCCATACATTCTATCAGTGGGAACATTATGGCCACTGGATCGCCCCAGACTCGTTCCACCCATAGGCGGCGAGGAAGCAATGCAGGGGCCTTCAGAGAGATCCACAGTTAATATGTTCCTGTGTGGCTAATACTGGCTTCGTCCGGACATTACAGACGAATATCTGGAGGGCACAATCTACAAAATGCGGCCATACCTCGAGGTGGCGCAGGAAAAAGCCGCCTATTAAGAAATTTACTTTCATTGGAGAATTATGTATACTGCGATCCAAGCAGCGAAGTATATCAGAACCGGTTGGTTGAGTTAGTCGATAAAATAACCGACTGCAACCATGACGTTATCAGCATGGACATCTGGCCGCTGGACAGCCAAGGGTAAGCCATAATCCGTATCTGGATCATCCTCCCGGCTTGGGGACATGGCAAGTGAACACGAATATTGAGTTGCTTAAGAAACTTCATGGAATTGCCCATGCCAAACAGCCAAGATGCCCTTTTGGCGGGGAGAGTATGGCTGAGCTATATCTGCCCTGGATGCATGTCACACTCATGCGTAGCGTTTCGGCTTCCGTCAACCGCGATGCAGTAGCGGATTTCCTGCCCGGTTTGAAAAATGCTCTCTGTGTCTAAAAAGGCGGAAAACCATCTTTGAGCACTCTGCTATTTTATCTNTCACTGCAACACGACCTTGGCATTGCAAAGTTGGTCACTACATGTTCAGGTTTCCCTTGCCTCTAATCACCTGCACACTGCTCTCCGGTAGTATTTGTTTGACACACCGGCAACAAGATCAGGTAGGGAGAATCGTTCGCGCGATTTCCAGAAATCACTTCGATGGTTAGAAGAAATTTTCTTTTTATGCTCGGATTTGAGCTAACGTCGCGTTCATCAGGTAGACAGAGAATGTCCGAAAAAGTACTCTTACATTATGGTATACTTGCCCGGTTGCCGGCACATTGATGGGCGTTGCTGTCCTCTAGATACTAAATCCCGGACGCTGTGTTTTCATAGTTATACCGACACTAATTTCTGCAAAAAAGTATGAATATTGAAACGATTTTCCTCCAGGATGCAAGCGACTCAGATCTGGAGCGGATTAGCCGTGAAGGGCTGCTCTCACTCAATTTGGCTGAGATGCAGACTATTCAAACCTACTTTCGTCAAAAAGACCGAGATCCAACCGATGTTGAACTAGAGACTATAGCACAGACCTGGTCCGAACATTGTGTTCATAAGACATTTCGAGGGTTGATCGAGTACGTCGAAAATGACCAAGCACCTGTTGTCATTGATGGGCTTCTCAAAAACACTATTGCCAAAGCAACCCAGAAACTTAATCGAGATTGGTGCGTTTCTGTTTTTGTAGATAACGCCGGCATCATCGAGTTCGATGGGACTTACAATATCGTTTTCAAAGTCGAAACACACAACCACCCCTCTGCTATTGAACCTTATGGTGGAGCCGGTACCGGTATCGGTGGCGTAATTCGCGATTCTCTGGGCACTGGACTCGGAGCCAAACCGATTCTCAATACCGACGTGTTTTGCTTTGGATTTCCGGATGCAACCGAAGCGGATTTGCCCCAGGGAACGCTACATCCGAAAAGGGTTTTCAAAGGCGTTGTCGCAGGGGTTCGGGATTATGGTAACCGAATGGGAATTCCCACTGCCAATGGGGCCATCCTATTTGACCATCGCTATAGTGGTAATCCGTTGGTCTATTGTGGCAACGTCGGGTTGATTCCGAAAGACCGATGCCACAAACGAATTTCCCCTGGTGATTTAGTTGTAGCTTTAGGTGGCCGAACGGGAAGAGACGGTATTCACGGTGCTACCTTCTCTTCGCTAGAACTAGACGACACCTCTGAAAACTTGGGCAGTGTCGTCCAGATAGGTAACCCAATTGTTGAGAAAAAGATTACCGATGCGCTAATGCAAGCGCGCGATGCCAATCTGTATAGTTTTATTACCGACTGTGGAGCCGGTGGATTTTCCTCTGCCATCGGCGAAATGGGTGAGGAAACCGGAGCTGAGGTTAATCTGGAACAGGTTCCACTCAAGTATGAAGGTCTTGACCCATGGGAGATCTGGCTATCTGAAGCACAAGAACGGATGGTGATTGCTGTTCCACCAGAACATTTAGCAGATTTGCTGGTGATCTGTGACAACGAATTGGTCGAAGCAACAGTTTTAGGTTCATTCACTGAAACCCGGAAACTGATCGTCAACTATAAGGATGAAGTGGTGGCCAATCTCGACATGGACTTTTTACATCATGGTCTCCCCAGAATTACTAAAAAAGCAATTTGGCAAACACCCAGCCATCCGAGCCCAAAACTAACGGTTTCAGGAGATCTAACTAAAAGCCTACACCAGATTTTAGCTAGCCCTAACGTGGCCAGCAAAGAGTGGGTTATCCGGCAATACGATCATGAAGTACAAGGCGGATTAGTGGTCAAACCTCTAGTTGGTATTAACAACGATGGCCCAAGTGACGCTTGTATCACCATACCGGTGCTGGGTGGGCCGAAAGGGGTAGTAGTTGCTAACGGGATTAATCCTAAGTACGGTGACATTGATCCATATCATATGGCTGCTTCAGCGATTGATGAGGCAGTTCGCAACGCTGTTGCAGTGGGCGGGGACTTCAATCGTATCGCACTATTGGACAACTTTAGTTGGGGAAATCCTGATAAACCCGATCGTCTTGGCGGGCTGGTAAGAGCAGCACAGGCCTGCCACGACCTGGCAATGGTCTATCGGACGCCTTTTATCTCCGGCAAGGATAGCCTTTACAACGAATATCGGAATACACTGACAGGTGAACAGCTGGCGATTCCCGGTACCCTTCTGATCAGTGCAATTACGGTGATCGATGATGTTAGTAAGGCTGTCACCATGGATGTTAAATCAGCTAATAACTTGATCTATGTGGTTGGTAAAACTTACGATGAGCTAGGTGGCTCTCACTATCTCGGATTACAGAACATGGTTGGTAATAACGTACCGGTCGTTAGACCAGAATCGGGCAAAGCGGTGATGGAAGCAATTTGTCGGTCCATCGATAATCGATTGGTAGCGTCTTGCCACGACTGTTCCGAAGGTGGGATCGGCGTTGCTGTCGCTGAAATGGCTTTTTCAGGGGGACTTGGGATATCGCTTAGCTTGTTAGCAGTCCCTGGATCTACTGAGATCGACCGTCATGACACGATTCTATTTTCCGAATCTAATAGCCGTTTTATGGTGGAGGTAGATCCAGGATGCCAGGATCAGTTTGAAGAGATGATGGGCAACGTTCCTTTTGGATTGCTCGGAACTACCACTAGCGATCCAACCTTAAAGATCACTGGGCTGTCGGGCCAGACGATACTTCAAACCGAAGTCTCAGGTCTAAAATCCAGTTGGCAAAAAACATTCGATTGGTAAGCAAAGTTGACAACATATGGAACATAAAGTTCGGGTTGCCTTTTATGGGGCAGGTAATTTTGCTAATACTACACATATTCCCAACTTACTCCTGATAAAGGACACCCAGATTGTGGCCATCTGCGACATTAACCAAGAAGCTGCCACTTCTACCGCCGACAAGTTTCAGATCCCGCAAGTTTTTTTCGATGGACAGGAGATGTTGGACCAAGTCGAGTTTGACGCCCTTTACTCAATTGTTCCGGCCTATGCTCGCACCGATGTTGAAATGACAGCCGCCAAACGGGGCATTCATCTGTTCAGCGAAAAGCCGCAAGCCCTCAAAATTCAGCTTGCACGGAATATCGACGAA
This sequence comes from Candidatus Poribacteria bacterium, assembly GCA_002699335.1. The sequence continues at coordinate 12,871 of PACG01000065.1, forward strand.
GCAATACAAGAGTCAGGTGTGATTAGTACCGTAGGATTTCGAGAGCGCTACCGTCCAATCTTCCAAAAAGCCAAATCTTTTTTAAGCGACAAGCAGATCGTTCATACACAGTTTAGTAGCTATGGTGGACTGCCTCGTCTTCGACAACAAGATGAAGGTGGCAGTTGGCACTCTAGCTACGAGAAAGGCGGTTTTTCAGCCTTCGATTGGGGATGCCACGCTGTAGATTACATGCGATTTATGACAGGGTTGGATATTGTCGCTACTCAAGCCTTTTATCACACGGACGATAGATACCAGACGCCACTTTCCTGCTCTTTTCATTATCTTTTTGCTAGCGGGGCAACTATGACTTCAACCTTTATCTCTGCTACGCCGACCTCTCCACCTGACGTACCCCGATTCCGCCTATTTTATGAAGGTGGGTATTTATCGGTTCACGGTTATGAGCGAATTGAAGTCAACCAAGAGATAATCTATACTGCCACCGACTATGATCCCTGGCTGGCACAAGACCGTGCCTTTATCGCTGCTGTAAAAACCAATGATCAACAGTTGTTAATGAGTGACTATTCTGATGGTATCTATTCACTGGCACCAGTTTTAGCCGGTTGGGAGTCGGCCCGCCAAGATGGGGAAACAATAGATCTGGCCGAATTTTTGGCTGGTAACGAATAGGCATCAGAGACAGCGATGTTGAATTGTGCCCTGGTTGCTCATTTAGACCATCAAGACAAGCGAGCAGTGCGAGAAGGGATGTGTCTGTTAGCTAGCTTAGCCCATCAGCACCAATTCCCAGTTTCTTGGTCGGTCTTGTCAACCGATGCTAGGTCATATAGCAAAGATCTGAACCAATACCAAGCCGAATTTGGGGATGAGGTGATGTTAGCCCTCGATACAGTTGGCCTGGAGAACGTCGATTTGACGCAGGCCGACCAGATTGTTTCGCTCCGTCATAAGCTACCGCCCCAAATTACGGCGCAAAAAGAGCGATTACGAAAAGCCTTAGAGGGAGCTCCAGCGACAGTCGCGTCCGTAAAGGGTATCAAGAATCATGTCTTGGTTGAAGCTTTAGAGGCTACAGAGTTTTCTGGCCTCTATGGTTATGATCTAAAAGCCAATGATGCCGGCTGCCCGTTCGGCTTCTTCTATCCGGCTGAGGATCGACACAATTTTGCTAATCAACCGTCACGGTCGGTGGTCGGAATTCCAGCTAACGTCGATTTAGTCGAAAGGGTTTTAGCTGAAACAGCAGAGGAACTGCTAGGCCTTCATCTGGTCAACCTCGACTTTAACCAACACTCGCACCTCATTTTTTCGGTCGATGTGATTCGCTTAGCCAACTTAGTTAATTCGCGGTTGGATCTACTGGCCGATTTTTTGGAGATTTTACCTCAAATGGAACAGGTCGTTTGCCATCCCCTGGGGGGCCTGGTCGATGCCTATCGAGCAAGTGCATCCGTTACCACACCAACCTACTTTCTGGAACAGCCAAGCCTTGATGAATCCTCTTTTCGGTGTTATGATAATGCTTGCCAGTTGGTCTTTCAATGGAATCGGATTGAGCCCGTTGAGATCTATAACTATATCTCTCCGCCGATCGGTTCCTATGACGGTAGCGAAACGACTATCCCACAGATCTTAGACTTCAAATCGTCTCGGAGTCGATCAGAATTGAGAATGACAATCGAAATCGAATCGGGCAAGGCCATGCCATATGGTTGTGCTGTTTGGGGTGATCATGTCGGTTTAGGGTTGGTCGAAACCAATGCCCTCTCGATTAAGTGGATCGCTGATCAACTACTTTTGGTACGTACCGACTTAGAATACGGCCAAAACACCCTCGATATTCGGCTGACAATTTGAATTTGACACAGGATTACGTAATCGCTTTTGTGACGACCAGTTGCTTGGAAGAAGCAGAAAGGATAGCGACNGTGCTGGTTGAAACAAGACTAGCCGCCGGTGTCAATATTATCCCGGAGGTAACATCGGTTTATCGCTGGCAGGGAANAGTAGAAACGAATACTGAAGCTAAGCTGATAATTAAAACTTCGGCTCAGGTTGTTTCCGACCTAACAAAAACGGTTACTGATTTACACAGCTACGATGTTTGTGAAATAACGGTTGTACCGATAGTGGACGGGAGTGAGAACTATTTAGCCTGGATCAGAGAGAATGTAGGCTAGCCGTCGAAAGAGATTTTAGCTAAACGCTGAACGATTCGCCGCANCCACAGGTTGAGTTGGCGTTGGGATTCTCGATTTTGAAGCCTGACTCCATCAACCCATCATTGTAATCCAGGGTAGATCCAGCCAAATAGAGGATACTTCGTGGATCGAGAAAGACTTTCAAGCCATGTTGGTCAATGACACGATCGTCACTGCGGNGTTCGTCGAAACCAAGTTCGTACTGAAACCCGGAACAACCACCACCGACGACTTTCATTCGGAGCCCAAACTCCTTCTCTAGATCAGGTTTTTCATTCTGCATTAAGATAGACGCTTTTTGGGCTGCAGTTTCTGTTATAGTGACCATAATTAATTATTACCTCCGATTTTGTTAGCAGCTAANTACAAGTTTATTTTATAATACCTGAAACTGCAATGTCAATCCGTATTTCGCCTATTTTGCCTCCCAAGATTTCAGTCGTTGTCCCTTTACTTAACGAAGCCGACAATCTGCAAGAACTCTATAGCCGGTTGAAGGCCGCACTTGAACCGATCCAAAAGAGCTATCAGATTATCTTTGTTGACGATGGTAGTATAGANTCTAGTTTTGAAATCTTAAAACAGATTTCCCTATCCGATCCAAGCATACAGGTAATTCGCTTTCGTCGTAACTTTGGGCAGACGGCAGCGATGAGTGCAGGTTTTGACCATGCCGAAGGTGAGGTCATTATTCCCTTAGATGCAGATCTGCAAAATGATCCCGGCGATATCAACCGACTGTTGGAAAAATTAGAAGAGGGTTACGACATTGTCAGTGGTTGGCGTGCTAAACGAAAAGATGGGTTTATTCTTAGGCGGCTACCGTCTATTTTAGCCAATTGGTTGATTGTTACAATGACGGGGGTTAAACTGCACGACTTCGGTTGCACGCTAAAAGCCTATCGCCGGGAGGTGATCGAAAACATTAACCTCTATGGTGAACTGCATCGATTTATTCCGGTCTTAGGTCGCCAGATCGGTGCCAAAATCACCGAGATCGAGGTTACACACCATCCCCGAACCAGAGGCCAATCCAAGTACGGTATTTCCCGGACCATTCGCGTTATCTTGGATCTGATTATGATTAAGTTTCTGATGAGTTACGCCACACGTCCGATTCAGAGTTTTGGCCTGATCGGCTTGTTCTCCTTTCTGATCGGTTTCGTGATTTGCGGCTATCTATCAATCGGAAAGCTGTTTTTTCCCGCTGGTATCAGCCGGGGCTGGCTTTCCTACCTCTTTTCGCAAACCAGCCTGGTTGAGCGGTTACCGATGTTAGTACTGGGCGTGTTATTATTGTTGACAGGTATACAGCTCATTTCTGTAGGCTTGATTAGCGAGTTAGTGATCCGCACCTATTACGAATCACAAAATAAACCCATCTATGTTATCAAAGAAATTCTCAAGTTTGAAGATTCAGAGTGACCTCTAAATGAAAGATTTCACCCTACTGCTTTTTAATGTCATTCTCTCCGTCCTGGGTCAAATTTTACTCAAACAGGGTATGAACCAGGTCGGTGAGATTAGTGGATCTTTTCAACAAATGGCACCTAAACTGATACAAGCCTTGATGAATCCATTTGTAATTGGCGGGATCGGGGTCTATGGATCAACAACCCTGATTTGGCTAGTCGTCCTCTCCCGTATTAAGCTTAGTGTGGCTTATCCAATGATCAGCTTGGGTTATATTTTCTCGATTTTGTTCTCCTGGTTGCTATTCAAAGAAGATGTGCCGAAGATCAGAGTCTTAGGAGCGTTTGTCATCTGTNTCGGCGTCTATCTCGTTTCAATGGGAGAATTTGGAGATTAGTGTGANCGGCACCAAGAAACCAAAGCCATCCTTCCTGGCTGCTTTTCTATCATTCCTCCTGCCAGGTTTAGGGCAAGTCTATCTTCGAACTCCGTTTAAGGGCTTGATCTTCTTTGTCGGAGTTGCAGTCGGTGCGTTGTTAGTTTATCTAAATTCGTTACCTCTGACCAGTTGGCGAGATTTAATCCGATTTGAAGAAGCCGAAAAAATCGTTCAATCCCAAAAAGGTGAAGATGGCGTAAGGATCAATCTGGAAAAGCTGAAAGAGACGGCTAAGGACATAGAATCGAAGCCGCATCTACGACTTTACGAAGACGAAGAAAGGAAATTGATGTTTAAGCCAAATTGGATCATCAAGATCACCGGTTTTACGCAAACCATTCTGCTTTGGCTGTGGGCTATCCTAGACGGATGGTCCGGGGAGCGAGGAACGAATGTCCGTGCTCTCAAACGAAGGCTAGATGAGCAACACGAACGCTACGAGCACAGCGACACTTAAAAAACTTGTAACCCCTTCACTTTGTGAAGGCTGTCACCCTTTCCCTTAGCTTTTACATCCATCTCCGATTGCAACCTGACGAGTGAATTCCGCCCCGGCCATCTATAGTTGCTAACCACCCTCCCACTGGCCGTCGTTTCATGCTCTGTGACTTTGCCTTGACTTTATTCTCAGTCGTGTTAAGATGAGCAGCATGTATTTATGGCGAGATGAACAAATGCCCGATCAACTTTTTCATTCCTACCAATTTACAGAGATCGAACGCCAACAGATGGACTTTGACGGGCACTTGGCCTATCAAGGCCTATTGACTAAAGAAGCTCAGAGAAATCTAACAGAGGCCTTAGCTCACATTCAATCTCTCGATACGGTAGAGGGCTACGAACCCAATCGTTTTGCCGCCGAATATAACTCGTATTTGGAGAGCCTGATCACCCATCCACAAATGCTGGAACTGGTACATAAGGTGCTCGGTAACGACATTCGTTACGACCATTGTGTCACCCTTAATCGCCCCGGTGACAACGGTGGGTCTCGTTGGCACAGCCACGGGTATTCGGAAGACGACACCAATTTAGGTTTTATTCGCATCTTCTTTTACGTGAATGGATTTGAGATCAATGACGGTGGATTAACAGTTGTACCCGGCAGCCACCTGTTTCGCGATAACAAGATTCACGCAGAGTCAGATGCCGATCTTGAAGCAAATTGGCTGCGTAGCAAACAGCACCCAATTACAGGCCAACCATTGGTAATCGAACACTTATCAGTACCAACGGGAACAGTGATTCTGATGTGGACACATGCGGCACACGGGGTCACCGCCCGTCAAGCCGACAGTGATACGCGCTGGACCGTGGTCTACGCTTACCGCAATCCAGGCGAACCGTCCAGAGCACGTTGGATCAGTCAAGCATACGAAGACCAAAAACGGTCAGATCCAGATTCCAAACTGAAAGACTTAATTAGTCTTTACTAGACCGATTGGGAATCCGTTTGCAAAACCGTAAATTTGAAAAAGTCTCGTTTGGCGAATATTGGTCACTTCTGAGGCAATATCTCAGCCCGATGAAGTTTCGCCTGTTGCTACTGGCGGTTTTCATGACATTGGGCAATTTTCTGCCGTTGATTACGCCACAGATTCTGCGCTTTTTTATCGATACGGCCACCGATAATCTGGAAGCTAGCCGAGACATCTTGCGTCGTTTTCTACTGCCACTTTCTGAGTGGATAGGATCTGACCCGCTGATCACAGCCGCTTTCTTCTTTATCGCTGTCAGTATAGCCGGGCAGTTGATCCGGTTCATCAATAGCTACCTCAGTCAAGATATCGGCTGGAGAGCAACCAACCAAATGCGAGGAGACCTGGCTCAGCATTGTCTGACTCTAGACATGACCTTTCACCAGCAAAAAACGCCCGGTGAAATGGTTGAACGGGTCGATGGTGACACCACCACGCTGGCGACTTTTTTTTCGGCCCTTATCCTAGATGTAGCAGGAGGATTGATCCGCTTAGGTCTGATCCTTATCCTAGTTGCTCGCGAAGACTGGCGGATCGGCATAGCCATGACCGCTTTTACGGCTGTCGCTATGTTGGTTTTCAACCTCACCAGATCTGTTGCTGTGCCAATCTACGCAGCAGAAAGGGAGGGGTACGCCAAAATGTTTGGTTTTATCGAAGAGCGTATTGGGGGGATTGAAGATATTCGCACCAATGGTGGTGTACCCTACACCATGAATCGCTTTTTCAAAGTGGTTCAGGAGGTCTTTAAACTCAACCTCAGGTCCGACATTATCGGGGAGTGTCTCCGCTCTCTAACCGGAGGGCTCTTTGCTTTAGGATACGCCCTGGCTATGGGAGTTTGCATCTGGCTGTATCAAAACAGTATTTTTACCTTGGGAGCGATTGTTTTAGTCATTGACTACATGAGGCAACTTCAATTCCCACTCTACACCATCAGCCGGCAGATCAACGAACTACAGCGAGCGACCGCTGGTATGAAGCGAATTGAACAACTATATCAAACCCAATCTAGCCTTAAGGATGGATCCAAGTCCCCGTCTCCTTTACCTGCGGAGAACATTCAGCCAATCGCAATACCGGATGTTGCGTTCGATCAGGTAACCTTCGGCTATGTTGAGGAAGAGATGGTACTCAAGAATCTCTCCTTTGAACTGGGTAAGGGCAAAGTGTTGGGTTTACTGGGCCGCACTGGAAGTGGAAAGACGACCATTACCCGTTTGCTGTTTCGTCTCTACGACATTAACAAAGGAGGGATCCGCATCGCCGGAACCCCAATCCAAGAGCTAAAGCAAGCCGATTTACGCCACTACATCGGTTTAGTCACCCAGGATGTGCAACTCTTTAACGCTACCGTGCGGCAAAATCTATCTCTGTTTGATGGCCAAATCAGCGACCAAAAAATAGTCTCCGTCATCGAGGAACTTGGACTGACCGATTGGTATCGATCGCTGCCAGAAGGCCTGGATTCCTTGTTAGCAGCGGGTGGGAGTGGGCTATCAGCAGGTGAAGCCCAGCTGCTGGCCTTCACCCGGATTTTCCTTAAAGATCCGGGAATCATTATTTTGGACGAGCCCTCCTCTCGTTTAGATCCGGCCACGGAAGCCCGAATCGACTTCGCGATTCAGAAATTGTTGCAGGGCAGGACCGGCATTATCATCGCCCATCGCCTTGGCACTCTGCAGCGGGTGGACGAAGTGATGATTTTGGAAGGTGGGCAGATCCGGGAATACGGACCGCGACAAACACTGGCCAATGATCCGAAATCCCGGTTTGCCGAATTGTTAAAAACAGGATTGGAAGGCGAAAGTAATCTGTCGAGGAGAGAGATGTTGGCATGACCACCGGACAGTCTACCTGGCAGTTATTTCTATATCGACCCGGACTATTCTTAGTTACTATCCTGTTCAGAGGCATCGATGATTTGGTGCCATTCTTCACTGGACTGTTAATGAAACATTTTTTTGATACACTCTCCGGCAGTGGGGTAACGGGGTTGAATGTCTGGACCATCGTGGCTTTATACGTGGCGGTCGATCTTGGGGACCGTGGGGTGTTAATCATCTCTGTCTTCTTCTGGACACGATGGCGATTCTCAGTCTACACACTGTTGAGAAAAAATCTGATCGAAGCGGTTCTGGACGTGCCCAATCCCCAGCAAATCGCTAGCACCTCCGGTGAGGTCACCAACCGGATTCGAGACGATGTGCGAGCCATTATCTCCTATTTAGAGCAATACATCCACCTATGGGGTAACATGATCTTCGTCGGTTTGGCCGTTTACTGGATGGCAAAGATTGACCTGGGGATAATGCTGGCCACTGTTGTACCCGGCGTCATCATCATCACCATCGTCAATGTTGCCCGCCGATTTATCGGCAAGTACCGCCGTGCCCAACGGATAGCCACTGAGCAGTCAACCAATTTTATCAACGAGATGTTTCAGTCGATTTTAGCTATCAAGGTCAATAACGCCGAAAAAGATGTGGTCGACCACTACCGCCATTTGAACGATCTTCGTCGAAAATCGACTATCATCGACAATATGTTCGACTATTTAATCAGATCGATCAATTTCAATGTTGGTCAGATCGCTACTGGTGTAATCCTGGTAATGGTAGTTGAGAAGATGCGTGCGTCGACCTTCTCGGTGGGGGATTTTTACCTTTTCATCTCTTATGTTGGCTCGGTGTCCCGAAGTGGTTCGCTGATCGGTTCGATCATGGCCCAACACAAACGGGCCGAAGTCTCTTTTGAGCGCATGGCGGGTACCGTCAAGGAGATGACACCCGAAGACTTGGTGGCACATGGCCCCGTCTACCTGAGCGGAGATCTACCACCGGTTTTGGTGCCTGACAAGCAACCTTCGGACCGCTTGGATAGTCTGACCGTTCGGGGTTTGACTTACCTGTTCCCCGACTCACCAAACGGTATTCGTAACATTGACCTAGATTTGCCTGCGGGGACCTTCACCGTGGTTACGGGTCAGATCGGATCCGGCAAGACGACGTTGTTAAAAACGTTGCTCGGAGTGTTACCAACGCAGTCGGGGGAAATCTATTGGAATGGGCAGTTGGTTACCGATTCCAAAACCCTTTTTATCCCACCCCGATGTGCCTATACCCCGCAGGTGCCTCGTTTATTCAGCGAATCTCTGAAAGACAATATTTTGATGGGCCGGCCGGTTGATGCCCAAGCCATTGATCAGGCGATTCGGTTAGGGGTGATGGAGGATGATCTCCCCACTTTAGATAAAGGTTTGGAAACCGTCGTGGGTCCGAGGGGGGTCATATTGTCTGGTGGACAGATGCAACGTGCCGCTGCCGCACGCATGTTTATTCGTCAGGCTGAACTCTACGTCTTCGACGATCTGTCGTCAGCACTGGACGTGGAAACAGAACAGAAACTATGGCAACGCGTTTTTGCTACTGCTGAAACAGCGGCTTCTAGGCGTCGGGCCACCTGCCTAGTGGTTTCACATCGAAGACCCGCGCTGCAAAGGGCCGACCAGATTGTCGTTTTGAAGGATGGAGAAGTCGAAGCCGTAGGGAAGTTAGATGATCTTTTGCAGACTAGCCCTGAAATGCAAAGCCTCTGGGTGGGGGATTTGAGTTANAGTCAAGGTAGAAATACCTGAGCGTGAGCGTATTGCCAAAAAATGAAGGATAGGAATACAATGCACGTACAGCGGATAAAAGTGAATTTGGTTGTCGTTGGAATAGTGCTGACGGGCTTTCTGTTGACAACTATTATCGGCCGGGCCAATCCCGCTACCGATGGCCTGGTCGGCTACTAGCCCCTCGACGAAGGCAAAGAAAAAGCTGTACCCGATATATCGGGTAATAAACTGAACGGTAAGCTTACCGGTAATCCCAAGCGGGTCGATGATAAGATTTGGAAAGGTACTCGAATTCGATGGCAAAAAGAACACGTCATCGTAGCGGATGATGACAAACTCGATTTTACCAAAAAGCTGAACTTTATAGCTTTATGGCTTAGNTCAACTCGACTCCGATCTTAACTAAGAGGTGAATGGTCGTCAAGAATAACTCAATCTTCGTTATTTATTTTTGTTTTGGTGGCGACGGCATCGAACTGCNGGGCAAACCCTATAATACTTTTGCCGAATAGAACACCACCGACGTCCAGAAAGTAATAGCCCCCCCTCAAGTCGTTGATGTTCAAGTTCAAGACAAGTTGACCCTCTGCTAGGCTCAGATCAGGAGCCATTAACTTTATGAAGTCGGCCTATTGATCTTACTTCATTCGCATTTCGTAGACTTGCTGCATAGCCTCAATCTTAGCATCTGACAGACGGTTGATTAGCCGCTGTTCCTCGTGTTTATCTCTCAATGTTTTGGCCAAGCTAAAACAAGAAGTGGTTAAAAAGAAAGTACCCAATGCCAAAAATCCTTTGACCTATAATGGATTCTCTGCAACTGGCAAATAGATTATACCAATAACCATGCCCCTAGAGAGAGAATGAATGCAGCAATCACCTGAAATNCCCAACCACCTGAGATATTTGTTAACGACCCACCTTGCNGATTTGTATTCATAAGACTCACCTTACACCNGTTTGACCCGACGTGTTTTTTGCCGGGGGATTCGTTTTTTGATTAAATGACCAATGATCACTATTCATTGCCGATTACCCAATCTACAAGGCTTTAGATACTAGATCNGTGTTAGGTGGTTTTCTTTGGTCTTGATCAACGATCGGAAATCGTGTCCATCGTTACCTGATCCAGTTCGATTGACATTATACCAATCTCGGCCGCCACCATACTTTTTTTTCAGCATCTAGGCCCCGTTTATCTATTTTTAAGTTTTCGGAATACAGGTGTTGCTACACTCTTTGTTGATCTAAATGAAAAGCCCTGTCAATAGGGGCGAAACATAGCCCTGATTTTTGACTAACGAGACCTTGGAGGCCAGCTCCAAAGTAAACCATGCTGCTGATTTGAGCGGTATAACACATTAAGCAGTTATCAGTGAAAACGAAATCGCCTGATTCTATGCTATCTGATGGTGAAACACCGTAGACGGGTACTATTTCGTTATGTTTCCACAGGACCGAAATGACATTGTGACGAGAAGCCTGATCGGAGTTCCAAACAGACCGGGGCAACCGACTGTCGGTCAACATCTTTTTGGAATACTAAAGACGTCGATACCGCTACAGATCTCAGTGAAAAAATCGTAGCGACCCTGAAGGCGTTCTTGTACATCGCAAGGATCTGCTTCTCGAATAGCATAACGGAAGGAAGTTAGTTCGTCGCTTCGTTGTATTGGCAGTAGCGATGTTTTAGACAGGAAACGATAAAAACGACTGCCAGGATCAAAAGAGGATGTCGATTACACATCAGTTTCTCTCCCAATTTTTTTATTTGCAGTAGAAGGTTTAATGCAAAGTATGATCCATTTGCGAGGTGGTTTGAGTCGATTAGCGATTAAGCAATACTGCACAATGAAGGTAGTGTCTATACAACTGCGGTAGGCGGAAAAAAGATTAACTTGGAAGTAGCTGTTGCGATATTTTTGTAGCAGTAAGACACTAATGCGGCAACTTCACCTTCAGTCGCGGTTATGGGGGAGTTGACAGGTTTAGAACTGGATTCCTGAGAGAACTTTAGGCTACGTCTTGGTCTTTGTATTGAAGTTGGTAGAGCCGGTAGTACAATCCCCGTTGACGGAGCAGGTCGTTGTGCGTACCCGTTTCTTGCAACTGCCCCCGGCGCATAACCAGGATCTTATCGGCGTTTTGGATAGTTGATAGACGGTGGGCGATGGCGATGGTGGTTCGGTCTTTCATCAACCGTGCCAGAGCATCCTGAATCAGTTGTTCGGTTTCGGTGTCCACACTTGAAGTGGCTTCGTCCAGAATCAAGATGGCTGGATCGTGGGCCAGAGCACGGGCAAAGGCGACCAACTGCTTTTGCCCTACTGATAACCCACTTCCGCCCTCCTTCACTTCCGTTCGATATCGATCAGGCAACTGAGAGACAAAGTGATCTAAATGGACCTCTTTGGCAACAGAGGCAACTTGTTGGGTAGAAATTTGTGGATTCTTTAAACTGATATTATTCTCAATGTTACCGCTGAATAAAAAAATATCTTGTTGGATTAGGCCTATTTGGCGGCGGAGAGCCTCCATTTGAAGCGTTCGGATATCCTGTCCATCAATTAGGATTTCCCCCCGATTAACTTCATAAAAACGACACAATAGATTGATGATCGAAGTTTTTCCGGCTCCAGTTGCTCCGACAATTGCTACTTTCTCTCCGGCCTTGATTTCGAAAGAGATGTCACGAAGCACATAGTCGTCCGGGTTATAGGCAAACCAGACATGACGAAACTCGATTGCACTTGGTGTTGTTGGATCGACCGATTCAGGCTGCGCAATCTTATTCTGAACTTTTGCCCTTGAACCTAATTGAGGAGAATCTACGATTTTAGGTTGGGTATCCAGCAAATCGAACACCCGTTCGGAGGAGGCCATTGCATTTTGGAAGATGGTATATTTCTCGCTCAATTCCCGGATCGGCCAAAATAGACGTCGAGCATATTCGAGAAAGGCGATTAGTGCACCGAAGGTCAGCGTGTTTTGAATAATTTGGCCGCCACCATACCAGATAACCACCGAAGTAGCCAAGGCAGCCGTCACCTCGATCATAGGGAAGAAGACCGAAAAGTAAAAAATCGCCCGGATACTGGCTCCAAAGTAATCTTGGTTTCGCCGATCAAACTGTTTAAAATTACGCTGTTCACGCGTAAAGAGTTGGATGGTCGTCATGCCACTGATACTTTCCTGCAAAAAGGAGTTGATCTGTGCTAGGAACTTTCGTTGATCGCGGAAAGCGCGGCGAGAGTAGATCTGGTAAACGAAGGTTATACCGAAGATAATCGGAAATACCACAAAAGTAGCCAAAGCCAACTGCCAGTTAATCTGGAGCATGACACCGATAATGCCAAAAACTGTCAGTAGGTTAGCGAAAACGGTAATAATCCCATAAGCATACAACTCGTTTAGACGGGTGATATCACCCATGACACGCGTCATCAGCCGCCCCACCGGGGTGCGGTCAAAGAAGCCGACCTCCAGTTTCTGCAAATGAGAAAACACTTGGTTGCGGAGGTCGTAGGTGATCTTCTTACCTAACATCTCTAAACGGAAGGTTTCAATATAGGCGAAAAAAAACTCCAGTACGATCAGTCCGACCAGAATTCCAATGATGTTTTTCAGACCATCCAGTTGGCGGGGTCGAATATGGTTGTCAATAGCGATTTTGATCAGGTAGGGGACAGCCAGACGAGTAGCGGTCGACAAAACGGTCACCAACATAATCATGATCACCTCTAGTCGATACGGCTTCAGGTATCCGATCAATCGTTGCATCAAGACATGGTCGTAAACCTTACTAAGTTCGTCTTCTTCTTCACTGTATTCGTGTAAAGTACCGTGCATTAATTAGATGGTCTCCATTGCTTCTATCTCTTCGACTAGCAACTGGCGTTGATGGATCTTGGCGTAGTGACTATCGTGTGCTAGCAGTTCGAGGTGCGTTCCCCGTTCGACAATTTCTCCATCCTCCAGGATAACAATTAGATCTGCTGACTTGACTGTTGAGACGCGATGGGAAATGATAATCGTTGTGCTATTGGACATCACCTGAGCCAAACGTTGCAAAATCGTATCTTCGGTATGGGTATCAACACTGGCAAAGGCATCGTCTAAAATCAGAATCTTCGGGTGCGTTAGAATGGCCCGGGCAATGGCGGTTCGCTGCCTCTGGCCACCCGAAAGAGTTTTGCCTTTCTCACCGACGAAAGTTTCCAGTTGGTCGGGAAACTCATCAATTTGTGCCAGTAGATCTACGCTGTGTGCCGAGGCTTTAATTTCGGTTTCTGAGGTGACATCTACACCAAACGCAATATTGTTTTTCAGTAAATCGGAGAATAAGAAGGCTTCTTGTTGTACCACACCGATCTGAGACCTCAGCGTTTTTAGCGGCAGTTGGCAGATGTCAATTCCGTCGATGAACAGAGATCCAACTTCCACGTTGAAGATACGGGGAATCAGGTTGGCCAACGTCGATTTCCCACATCCGGTACTACCGATAATGGCTACCGTTGAACCGACCGGGATCTTGAGGTTAATGTTCTTCAGTATTGGTGGTAGATTGGGATAAGAAAAGGTCAAATTTCGAAATTCAACTTCCCCTCTAATTTGGCTGATATCGTGTCGAACGTCCGGTCCATCTGTAATCAAGGATGGAGTATCCAAGATAGCGTAAATCCGATCCATTGAGGCCGACCCCTGCGCAAAACGGTTGATGATAAAGCCCAACATGATCATCGGCCGGGTCAGCATAGCCAGGTAAGCGGTAAAGGCCACAAAATCGCCAATAGTGATTTTGGCTTCCATCACATGGATACCACCGACCCACAGCAAAATGATAGTCCCAATGCCAGGTAATAGGCGAAATAAGGGAAATAAGATCGCTTCAAGCCGATAGAAAACCCGATTTAGATCGACAAAGCGTTGACTCCGTTGGTCAAAATCCTGAAGTTCTCGTCGCTCCAGATTATAGGCTTTGACAATTCTTGCACCCAACAGATTTTCTTGAACTTTGGTGTTCATATCGGCAAATCCCTCTTGGATTGTCTCGTACATATCGTGCAGACGACCTGTCATCTGTTGAACCACAATTGCCAATAGAGGATAAGGCAGCAGGGCCAGCAATGTTAGCTTGACATCAATCTGGAGCATAATCACCAGGGCCATAAAAAAGAAGACAGTCGAATCCACTATAAAAACAATGGCGAATCCGATCAACCGCCGAATTGACTCCAGGTCATTGGTAGCGCGTGACATCAAATCACCCGTACTCTCGTCATCAAAATAGGACTTGGACATCTTTTGGAGATGTTGAAAAAGATTGTTTCTGAGGTCGTACTCGATCCGAACAGCTAAGCCACCGATCAAGCGTCGATAGCCGAAACGGAAAACTCCGGCCACTAAGGCCAATCCTAACAGACCAGCCGCATAGTAAGTGATTTCACGCTGGGTTATGGTCGCAAAATTTTTCTCAAGATCGTTGATCAGCAATTTCAAGAGCCAGGGGCTGACCAGAATTGCTATATTGGTCAGGAAGACCATCACCGTACAGACGAAGATCATCCATTTATGTTGTGCAGCGTAGTGAGCCAATCGCTTTAGGTTGCGGATATGAGGCTCCTGGTTGGGAGAGGTGGTGTTGTTAAGGGGGTGACGAGGGTTGGATTGGGCCTTTGCAAGGCAGATTAGATCCGTCTAGTTGAGGTGAAAACGGTTTCTTCTAATATAGTCTGGCGTACCCATTTACAGATTAGCACCGTTACTCTACTTTGTGGGCAGGATACCAAAGTTAGTCGACGCTGTCAAGGCTGAGTTGTTCACGGTTAGCGCCGCCCATGCGAATGAACTGAAGTCGTCGGCGGTAGATTGTCGTTGAGCCACTCTTTTGGCTCGTGTTATAATTTTATGTCATGTTCTGTGAAATCGCCAACCCATTTATTCGCCGGATCTTGCAAGAAGTGGGGTTGGTTGCAGGCTCAATGCGTCCCTATGTAGTCGGCGGCTTTGTCCGCGATAGCCTAATGGGCAAGGAAAGCCAGGATCTGGATGTTGTGGTCGAATCCTCCGGTAGCCACAACGGCATTACGTTGGCACAAAAATTAGCCGATAAATGGCAGGTAGATGTCAAGTCACACCAAGACTTTGGAACCGCTACCGTCAACCACCCGGAGGGTTTGAAGATCGACTTTGTCACCGCCCGTTGCGAAACCTACACCCAAGCTGGGATTTTACCCACTGTGAAGTTTAGCCAAATTACCGACGATCTGTGGCGGCGAGATTTTTCGGTCAATGCTATTGCTATTTCGCTGTCATCCGATCAGTTTGAGCAGGTCCTGGATCCGACGAATGGAATTGCGGATTTAGAAGGTAAGCGAATTCGTGTTCTTCATGCGGAAAGTTTTTCCGACGACCCAACCCGGATTTTCCGTGCTCTTCGATATGCCGTGCGCTTCCAATTTCAGATTGAAACGGAAACTGAGAAACTGATGCAATCCGCCATTGACCGGATAGGGATCCTTAGCGATGCCCGAATTAGAAACGAAATTGAACGCATCTTTCAGGAAGCCTGCGTGGTGGAAATCATGCAGTGGTTGTCAGCGTTAGGAATATGTCAAGCCATTTGCCCCCAGTGGCAACTCCCCTCCGACTTTGAAAGTATCTGGCATAATCTTCAGTCTCACCTGGAGTGGGCGGAGCGTCATCTGGATAATGATGTACTCAACGCTGAAGCCTTACCCTGGATGGCATTAAATCTGCCGTCAACAGGCCAAGAACGACTCTCACTACCCGGTCGACTGAGACAAAAGTTAGTTGCACATAAAGAATTGGCCCAGAGATTGCTATACGAACCATTAACACCGATGATGAAACCGAGCCAGATCTATCAGTTTTTGAAACCGCATCCAATAGAAGCTTTGGTCTATCATTTGCCGCAGCCACAAATCGAGCAGTACTTGACACAGTTAAGGCGGATAAAACCTAATAAGACGGGAAACGACCTGATCGCAGATGGGTGGACCGCAGGACCAAACTTAGCGCAAGCACTATGGGAAGATTTCGCCCGACAGCTGGATAAGTGTGGTTAAGTGATGGGGGCATTCAATCCGTTTGAAGCTATTATACACGTGGTTCAATTTATCTTGTTATTGACTTTTCATGAATGGGCACATGCCAAGTCGGCAAATATGCTGGGGGACCCAACAGCTAGAAATCTCGGAAGAATGTCATTAAATCCGGCAGTTCATATAGATATCCTTGGGACAATCATTCTTCCCTTGATTGGATCACTAGGTGGTATTTTCTTCGGCTGGGCCAAACCTGTACCGGTGGATCCACGAAATTTGCGGCAACCCAAAAGGGATATGATGCTGATTGCAGGAGCCGGTCCCGCAATTAATATCTTTTGTGCCTTTTTAATTTTTGCCTTGGCACGAGTTTTACAAGAAACAGGACTGCTATCGAGTGCGAGCATCTCAAGACTGATTAAGGTGATGTTACTACAAACGGCCTTTTTTAGCGTTATCTTAGCGGTGTTCAATATGTTACCGCTTTATCCATTGGACGGTTATAGCGTTGTTTATGGCCTACTGCCGCCGCGAGCAGCCCGAAAATTTGCTAGCTATCAACAATACGGAATGCCAATTTTGATGATGCTGATATTTGTACCGCACCTGTTTCACCTACCGAGTCCACTTAGGCTAGTCGCATCCGCTGCGCAGGTAATCTGGAGTTTTTTGGGAATGCTCGTCGGTTATTCATGGACTTAGGATTGGCAGAAATTTGAATTAGAAGAGAGAAGAATTATGAGAGTCTTATCTGGGATTCAACCGTCAGGCAATTTGCACATCGGCAACTATTTTGCTATGATGCAGCCAGCAATTGAGCTACAGGAAGAACACGAAGCCTATATCTTCATCGCTAATTACCATTCGTTGACAACGGTGCGTGAAGCTGAACTGCTGCGAACTTTAACACTGGATGTTGCCCTCGATTTTCTGGCTTGTGGCCTCGATCCAGAAAAAACCGTTTTCTATCGGCAGAGTGACGTACCGGAAGTTACCGAACTAACTTGGTTACTGTCGATTATCACCCCGATGGGGTTGCTGGAACGATGTCACGCTTACAAAGATAAAATCGCCAAGGGGCTATCAGCAGACCACGGACTGTTTGCCTATCCTGTGCTGATGGCAGCGGATATTCTTGCGGTTCAGTCCAATCTAGTACCGGTTGGACAAGACCAGAAGCAACACGTCGAAGTGACCCGAGATTTGGCCATTAAGTTCAACCATGAGTATGAAGACGTTTTCACCATCCCGGAGTCACAAATTCAAGAAAATGTGGCTGTGATTCCGGGCACAGATGGGCAAAAAATGTCTAAATCGTACGGTAATACGATTGATATTTTCAGTTCAAAAAAGAAGGTCCGCCAAAGTATTATGCGAATTGTGACCGATAGTAAAACCTTGGAAGAGGCGAAAGTCCCTGATACCTGTAATATCTTCGCCCTGTACAAGCTGTTTGCCACTGAAAGCGAGTGCCAGGATTTAGCTGATCGTTACCGGGCTGGTGGCATGGGCTACGGTGATGCCAAAAAAGAATTGTTGGCCAAGTTTGAGGCGCATTTTGCACCGATGCGGGCTAAACGAGAAGACCTAGAAAAGAATCTGGACTATGTGGAATCCGTTCTGGCCGACGGTGCAGAACGGGCTCGTGCCACTATCATCCCAACGCTAGATGCCGCCCGAACTGCCATGGGACTAGCTTAAGCTTACGCTAACTAGGATATGTCATGGATACTGAAAAGTTAAGTTCATCAAAAGCGATAATTGAGCCTTATTCCATCAAGCTCGATTTTTTTGAAGGCCCGCTAAATCTACTGCTTCACCTCATTCAACAACAAGAGATGGACATCACTGAGATTTCGATCTCGGCTATTACCGACCAATATCTGGAGTATATCGAGCTGATGGAACTGCTAGATCTGGATTTAGCCTCAGAGTTCATCGTAATGGCGGCAACCTTGCTACAACTTAAATCGCAGTCCATTTTGCCAACCCCTCAGCCCGATGCAGGGGAAAATCGCCAATTCAAAGATCGACAAGAATTAGTCAAACACTTACTAGAATACAAACGGTTCAAAGAGGCTGGACAAGCGCTTGACCGCTACGCCGATCAAAATAGCCTAACTTATACACGTCCGGAGATTGAGGGGATAAGTGATTGGCGGGAGTATGAAATCTCGGCCACTCTGTTTGACCTGATTTCAGCTTTTCAGACTGTAACCATTCGACCCAATTTCGAGGCTGACGACGATTATTACGAAGAAATACAAGAGGATCCGATCACAGTCGAAATGCAGATGGACTTTGTGCAACGGATGCTGACTGACAACGAACAAATCCGTTTTAGCGAGCTATTCTCAGAATTCGGATCGAAAACTGAAAAAATTGCCACTTTTCTGGCCATTCTTGAACTTGTTCGATTGCAACAAGTCATGACTATCCAGTCGGACCATTTTGCTGAAATCTATCTGCAACGGAAAGTTGCCTAACTTATGGATAGTGAACAAAAACATCTTGAAGACGACTCGTTGATCGAAGAAGGCGAAGTACAACAAACCGATCAGCCCGGTCTGTCAGAAAGCGAAATTCAAGCCGTCCTAGAGGCGATTTTGTTCACTGCTAGCGAGCCGATTTCAGTCTCGCAACTGCGCAGCATTTTCGATCGAACTGTTTCAGGCCACGCCATCCGAGCGCAGTTGCAAAAGTTGGGGCAATTCTACGACCAGCATCAACGCAGTTTTCAAATCTCGGAGATTGCCAACGGCTTCCAAATCTGTACCCGCCCGGGCTATGCAGGTTGGATCGAAAAATTTCATACGCGACAAGTTCGGGTAAAACTGACGCCGTCGGCCCTGGAGGCACTGGCGATTGTGGTCTACAAACAGCCGGTTACCCGCTTGGAAATTGAGGAAATCCGTGGGGTAAATAGCGATAGCGTTCTCAACTCGTTGATCGAAAAAGGATTGGTCCGAATTTCGGGGCGAAAACAGGAAGCTGGTCGCGCGCTCCTATTCTCTAGCAGCAACCAGTTTTTGGAACAATTCGGTCTAAAGAACCTCTCCGACCTCCCGTCTGTAGAGGAGATTCAGGAAATCCTAGATCAATCGGAATCTGACCTCAACAACAGTTAGCTAACCGAGGCATTAATAACATGGTAGCCGACCGCGCCTCCTTTCTCATCGTCTACCCCGTTAACTCCTTGCACTGTGCCGTCGTTGGTAATAGCACGAGCACAGATTTCGACCTGCTCCACTCCTGACGGCACCTGCCAATCGTATTTCCATAAATACCAGGTTAAGGATGACTCTTTGGCCCAGATATCAGCTGGATGCCAACTTTTCTCCTTATCAGTACTGATTTCCACCGCCTTTATCCCACCGTAGTTGCCACCGTCAAAGGCAGCACCACTGATCGTCACTTTTTGTCCCCCATTGAGCGGTAGATCCCCATTAGGTAAACGAATAACGGTGGCCAGTTTAACGCGAGCGATGGGATCCCAGCCCTGTTTCTCCCAGTAGTCGATGTGTTTTTCCACCAGCATAATGTTGATAATCCATTTTGGGTTCTTCACTCCATAGTGACCCGGATTTAGTAACCGAACGGGATAGCCATGTTCAACAGGCAGATCTTCACCATTCATCTTGTAGGCTAGTAATACCTCCTTCCGCATCCCCCGTTCGATCGGTACTCTAGCATGATAGCCGTCTGCACATTGGAAAACGAATTGCTTAGCAGTTGGTTTGATCCGGGCTTGGTTAACTAAGTCCCGCAGTGGCACACCTATCCACTCGGCGTTCGACATTTGGTCTAGCCCGATTGGGTCACCAATGCATTTCAGCGTTCGTTGGGTGGTAACCGATTCCATTTGGCAAATCTGATCGTAGCTGAAGACGACCGGTTTCTCGACTAATCCTGTAACACTCAATTTCCAGTGTTTGGCATTAATCTCTCTGGGGTCACCGATCTGCAAAATATAAAAGTCATCATTATCGGTGATAAAACTATCCGGATCCACAATTGGCAGGGAATCTGTTTCTGCCTCCAGATAGTAAATAGGCACGGTGAAACCGGCTGTCGTTACCCCGATAATCTGGATGAATCTTCGACGTGAGAAGGTGCCTCTTCCTTTCTTTAATACTAATTGCTTTGACACTACAATTCTACTCCTGTTCAATCTACTGTAAGATATGTATTTCTACAAACATGCCCTAATCAGACTGACCAACTAATCAGATGTAAATAGGCGTTCCAGATCTGTTGGTGCCAGATTAGATCAACTATCGTTGCCAAAGATAAGAAGGGGGCAAACGGAATTCGACTTCGATCTTCACCTCGCCGCCAAGTTAAGGCGACTGTTCCAACGATGGCTCCACATGTAGCTGCACCTACCAGAACCAGGATTAGGCTTTGCCACTGCCCCAGAAACAGCCCAATCACAACTGACAATTTAACGTCACCGAATCCCATCGCCGTTCGTCCGAGTGCCAGTTTACCGATAACAGCGATGGTCTGCAACCCGACACCAGCCACAACGCCCCACAACAGATAGCGACTGAAAACAAAGAAACTTTGATGTATGATCGATTCGGCTAGATTCAGACCTAAGGCGAAAATCAGACCGGTGATGAGCAACTGATTGGGAACAACATACTTTTGAACGTCAATCACTGTAATCGGGATTAGTATCGTGGCCAACATTAAGGCCCGGATTAGGTCGATTATCTGGATTTGATCGAGAGGGTTTGCGTATTGGCTAACCAGAAAGACGAAAATCAGTGCGGTGCTAATTTCCACTGCAGGATAGAGTACCGGGATGGAAGCTTGGCAATGCCGGCATTTGCCCCCTAAGAGGAGATAACTCAGCACCGGTATATTATCGTAAAAACGGATCGTCTCTTGGCAGCAAGGACAAAAAGACCAGTGGGGTGAATGGATCGATAGCCTCTGAATTGGAATCCGATAGATCCATACATTTAGAAAACTGCCCCAGATTAAACCACAGATGACGACCAGTACAATGCTCACCATAAGTTTAATTGTCGCACATTTTTGGTCTTTGTGTCATTTGAGCGAACAGCAATCGGTTAAAACTTGAAAAACGGCACCATCTATCTGATAATATAGCCCAGCGATAGTAACCTCTTCAACACGATTGGGAAATTAATTTAGAGATGCCAGAAAGTTTCAGACATCCGTTCGACGTGGATCAAAAGATTATGAGCACTAATAGACCTCTGTTGCTGAAAACAGTTGGCCGATTTACCATTTGTCTGCTGGTTTTACTTTCAGCTTGCGCGGTTGAAAAGCAAAGGCCTGAGCAACAGATGGAACTGGTTGATCAAAACCACAATACAACACAAGAAAAGGTAGGAATTATGACGACAACTGATAAGGACCAGACCATCGCTACTTTTGGCGGTGGCTGTTTCTGGTGTGTGGAAGCCGTATTTCAGAGTTTGAAGGGTGTAGAGAAAGTAGTTTCAGGTTACGCGGGTGGCGCCGTCTCCAACCCAACTTACAAGCAGGTTTGCAGCGGTGCAACCGGACACGCCGAAGTAGCGCAAATTACGTTTGATCCGGAGCAAATCTCATACGCTGATTTGTTGGAGATCTTCTGGCATACCCATGATCCGACCACGCCCAACCGTCAAGGAGCAGACGTCGGTACGCAATACCGGTCGGTCATATTCTTTCATGATGATGAGCAGCGAGAAATCGCTACCCGATCCCGGACAGAGGCCAACGCCTCTAACCTGTGGCCCAATCCAATTGTGACTGAGATTTCGCCTGCACCGACCTTTTATCCAGCGGAAGACTACCATCAGAACTATTATCGTAACAACCCTGCTCAGCCTTACTGCATGGTGGTGATTTCACCCAAAATGAAAAAGCTCAAAAAATCGTTTCAGGACCAATTGAAGTAAGTAGCAATAATCTTGCTTACAAGATGGATCGAGTTTTTCGCATCGGAGGGAAACCAATGAAGCAGTTATCCGAACAAGAGGTTTTGTTCTTCAAAGAAGAAGGGTATTTGATTAAACGACAGATAATGGACCCGAAGCTAATGACCAGGGCCAGGGAACGGATGTGGGCAAATGCCCCGGCTCATATCCGTCCGGATGCCCCTGACACCTGGATTGGCCCGACCGAGCCCTACCGTGATGACCACGGAAATGTGAGGGGAGGGTATAGCTGGAAGTTTCGTCAGATCGGCGGCGAAGGCTGGATTATCCGTATGCTGGCTACTGATCCAGCTATTTGGCAGATGGTCGAGCAGTTGCTGGGCATTGGAAATGTAACAGTACCGGATCGGATCCGTGGTATTTACTGTATCCTACCACAAGGCGATGTTCCGGAAAAACCGACCACTTGCCATACTGACGGTCATCCATTTCATCTTGGTGCGGTGGGATATATAGACGATGTGCAGCCCGGAGGAGGTGGATTTATCGTCTGGCCGAAAAGCCATCGCCGATTTTACTTCGATTTCAACTCCTCTCATCGGAGTGAACCAACGGAAAAACACCAACAAGACATCGATCATTTCAACCATCAGCCCTATATCGATTGCCATGGCCAGGCAGGTGACATCGTCTTCTGGCATCATCGACTGGCACATGCGGCCGGTCACAACCGTTCCCGGCAGATTCGAAAAGCTGTTCTATATGACTTTCGACGTAAAGATATGGAACAAGTGATGGAAGAACCGCCCAGTCAGGATATGTGGCGGGATTGGCCAGGGATTCCTAGTTAGAGGATTAATCATGTTAACTTCAGCACAAATTACACAGTTTCAAACCGACGGATTTCTGATTTTTGAGCAGCTCATCCGGGGTCAAAAACTGTCTCGATACATAGACCTCTTTGATCGTTTGATGGAGCAGAGCCGAACCACACCAATTGGCACACCCCACTGGTCTTTCGAACTTAATGAAGAGCGCGAACAGAACCCGGATCTGCTGCATAAGGTTCAGGGGGTTGGCGTGGTTGAGCCCGGAGTTATAGATTTGGCTAAAGAATCCGAAATACTGGATCGAATCCAACCCTTGTTAGGTGAGAATCTGGATGTATTCGGTACCAAATTCTTTCCTAAACTGCCGGGTGGTGGCACTTCTGTCTTCTGGCATCAAGATAACTTCTACTTTGGCACTCAATCTGCGCAGATCATTAGTTGTTCTATTTACTATCAAGATTCAGACACGGAAAATGGGTGTCTGCGTCTAGTGCCCAAAAGCCACGTAATTGGCGAAATTTTGCCTCATCACAGTGAGCCTGATAGCTACGGCAGTTGGGTAGAGGAGGTCGATGAGTCAGAAGTACTGGATGTAGAAGTTCCTGCTGGCACTGCGGTTATCTTCTCAGCTAATCTCCTCCACGGTACTTACCCCAATATCAGTGACCGCAGCCGGTATAGCACGGCCTGGCACTACATTCCGGGCAACTTAGATCTGGCACATTTCCCTCGTGGAGAATACGAGGACCGGCATATCGTCCGCGGCGTCTAGGCCGACGTACTATCCATCATGAAAAAGCGACAAGGAAAGAATGGAGTATGAAATCCGAAGTGGTTGAGCGTGTCCATCGGCTGACTGAGATTGTCTGTCATAAGGGAGCTAACATCTATGCCCCGGAAAACACCTTTGCTTCGGCGCAATTGTGTGTCGACTGGGGCGTCGACTACGTCGAAATCGACGTCAATACCAGTCGAGACGGAGTTATGTATCTGTTTCACGGACCGGGGGTAGACGAGACCACTAACGGTAAAGGCCTTTTTCGCCATCACATGGCAGAAGAGATTGACCGGTTCGATGCCGGTAGTTGGTTCTCTCCGCGCTTTACCAATGAAAGAGTACCTCGCTTGTCAACCTTTCTGAGTTGGATTAAAGGGAGAGCCAAGGTGTTTTTTGATGTCAAGGCCGCTAATCCTGAACAGTTGCTACGCCTAATCGAGGATACCGGCCTACAAAACGACTGCTTCTTCTGGTCCGGTGATGACCAAATGGCCAGAACCCTTCGAGCTTTAGACTCTGAGTTACAACTCAAGATCAACGTTAGCCGGCCAGCAGATGTAGAAAAGGCGGCTGAACAGTACCAGGCCAATATCGTCGAAGTTGGGATTGAGCAGGCCACACCTGATTTGATTCAAACCTGCCGGGATTATGGCATCAAGGTTATGGTCTACCACCAGCAAAATACTCCTGACGTTTTTCGGCGTATATTGGATCTTGGAGTAGAGATGATCAACCTGAATCATGGCGACGCCTTCATCTGGACCGAACAGGCCTATTCGGTTGATCAGGGACGAGTTAATACCGATGACGTTAAATAAGGGAGGTTATATTTTTGTACTGGCCCAATCTCTGGAACAGAATCGGTGAATGTTCTCATCTTCATCACAAAAAGTATTCCATACTTCATAACATGCATTGACGATATGCTCCTAATTATCAAAGCAAGTGTTTGAAAGTTTAATTTTTCTCCATTGTTGCCAGACCTGTTCCATCGGATTAGGTGCAGCTGAGTATAGCGGTAGGGGTATTAGACGGTTGTTTGCTGATAGTATGAGTGCTCCCGTAGTCTGTCAACTCGCGTGATCCATTAAAATTATAGCTGTCGGGTCTTCATCAATATTTTCAGCGATCAGATCGAGGTGGATCGGCATCATGTCTGCATTGGCTTCTGCAAGCACCAGTGCATAGCCTGTATCTTTTTGGGCACAAACAGCATAAAATATAGGCCGATAAAAANTGCTTTTGTCGAACAACTAGTGGTCTGATTCCTTTTGAAGCCCAAACACGGCTGAGGCTGCCTGGCGGCCCTATTCGACTTTCATCTTGCCTCCAAACTTCTTGCTTAACCTTAGGATAATCTTGTTGGATCTTTTTAAGCTCCTCTGGAACAAGCTCTTTAAATTTGGCTGTCGCTTCTTCTGAATGTTTCGGATGTTTTGGCCTACCTGAAATCCATACAATGTTCAAACGATCTAACAGGGGCTAAACGCCTGAAATAGAGTCATTACAATCAAATTTTGAGAATAACAGATTTTGGATATCTTCAGCCACGATTCGACCACCATTTTTCTCATCATGCGGCTGATTAATTTCAGCCTTAAAGTTTTCTTCTTCTATTGGTGGAAGACGAAGCTTGCGTCTTCTCNCCTCACGCACCATAAGACCTCCATAGTCGAATTGTACCAAAGACTTTANCCCGNATCTAACTGTAGGTTCATTAACTAAAACGATATCCGCTACTTCACAAAGACTTTTACCCGGCTGTAAGTGATGCAATGTTGGCAATTTTATTTTTATCTTCGAGGCACGTTCAAGGAAGTAACAAGATAGAAAATCATCTAGCTGAATGGCAGAAATAAGATTTTTCTTTGACGACAACATTCCAGGATAATTGCATTTTTATAGGCACCAAAAAACTCAATTATTTGACGTAATTGGTATTCGCNGCATTCCCTGGCCGCCTGGTCAATTTCATCTGTCGCCCAATGTCAGCCAATATGTGTCTCGGCCCAGCATGACAGGAGAAGTGGCAGTGGATCTGCGGTGCAATCTTCAATGGCGCGGACGCGGAGAGAACAGAAGCACTGCTGTCTAGGACAGCAGAGAAACATGAACAGCCAGTTTCCTGGTTGGCTGACTAATTGGGAGGCAAGATGCCGGGAGGTCTAACCGTCTTTGCTTTGGCTCAATATCAGCCGGNCCGGATCNGCCCGGTTAACAGTTTGGAAAGGGTAAGCCAAGAAATACGGCGGTCCACCAAAGGCAGTCAAAAAAGCAATGGTATAATGATGTTATCAACGCCCTATTGATTCATGTCGACACTCGATAAAGTCAGCTGTTTGAAGGTAAACTTCATCNGCTTAATGCGGAGGGGAAGATACTCAACTAGGTGAAGATGCTGATGAGCAATATGGTGTGCTGATCATCGCCCTTATCCTCTCTATATTGTGGGAGTGGCAGACCCACAAGAACAGCTGCAATTTCAGTCTTCTACCTTCGCAACCGAACCGGATCAATCCTTCCTGTCACCCTCTGGTAGCCAGGGGAATGGCTAAAAATAGCGGCATGGATTGGCTCATAATGGGCAGAAGAAAAAGATGAATTGGGTGAAGCATAGAGCTTATTTGGAACACTACCCGCTCCCACAGCCGAAGATCGCGCATAGTTTTTACATATTAGGGTAAGGTGCGCTAACACCGAAGGATTGGAGGTGGGAAATCCACAAGTTTGGTTGGGTGAGGAGCATTAAAGTTCCTCATATATTCTTAAACTGAAAATAGAACATATGCAGGAAGCATATTATGTCTACTCGGCAACTACCCAGNCGGGACTTTATGAAAACGACGGTTGCACTGTCTATCCTGAGGCNCATGGCCGGATCCTATTCTGCGGAAGCAAAAAGAGATACAAAACGGAAACATCCGAACTTGGTCGTTGTGTTTCCCGATCAGATGAGAGGGCAAGCGCTTGGATTTCTCAACGAGGATCCTGTTGTCACTCCACACCTAGACCGTTTTGCGAAGGAAAGCCTGGTTCTTCCGAAGGCCGTTTCCAACTATCCTGTATGTAGTCCTTTTCGCGNCATGTTAATGACAGGCAAGTATCCTCATGCCAATCGCGTCACTTCAAACTGTACTAGCATAACGGAANCGTCAGGATGCGAGTTGCAAAAGTCAGACCGGTGTTGGTCAGACGTTTTGAAAGACAGGGGCTACAGTCTGGGNTACGTTGGAAAGTGGCACCTGGATTCACCCCGCAGCNCCTACATTGAGTGCAAAAACAACCGGGCAAACACGAAATGGAATGAATGGTGCGATCCCGAACGGCGGCACGGATTTGACTATTGGTATTCATACGGAACATACGATTACCANATGACTCCAATGTATTGGTCTACNGATGCCAAACGAGAGGANTTTCACTTTGTCAAACAGTNGGGTCCCGAGCATGAAGCCGACCTGGCAATTGATTACATTCGAAATAAAGAAGGAAAACATCGCAGATCAAACCAACCTTTCGCACTTGTGGTCTCCATGAACCCACCGCATACTCCATACGATCAATTTCCGAAGAAATACCTGGAGTCCTACGAAAGCAAAACCTCCAGAGACCTGCTTGTGCGTCCCAATGTAGACAAGAGTGGAAAAACTAGGATGTCAAAACTGGCCTTGAGCCAGACTAAAAACTATTTCGCCAACGTGACGGGGGTGGACGAGCAGTTTGGTCGCATTCTACAGGGAATTAATGATGCTGGCCTCAAGGAAGACACGATNGTTCTCTTTATATCAGACCATGGGAATTGCGTGGGCACACATAATCTAGCAACGAAAAATAATCCTTTTGAAGAATCCATGCGTATACCCTTTATTATTCGCTGGCCAGGCAAGATCAAAGCACGTCGTGACGAGCTTCTTATGTCCGTACCTGACATTTATCCAACTCTCCTCGAACTAATGGGATTCAAGAACTCTATTCCCGGGCCAGTCCAAGGTACCAGCCATTCTGAGATCTTTCTTACGGGCAAAGGCGTACACCCTTCCTCGCAACTTTATCTAAAAGTACCTTATGACAATACGCGATCCGGACTTCGCGGAGTAAGAACACATAGATACAAGCTAGTCATAACAGCGGCCCTGAACAAACCCTTGAATAGTCAATTGTATAATCTAGAGTCGGATCCATATGAAATGTCGGATATTGCCGATAGCAGTCCCGATATAATTAAGCAGTTGGTCAAAGATGAATTACTTCCNTGGCTCAAGAAAACAGATGATCCCTGGATAGAGCATCTACAGAAAACCAACGAAGCNATCAACGACGGCTGAGCAGGCAGNCTTGGCAGGGNAATNNCCTGTTGGCTAACCCACAATACCACGCTGGGCAGGAAAAACGGAGAAAGCTAATGCGTTTATTACAGTCGGCCCGTTGTTCTGCGAAAGCAAATAGTGTGGCAACAATTATCTATCCAGGCAGCGGATATGAAGGATTTCTAGAAGAGCCGGAAGGAATTGGTACCACAGAGTGGTTTACCCAACACAGTATTGTGGGAATTATGCTCGAATACCGGCTTCCCAAGAGCGACGTCTATCGCCCCCTTTACGANGCACAACCCACCAGCCGTATAGTGTGCCTAGCTCATGGATGGGAATGTGATCCCAACGAATTGGGTCGGGACCATGGGTTACTTTTGTCGGACCAATACAATATAAGTCATAGTAAAAAGACGGGAAGGACTCATGGCGTATAATAATCGTAGAATCAGTATTGAGGAACTGGAAAATGCTGCCAGGNCACCTATCTTACCGCTTGAGGATCTCAACTCACCACTAGTGGTTGAGTCTATCCAATTGCTGCGTAAGGAACAGGAATATTTGGTCCACGTCAGGTCTACGGCTGGCTCAGAGGGCATTTCCGTANCCAATAGCCATGTAGAACAACTATATCCAATACTGAATCAACGAGTTATTCCCTACTTTATAGGGAAAGATGTTCGTGGCCTGGAGGGGCACCTATTTGAACTGTATAGATACAAAAGCAATTACAAGCTTCAGGGNCTNGCGTTCTGGTGTCCTGTGGCCTGGGTGGAGTTCGCTATCCTAGATATGATGGGTAGAATCACGGGNAAATCCATTGGCCAATTGNTGGGCGGGGTGATACGGCGCCAAGTGCCGTTTTACGTGGCTAGTGGTCGGCGTAATTCCATCCCAGAAGAGGAAATGGATTACCTGGTTCAGCTAATCGATGAAACGGGCGCTAAAGCTATTAAATTCAGGGTCGGAGGACGTATGAGCCGTAATGTGGATGCCATGCCGGGACGCACNGAGACACTAATTCCGCTAGCCCGTAAAGAATTAGGCGATGATATCGCCATCCATGCTGATGCCAATGGCTCCTACGATCCACCGAAGGCTACTGAAGTGGGTAGGATGCTGGAAGATATCAACGCCGTCTATTTTGAGGAACCTTGCCCTTTCGACCATCTGGAAGATACCAAAAAAGTGGCGGACGCTTTAACTATACCTGTTTCTGGCGGTGAACAGGAATACAGNCAGCGNCGATTTCGATGGATGATCCAGAACCGAGGGGTGGATATTGTCCAGCCGGATCTGCATTACTATGGTGGTTTTATCCGTTCCAGNCGCGTAGCTCACATGGCGGCGGTGGCTGGAATGCCAACCACAGTACATATTTCCGGCGGCTTTGGATTCATATATATGCTCCATTTTGCCTCCTATATACAGGATGTGGGTCTATATCAGGAGTACAAAAAAGGCATTGAGAGATACAACAACTGGCTTAATTTACCGCTGAAGGTCGAGGATGGTGCTATTACAGTTCCTGAAGGTCCTGGTTCAGGAATTCGGGACGTAGAATATTTGCTCAAAGGNGCAGAGCCAATGGTGAGTTTGCTATAGGANTGGATAGGATTGCCACTGAAGGGGGTCTGAGCNAGTTATGCACGAAGATATAGGGAGGCAATCATGGACTATTATAGTGAGCCAGCGAGAACTGAGATGGTCTCCAAAGATGGTTTTCAGCCACAATATCGTCGTTTCAGCCAGAGACCGCCGCTGGCAGTTGGAATCCCTTTTCCAGACCTGGCGACTGTGCGGTACTCCAGACAGGTGTGTCGTCAGCATTGTGGTGATCTCAANCCGTGTGGACTTTCAGGACCTGCTGATGCTGGCTGCGACAGAAGACCAGGTCGTGCACGAGTTGCTGGAGGAGGTCACGCGNCGTGCGCTGCCGATTCTCGGTGAAATGTTCAAGGATGGCCTCTCGATACCAACGCTAACAGGCTGACTCGGAGCAGATCACACCGCTCCCGTGGCCTACGATGAGTTCATCGTGCCTTACGATGGCCGGATGGTGGCAAAGTTAAAGGAGAACACACTGGGCATGAACTGCCACTGCAGAGGTCGTACCATCACGGTCGATGCTTTCCTGCCCCAAANCTTCGTTCACAATCGTAAGTAGAGCCAACTCGTATGCTTTGGCCTGTAGATGAAATGAAGCCGNTGGTTTTCATACTCTTTGAGTCTGTCATGCTTACCTTTAACACCCAACTCCCCGTCATAATCGATTAAGTCGGCAACAGAANGNACTAGACTTTCTACTTTCGTTACGCCGTACTAGTTCCTGGGGTTACCAGTACCACCAATGAGAAATAAGATACCCAGACCAGCACAGACAAGATTCAACCAGTTTCCAATCACAACTAGGTCGGTGATTATCGGCTTGATCCTCATTCCTTTCAATAGCTACTGGATTCTGTATCTCAGCTATGTTTGGGATTCTAACCGTCCAACTAGCTTGGCACTCCTCTTCAACGTTCTATTTACCCTAATCGTTCTTATTGCCATTAACGAAGTCTTAAATCGCTTCTCTCCTAAGTTGGTTCTCAGTCAAACCGAGTTGCTAACCATCTATGTTATGTTATGCCAGGCTTCCGTTTTTGCTGGCCGCGATATGATTCAAGTCCTGATTCCATTGATCAGCAATGGATTCTGGTATGCCACCAATGAGAACGAGTGGAACCAACTGTTCCATTCCCATCTACCGACCTGGTTGGTGGTAGATGATCGGAAGCTTTTGCGTGGGTTTTACCAAGGCCAATCCACTTTTTATTCCTTGGAACATATTTACGCCTGGCTCAAGCCCGGACTTACCTGGTTGGGGTTCTGTTTAATTCTGGGTATAGTTATGTTTTGTTTGAATGTGCTATTACGAAGGCAGTGGCAGGAATATGAAAAGCTAACCTACCCTATTGTTCAACTCCCTTATGAAATGACCAAGTCAAGTGGAACAGATGGAGGCTCTATTGATAGCCGCCAGCGTCTTTTATTCAGTCAATTGGCCTGGCTGGGAGTAATTTTAGCTGGTGTATTGAATCTGCTTTATAGTTTACAACAGATCAGTCCATCTTTNCCNGCTTTCCCGTTGTACCGAGAATTCCACTTGACGGAAAGACCATGGAGTGCGATGAACAATCCAGGGTTCCGAGTTAGCTTCTTTCCATTTGCTATTGGGATTGGATTTCTGATTCCACTCGATCTGGGTTTTTCTTGCTGGTTTTTTCATCTGTTCTGGCATTGGCAGCGGATAGTCGGTGACATATTTGGTTGGCGTGGCGCCGTTGAGTTTCCCCAGGAAATGGCACAGGTTCGTGGGGCNTGGATGGGAATCTTCGTTTTCACCCTCTGGATGGGACGCCGTCAGTTTAAAACTATAATTTCTGTCTTGCTGACAGAAGCACAGGAAGTTCAGGACGAAGCCCTAAGTTATCGCTCTGCCATGATAGGTGCAGTTGGCGGCTTATTCCTAATTGTTCTATTCTGTTATCAGGCGGGTATGTTGATGTGGGTCGCGGTGTTGTTTTTTATGATCTATTTTGCCATGTCAATTACAATCACTCGTATCCGGGCTGAACTGGGGCCGCCAGCACACGATCTCTACAATGCAGGTCCCGATTTATTCTTAACTGAGGTTTTTGGTAGCCGACAACTTGGTGGCCAAAATCTGTCGGTGATGACACTGTTTTTTTGGNTGAACCATCTGTCATATCGAGCACACCCAATGCCACATCAATTAGAAGCACTCAAACTGTCTCATCAAACCAAAATGAACCAGTTTCACATTTTTCTGGTTATCATGTTGGCCATTTTGGTTGGTTCTTTCTCCGCCATGTGGGGGTATTTGCATATTTCGTATAAAATTGGATTAGAACAGGCTAGATCCTGGTATGCCCGGGCAGCTTTCAACCGGCTAGCAGGTTGGCTGACTAACCCCAGCGAAATGGAAGCAAGTAGTTTNGCNTTTACACTGGGTGGGTTCGTGACCTCGATTGGGTTGTTACTATTACGCCTTAGGTTTGTTCAGTGGCCTTTACATCCGGTTGGATATGTGGTATCCAGTTGGTGGACATTTACTGGTCTTTGGTTTCCAATCCTAATAAGTTGGACTATCAAACGTCTGCTTCTGTCTTACGGTGGTGTTCGGAGCTATCGGCGCGCAGTACCACTATTCCTGGGGTTAATAGTGGGGGATGTTGTGGTGGCATCAAGTGTCAGTATTTTAGGCCTGATCTTCAACTTCAGTGTTCGTTACTTAAGTTGGTAACAGGCTNTTTATGCGGGTCGTACCATGGCTGNTCCCCTCAAAATGATAGGGCTAGCTAAGTGGCCGGTGATGTGNAGCCGAGATTGACTACCCNNAATCATTAGGACTTCACACNNTTTNCCGTCGTTTTCTAACTGGATTTTTGCTAAACAGGCCAGCCAGTNACGAGCTGNTTTTTGTGGANNGTCTGACACACGGTTCGAGGCCNAAAACAACAGAAGAGATGCGCCGGATTATGTTTTTCGCGATGGTCCTGCAACGGTTATGGCTGTGAATCCTCGTCCTAACTGTTGGAAAGGATTAATGTTGCAGCAAAGAGAAATTTCACAACCGATTTCCCCTGATTCAGCCTCAAAAGTTAAATGAGTAAAACTTCAGTGGTGGCAAGGGTTGTTATTTTGTCTGTTGAGTTTGATGACATCTGCAGATGAAAAGCAAGAAGAGCAAATGGGAAGACTAATCGGAGGATTGAAGCATAAGGATCGATTTGTTCAGAGTAATGCGGCATTTGCATGAGGACAGATAGGAGCAGGCGCAAAGAATGTCGTAACTTACACTGATACAATCATCTCAGGATGAAGGTTCAGGTGTGCGTCGTTATTCTGCGGCAAGAGTATTAGGAGAAATAGGGATTAGGTGGATGAAACAGCTAAAGTTAAGCCAACTGCAAAAAGAAATCCTGTCGGTTTGGTTACCGTGTAATCGTCTCGAATGAACACTTAGTAAGCATAAATCAGTGGAGACTAACTAATATGGATTTAACAAGCGTGAGTATTTATCCAAAACGAATAGAAGCTAAAGAAAACACGGAGATCACTATCCTCAATTCTATGGCAGGAAGCACCTTTGAGCTAGCCCTAGATCAACACGTTTCGTGGGGGATAAAGTATCTGGATCTGAAAGACGCTATTTGGGGAAAAAGCATTGTAGGATTGACAAAAGAAGAGGCCGAACAGGCTGCAGTTCAGATTGATAAAAGAGACCTATCTGTCTATTGCTTTTCCACTGTTCTCTTCGGTGGCGATATTGAGTTGGGAGAAGAGCGTTTCCGCCAAGACTCTCTCGAGAAGATAGATCACGTTATCGAAATTGCCAAGATTCTGCAACCACAGATGATCCGCTTGCTGGCGGCAGCAACTTCCAAAAGAGGAGAAATCGAGAACAGTGTAAAGTACCTGCGCACAAATCATCCCTGGTTAATTCCACTTTATGCTGAAGCTATCGACCGTCTTCACGACCGGTATTACGCTGAATTCAAGTCCAATCCAGGCGGCAAAGTTACCATTGAAAACGAAGTCGGAAATTGTATCTTTTCAACCCCTGAAGAGATCATTGATTTCTTTGAGACGCTTGATCGTCGAGAACGTGTATCCCTCACCTGGGATGTACAGAATCTGTGGCAAATGGGAACGTATCCAACGCTGGACGTTTATTATAAACTTAAGGGGTTGATAAGTTATTATCACTTGAAAGGCGGGCAACAGAGTGACGAGAACAGCGATCTATACTGGAGATCTTCTTTGGAAGATGCCTCCTGGCCAGTGGTAGAGATAACACGACAAGTTGTGATGGATGACCTAAGTCAGATGATTTGCCTGAATGTCTCTCATGGCCAAGCCAAAGCAGGTTATGATTACAATAACATGACCAAAAGAGATCTAGACTTTATTCGGAGAGCCATAGCGGAAATTAATTGAGATAAATGACAGGAGTGAGGCCGGCCTTTGGTAATCCATATGTCACCTTTGTTGTAAGTTTAGAGACTGAACTCCGCGACCGCAGGACAAAACACAGCTAAGCGCTTCTCATGATATTTAGCAGGTCTGAGCGGTGGTAGAGTCACTGATCAACCACAAAGACAGCTTCATACTAATAATACCCGCGCAAAAGATGACTGGTGTTTTAATGGGAAGCTATTTGGACTGGTTTAGGCATCAAAAAAGTCAAATTGGCGATTTGAGCTCAACTCAATTGTCAGACTAAGAAAGTATAGACAGTTGTAACCATGAAGGTCAAGGACTTCGAGCACTGGTATCAAGGTTTCAAAGAACATACTGATGTTAGAACCCAAATATGAGACGAGTCTAGAACCAAAGTTTATCAAACACTAGAAGATCCTAATGACATCAGTATTACTCTTTACGATATTGGTATGGAAGCCTTGCAAAAATGATGAGTGACAGCGCCTAAAAACGTCATGACGAGGCTAAAAGCTGTATTCGTGACCGAGCAAGCAGAGGCGGCGAAGGCATCGCCTAAAGCATAATGTAGCCATCAGGGCGATAGACTATCTGGCAGTTTTTCACGCCTGCCTCTTCAGTGGACTATACAGAGTTATGCTACCTCTGCCCAGAACTCAAGAGCATTGCTGCGAAGATACCCGTCCCAGAACCATAAAGGTATGGTTTCAGCCGCTTCCCGCTGTCATATTCAATTCCTATTCCGCCTCGGAATGGCCAGAACAGTTTACCACGAATAGAACTTTCTTTAGTGCTGGGTTACCAAGCCCAGCCAACCCGTGTCCCAGCCATAGGTGATAAACCACCTTGGAGGTCAATATGGAGGTTATTTGGATGCCCCGAACTCCGCTGGTAACCAAGGATCATCCCTGCTATGCCAGCGAATAAGTAGTCTTCGACATAAACACTAGCCGTTACTTGTGCGGATAAGAAGGAAAACATGATGACATACGCGTAATGTGGAATTTTAATCTCAGTTGGTTTAATATTTGGGCCAATCTCTTGTATACCTGTAGTCAAAAAGCTTAGGAGGTATCTTAAGGTTGAAACTTTGCTGACTATCATCTTTGTCCTGGTGGATGACTGGTACAGACAAAAGAGGATCCATCTTTTGAAAGGGAAACCGGCTTTTGGCCATAGTGAGGTCATCACCTTGTTCCTAGCGATGGATTACTTCCCTTTCCCCGCAGAGACTCAATGTCTCGATTTCATCCCAGAAAATTATCTTCCTCTTTTTCCCCAAACTCCTGACCTCAAGAGTAGGTTGTTCTGTTGACGGCCAACCTTCGACACCGTTCCTGCTGGACATCAAACCGCTGCCAGTTGTTGGTTATAAGCGGAGCAAAAAGAAGAGTTGTTTTGCCAGCAGCGCTAATTATGGTGTCGGTGTTAGCCGTCCAATGGAGTATTTCGGCTATCAACTGGTGATGCTGGCCGCACTGGAGTATGTCCCGCTGCTTTGGAGTTGGTCTTGGCAAATATTGAGGAACGATCGGCCGCCGAAGAAGTGCTTGCGGTTGTCTTCAACAATGACATCTTTGATAACCAAGGTTTATGGACGATTGGTAACCACAAGAATTAAGGACCGTTAAGGAAACCGTCTGTGGGCTGCCATGCGCAGGAAGCAGAAGGTTCAAAAGCCAAAAGGTTTGATGACCAGCTTAACCATCTCAGGCAGCGGATTGAAAGCACCTTCAACTCAATCCAGAATAGCGGTCATGGATAGTCTGGAGAGGTTGTTGAGCTAAGATTGCAAGCTACACTCTGAAACTCGTATTGTGTCGGTTCTTTGGTATTGGTGTGCAAACCTTCCGCCTGATAAAGGACGAAATATAATTTCACCTCAGCCGTTAATTGCCTTTTGCCAGCGACAAACAAAATCCGTCCACCGATTTAGCTTCCAACGCATAAACCGCCGAAACTCTATACTTGCCACATCTCGACTGGCTGGGAGCAATTTCCCACTGTCCTTCTTGTAAGCATCTTGACAGTAACGACAATAGCAAAGTGCAGATGTGCCAAACCCGTCAAGGTTGTAACCGTCAAAACCAAACACTTTGGCGAAATGAACGCTCTGCGCAATGTAGAAATCGCCAAAAGCGAAATCCAACAACCGTTGGTAAACTCGGCGTCTTGATCGCCTGGTTGGTGTGGAAGAGTACTCGGTGCGTAACGTTCCTGCTACTCTGGATGTTCTACTAATAACTTTTGTGGGTGCCAAAACCGGATCAACGGACAGAGGGTCTTGACACCCAAATTTCGGCCTTCAGCCACAAATTGAAGATAGCACTCGATATCATAATCTTGGCCGGTTTCAAAATGACAGATACGGTCTTTCCCATCCCAAATATAGAAGAATGGCGATGCATTAGTTCTAGTACCATAGGTGTCAACTTAAGCTAAGAGGGCGATTTCTAAGACGTGTCAGAAGATAATTTCGACGAAACGGGTTATCATTTAAGGAGGAAGCATTGGAAGCTAGCAGGAAGCAAGGAGAAGAAATGGCAGCCCAAGTAGTCAGCAGCAAAAAGATGGTTCAGAAAGAACAGATTGCGTTTTAACAAATTCTCTCGGACCAGCAGTTGGCGCCACTATTAGCCAAACATCTGCTTCCAGCTGAAAGAAGAAGGAAGTTGCTTGGACCTAGTTTCTTCTGGTGGATGGTTTTTCGGCCGCTGAACCCAGGCCTCTAGGTTCCTTGCTGCAGTTGATAGACTTCTTGGTGGCAGCTATAGTCCAACTCTTTCCCCCAGCTAAAGTGAGCCGTCTATCCAACAAGGCGTTGAGCTAGCGACTGACAGAAATTAACAGGTGCTTGTTTCGAGGCGTGTACAATCATTGACTAGATCGCTACCAGCGATTTTTTGTGACCAAAGAAGCCAGTTAGCCCCGGCCGACGACATAAGAGCCGGTTCTCATTCGTTACCCGCCAGCCTAATTGTCTCTATCGGTTCGACTTGGGAGATTGCTCTTTCCGCTGGATGAAGAAAATCATTGCTGCCGGCAGTTTCTTGCTCCTGCGCCTGAACAGCACGTTAAAGTTGGCGCCCGCCGCCTACAGCATCTGGTTGGCCGACGTTTGTCTGAAATCGACCATTTCCTAGCCGCACGCGGTGTCGACGGCCAAATTGACCTGGCTGTGCAATTGTCCCGTAGCGCCAATCCTTCTTTCCAAGATGATATTCGCTTGGTCGTCTGGTTTGACTAGAAGCAGTGGCGCTTTTATGTCACTAATATCTTGGAGGCTTAATTCAAGCCGCCATTGATCTATCAATTGTATGCTCAGCGTGTTGGCAGATCGAGTTTTTTCAACCAGATCAAGAATTTACTCCGCCCTTATTTTCTACCTGCTAATCGCTATCGTGATCGCCTTGGCCGCTCAAAAGTCAGACCGCTTCAGGTATGAGTTTAGCTTTTGAGCGTGCGCACAAACTAATTCTCGGGTTCCTACTATCTCATTTCGATCGTTTTTTGCAGCCTTCCTTGCAAGCGGTGGATCTTATTTCCCAACCACTCATTGAGATAGTGGCCATTATGGGCTTGGTCCCTTCTACACCCAGCATTGTCCAACTCAACCAGCAACTTACTTACGTTGACACTTATGGTGAGGTCGTTGATAAGACCAGCAACTAAAAAACCTCAGTAATACCGCCATCAATATATAACCGACTAAACCCTTTATTTGATAGGCGCTTATGCAAGTCCTCTAGTGATTCAGATGAATGCTCTACGGAACCTTTTAAGTTGGGCGGAATTTCAAGTCCACGGCTACTCAACACAATTACAGACGTATCTTCATATGGCCACTGCCTAAAGGACAAGACCTTTTCATATGTGGTTCTACCCATTACCAAAGCGTCAACTGAATCCATAAATGAAACGAAACCATAGTCTTCACCCTCACGAACCGTTGCATTTGCAGTGTTAAACCAGTCTAGAGAATCATCTTCTCTCGCAATAAACCCATCGAGACTGGTAGCTATAAATACTGATGCTTTTAGACTCGCTCCTTGCTCCTAGTTGAGCATATAATTACTGAATATCGGCGATCCAAGTTAGAAACCTGTCGGCGGGCATAAAGAATTCAAACCGTTTACTTTTGAGTTCCTGTCCGTTAGCATCAAAAAAGAGGACTACGGGCAGTCCACCGATTTGGTACTTGCGTTTCAGTGATTGGATTTGTGGGTCTTTGGGATTGGTAAAGTTGAGTTTGATGGTTACGAATCCAGACAGGCGTTTTGCTACTTCTAGATCAGAGAAAGTTTGGTGTTCCAGTTCTTTGCAAACTGTACACCAATCGGCGTAGCAGTCGATCATAACGGGTTTACCTTCTCGTTTTGCAGTCGCAAAACCGGTTGATTCGTCGGTGATCCAGTTGATAGCGGACTCCATGGATCCAGATCTTGCCGGTTCCGTGAATCGGAACCCACCATTAATAAATCCACCAGCCACGATGTAGAATCCGACTACGGCCATCAACACACCGAAGGCTTTCTGTACTTTGATTAGGCCAACCAGGTCTTTGAACCGCCGGGTGAATTGGCCGATCTGGACACCATTGACTATAAAGATAAGACCAATAGCCAGAAACTCGACCGAGTTACGCAGAATCAGGTTGAGCGGAATCCAGATGTTTTTGAGGAAAAAGAGCGCCATACCGATGATGGCCACGCCGAAAATGTTTTCTAAAACATACATCCAATTACCAGAGGTCGGTAACGATGATAGTAGCCCTGAAAAAGTACCGATCAAAATAAAGAGCAGTCCCATACCGAGAGCATAGGTCAGCATCAGAAAGAAGCCCAAGATTACATTATTGGTGGTAGCAACGTAAGACAACACGGCGCCTAGTGCTGGTCCGGTACAAGGTGCCGCGATGACACCAGCCACGGTTCCCATCAGAAAAGACCCGCCAAACCCGGCTCCACCGACCGTATTCAGCCGATCCTGTAGTACCGTTGGTAGTTGGATTTCAAACGCGCCTAACATCGATAATCCCAGTGCGATGAGAATTGTACAGACAATGCCGATGGCGACCGGATTGATCATAATGGTACCGAAAAGCACACCTGTGGAAGCCACCACGACACCTAGAATTGAGTACATCACCGCCATTCCTAAGACATAGGTCAGCGACAAAAAGAAGGATTTACTTCGACTGATATCCTTACCCGCGCCAAAGACGGAGACCGTAATCGGAATTAGCGGGTAGACGCAAGGGGTTAAACTGGTCAGGATACCGCCGATAAAGACGAACAGAAAGGCCCAAAAATAGCCTCTGGACAGAGCAGCAGAAAACTGACTGGGCGAATTGGCGGCCATCAACTCTGAGGATTCTGAAGGGACGGATGCTACAGTGAACGGAATCTGTTCAAAAATCACGGTATTGATGAACTCTGTGGACGTGTTGGCATCGACAATCTTCAGCGATAGATTGATATTTAGTTCGGTTGGCATCAGGCAACTTTGGTCGTTACAGGCCTGGTAACGCAACCTGAGAAGAAGGTCGATCTGACTGAGCTCGGCAGTCTGCTGAATTTGCCCTTCCAATCCGATCGTCACCTCGTGGTGATAGAGGGGAACACTGCCCACTGAGGCTAGTTTGGTTATCTCTCCGGCAGGATAGACGATTTGACCAAAATTGAGCGTAGGCAGATCCGGCAGTATCAACTCAGTTGGAATCAGAAAATCTTCGCCGGCAGGATTTGCATTGGTATGCCAACCCTCCTGGATTTTCAACTGAACAGCGATCTGAAAATTGTCACCTGGCCGGTACTGATTTTGCGAGGTTACCGTCGTGGCCCTGACAATTTCGGGAGGAGTAACGAAAAATTGCGCCAGACCCAGGCGCGCAATCCAAAATAGAGCCAGCGAATAGATAGTGAAAGCGTGTCTTTGACGAATAGGACAAACAGGTAGCATCGTTCCGGACCTAATCAGCTGTGCAGAAAATGGTTTTTTTATGTTACTAGATAATACCATCTCACAAGTGTGCTGACTAATACAAGATTTATCAAGTCGCTTGTTCTTTTAACTATCTAAGCAGAACCTGTGTTAAAATGAGATCAATCAAATCAACTGAAATCTAAAGTAGGATAGAAAAATGAACCAAATATTCACTGGCCGTCAGTTCACGGGGGAAAACGGATTTACGTCTGGCATAGAGGGGCCTGCCTGTGATGCAATAGGAAACCTGTATGCCGTCAATTTTGAGCGGCAGCATACCGTTGGCAAGGTTACACCGGAGGGCGAATGCAGCGTTTTTGTCGAACTTCCGAATGGTAGTATCGGCAATGGGATTCGCTTCAACCCGCAAGGGAAGATGTTAATCGCCGACTATACCAATCACAATGTGCTCTCGGTCGATATGGGGACACGAGGAATCTCAGTTCACGCCCATGAATCGACCATGAACCAACCTAACGATATTGCTATTCGTCGGGATGGAACGGTTTTTGCCAGCGATCCAAATTGGGGCCAATCGAGTGGCCAAATCTGGCGGGTCGAAACCGACGGCAGCGCCATCTTGCTTGAAACCAATATGGGAACCACCAATGGCATTGAGGTCAGTCCGGACGAAACCACGCTCTACGTCAACGAGTCAGTTCAGCGCAATATCTGGGTCTACGATCTATCCCCAACAGGAGAAATTTCCAATAAAAGACTGTTGCTTCAGTTCCCCGATTTTGGTATGGATGGAATGCGCTGTGATATTGAGGGTAACTTACTGGTAACCCGACACGGCAAAAGTACGGTAGCCAAAGTCTCTCCTGCCGGTGATATTATCACTGAAGTCGAACTGGCAGGCCAGCACTGCACCAATATTGCTTTTGGCGGCAGCGATGGAATGACTTGTTACGTTACCGTGGCCGACCGAGGAAACGTGGAGGTGTTCAGATCTGATGTGCCGGGCAGAAGTTGGCAACTGTTTCGAGAGTGGGGGCAGATTTAAGCATGTCGTCTTCGTCAAGGCTGGGTGAGCAGATTCGACAGCAGGCACAAAAACTGGGCTTTGATTTAGTCGGTATTATACCGGCCAATCCACCAAAACTAATCCAACGATATGAACAGTGGCTCCAAAACGGCTACGCGGGTGAGATGGAC
Source organism: Candidatus Poribacteria bacterium (assembly GCA_002699335.1). The sequence goes on from PACG01000065.1 coordinate 54,067, forward strand.
TATCTTCACCGCCACCTGTCGCTGAAGCGGGATCCCAAAACCGTCCTAGCTGAAGCCCGGTCGATCATCGTCATGGGGATGAACTACTATACTATAGAGCCGGATCCGGCACGAAAAGTGGATCCCACTCGTGGACAAATTTCACGCTATGCCTGGGGCGATGACTACCACGACGTCATCCGGAAAAAGTTGAAGCGACTGATCCGAGTGATTGAAAAGATAGCTAGGCAGGAAACCACAAACCGTGTTTTTGTCGATTCCGGTCCGATTTTGGAGCGCGACTACGCCCAAACGGCAGGGCTAGGCTGGATCGGCAAAAATACCACCCTGATTAACTGGGAACGAGGATCCTGGTACTTTCTATCGGAGATTTTGATTAACCTGGATCTGAGTGTTGAGACGCCGCCACTTCGCGGTGATTGTGGCAGTTGTACTCTCTGTATTGAAGCCTGCCCGACAGACGCCATCGTTGCACCCAATCAGGTCGATTCCAGGCGATGTATCTCCTATTTGACGATCGAGTTGAAAGGAGCCATTCCTCTCGACCTGCGACCGGGTATCGGTAACCTGATCTTTGGCTGTGACATCTGTCAGGAGGTATGCCCATGGAACTCCAAATCGAAGCCAACAACGGTTGAAGCTTTTCGTCCTCGACAAGGGAACCTTTTACCCAGGTTGGATTCTCTGCTGAAAATGACGCAGGTCGAATTTAACCAAAGGTTCAAAGACAGTCCAATCAAGCGTGCTAAGCGGCGTGGTTTTTTACGCAACGTTGCGGTAGCTATGGGGAATGCCAGAGATCCGGACACAGTTCCAGTACTCAGTCAAGCCATAGCTGACGAAGAACCACTGGTTCGCCAGCATGCGGCTTGGGCACTCGGGCAGATCAATAACTGTCAAGCGAAAGACGTCCTAATGCATCGGCTACCAATTGAGGAGGACCCGGCAGTCAAAGCTGAAATCGAATCTGCACTATAGATTTTTGTGATTCCTACAGATTTCCAGCAGACCCAATCACGGCAGTGACTTGTTTTCAGGTATGTGGCACAGACCTGCACTGATAGTTCTTTTTCCCTATCTTTTTGGAATCCTGGTTGCACGTCAAGTTGGACGCGTCCCGATTTTTTGGTTCTGGTTGGCAGGACTACGGTTACTGTAGCTGGACTATCAATCAATTACCAGAAAGGCCTAAGCTGGTCCATAGCCTACTGCTTCTATCGGTCTGTTATTGTGGTTGCCTTCGGTTTTCTATTCACTTAACCCCTACTTTTCCTGACCATCTGTTTAAGCAACAGGTGTTTTTTCAGGGAACTGTTGATTACGATCCGACTGGTGAACGCCCTTCAGCCAGCTACTACGTTACTGGCACTATACAACTGAGAGTTTCAAGCAACCGGGCTAAATCGGCGGAACCTGTATCGAAAGGAACTCTACTGTTGGTCAAATTTCGTCAACCTGTCGAAATGGGCGTTGGTCATCTGATCCAGGTTTCCGGTACTCTCCGCCGACCGAGTGGTCAGCGAAATCCGGGTGGATTTACTTACCGCTTCTTTCTGGCCCGGCGTCGTGTATTTGGCATTTTGTATGTTTCCTCCACTACCAATTTTGAGAGCGTACAAGCCCCAGCCAAATCGGAAGGATGAATCCCGCTCCAGCTAGTGGAGAAGGGGAATTATCACGTCTAGGGAGGTGACTGACCGGATCTACCGTGTCCGATACGCCCAAGTCATCAAGGCTATGTTACTGGGGCAACGCCATTTTTCACCTCCTGATGTGATGACTACCTTTCAACGAAGCGGTGTTTCGCACTTATTGGCCATGTCGGGCTTACATGTTGGCCTAATTGCATTTTCAACCTTCTTTTTTCTGAGACTGTTTCGACTTCCAAACCAAATTATTTGTGCCCCAACTATTCTGGTCGTTATTTTCTATGCCGGTTTGGTCGGTTTACGTGCCTCGATTATCACTACCCTTGCTTTAGTGGCCCGCATTATCGATCGCGATGTAGATCTAATTAACCTGCTAATAGTCACAGCATTGGTGTTGCTGACAGCTAATCCGACGCAGATTTGGGGCGTTGGCTTTCAACTCTCCTTCGTCGCTACCATCTCGATTGTCTACTTCATCGGTAAATGGCAACCTGCAGTGGTCAACCGGTTTTAGTTCTCCATCATGCGTTGGATCTCGGCCGGAGTCGGAGCCTCGCTGTCAGCGCAAATCGGCACTCTACCGATCGTCGCTTACCATTTTCATCAATTTTCTCTGATCTCCCTGTTGATCAACCCGTCGGTGATGGTGTTGGTTACGCTGATAGTGTCACTGGCTCTGGCCTCGCTGGTTTTGGGACTAATCCGGATCAAACTGGCTATGCCAACTGCAATAGTGGGTCAAGTGCTATTGTGGTGTTTTCTGTGGACTGTGATCTGTTTAGTCGCTTCCCGCTGTCCTGACTGGAGGTCTCGGCCTCAGTTACGGCCAAATTTGCCTCTATATTGTCTTCATCCTCAGTCTAACCATTTGCCATGGATTCTCAAATATGGCCAGGTGTTCAACCACCGTTCGCTGATTTGGGGATTACTAATGATCACCATTCTGGTTTGGGATTTTGCCTGGTGGTCACCAGGCCGGTATCTGAGGGTTGCCTTTCTCGATGTTGGCCAGGGGAATGCGGTTGTGATCCAGTTCCCAGACCATAAAACCATGTGGGTTGAGAAGTCTCACCTACGACAACGGTCAACGGGTGATTGCCCTTTTTTACGGTGTCGACAGATTCGCCGTATTAATCTGGTCGTTTTGAGCCATCCTGCTAACGATCACGGCGGGGACTGGGCCACCTCCTGGAGCATTTCGAGATAGAGGAGTGTTGGGTGTTCCTCACCAAAATTTACGTTCAACGACACATCGCCACCTGCACCAGATTGTTGATCAGAAACAGATTCNCCACCGGTTAGGTCAGGTTGNGGCAATCGANTTAACACCAACGGCTAAAATAGAGTTGGTTTACCCNGATCAAACAGTGGATCTAACAGATGGGGAGATCAATAACGCTTCACTGGTTCTGCGGATCAGCTATGGGGCTGTGGATTTGTTGATGACTGACGACATAGAAAAAGTAGCGGAAAGCCAAATTGTGAATTTAGGAACTCGCTAGCGTCTGAAGTAATTAAAGTTCCACGTCACGGCAGAAAAACGTCGAGTACCGAAGCTTTTCTGGATGCTGTCGGACCCAGGTTCTCCATCTTTTCTTTGCGCCTTCGAAATCGCTATGGCTTCCCAGCACCATCAGTGGTTCGCCGATATCTGATTCGAAACTGTCAGATTTTGAGAACTGACGGTCAACGGATAGGGTTCGATCACTTTATCTCTCCTTAGAAAGGGAGCCTTCTGAAGTGGTTGCATGACAGAATTGTAACCGACAGTAGGTTGGTCCGTTTATAGTAACAACCATGCTAAACACAAACAGATTGTTAAATTTGAATTATTGTGGTAGTGATGGTCACTTTATATGATGGGGTGAAAAGTGGATTACTCAATCTTGTGTGTTGATGATGAACCACAAATTCTAAGTGCGCTCCATCGGTCATTACACCGCTACCCCTGTACTGTTCTTGTTGCCCGCAGCGGACAACAAGCACTCGACATTCTCTCCACTCATAAAGTGGAGGTGATCTTGGTCGATATATGTATGCCACAGATGTCTGGCAACCAACTAATAGCGCAGGTTCACCGACTCTATCCCGATACGATTCCGATTGTACTGTCGGGGCAAGCCGATGAAAAAATGCTGAATCAGATATTGGGCGAGACCTCTTTTCATCAATATATCCCTAAACCTTGGGATGACGAGCAACTGATAGAACTGGTAAGCGATGCCTTTGAAAAGTACGAATCTCAAGTGATCAATCGTGCACTAGAAATCGACACCGAGACGCTGGAACTCCCATTCGACGAATTAACACCTGAAAAGAGTCAAGAACTGCAATCGGCTCTGGAAACGCTACAGCGAATGCAATCCGCTTTGGTGCAGAACGAAAAAATGTCGGCCATTGGGCAATTATCGGCTGGAGTAGCACACGAAATCAACAATCCGATTGCTTTTGTTAGTAGTAACCTGGATATATTGCAGGACTATGTAACCGATATTCACGGCTATTCAGAGGCAATCGACCAACTGTTGGTCACTCAAGACCTATCCTTAGAGAAGAACAACAGTCTGCGGGCAGATTTCAAGATCGACTCTATTATGCAAGATATTCTCATCTTGGTTCAAGAGTCAAAGGAAGGGATCAATCGAGTTACACGAATTATTGAAAGTTTGCGTGACTTTTCCCATGTTGACCGGGCGGAGATCCAACCCGCGGATATCAATGAAGGGTTGGAAAAAACGCTGAAGTTAGTTTGGAACGAAATTAAATACCGGGCGGAAGTTGAGCGAGAATATGGCGATTTGCCGTTGGTCAGTTGCCGAATCGGTCAGATTAACCAGGTCTTTATGAACCTACTGGTCAACGCCGCTCAGATAATCGAAACAGATGGTCTGATCCGGATCAAGACTACTGCCGACGAAGATAATGTCTATATCTATATTTCTGACAACGGAGGGGGGATCCCGGATGAAATACAGGAGCGAATCTTTCAAGCCTTCTTTACCACTAAACCGGTTGGTTCAGGTACGGGGTTGGGTCTGACTATTTCAAAGTCAATTATTGAACGCCATCATGGCGAACTGACCGTTGAAAGCAAAGAAGGAATTGGCACAATCTTTCGGGTTACGCTTCCGATTCAATCGGCTGAATAGTCACGGTAGGTAGCATAAAAATAGTGATCTTTGATTTGCTAGGGATAGCCTTAGTTTCTCGATCAATTTGAATTCAATTGTTTTCGGGTTAAAGATTCGGAGTGAAGTTGCCGAAAAAGAAGCGTGAGACAGATTCCAACTAGCCTTCGCCCTGGAGAAACAATATGAACTGCCAACCGACCGTCCTCATTGTAGGTGATGAATGCCACATTCTAAATGTGTTAAGCGGCACCCTTAGAAGCGAGAACTACCGTCTGCTGACCACCGACTCTGCCAAAACGGCCGTGGACATAGTTAATTCACGTCCAGTTGACCTGGTAATTGCAGACAGACCAGTTCTGAATAATTGCCAACTGATTCAGATCGTCAGATTGATTTCACCGCGGACACAGTGTATCATTTGCGGTGCGACCGATAGCCCTCGAGACCGGAAAGTGGAACTTAAGAATAGAGAGATTGAAGCCTTGATCGCTAAATCGTGGAATCGTGACGATTTGAAACAAACGATTCGTGTCGTCCTAGCTGGCAAAACTAAGCCGTTATCAAGCCACTGGTCTTAGCTGACGGACTAAGGTGAGTCAGTCTAGCTTCAACCTTCGTCCCTCGAAACTATTGTTAGATCTGGTTCGTTAGGCTCATTGTCCGGGGCCATCGTTCTCAACCATACTGGAAATTAACCGAGAATCTAGCATGTGCACTCGGCATCCAAAATCTAACCTCTAACCTACTAGCAAGTTACTCAATCAGTATCTATCGATAACCTCATGGCCAAAGGGAAGAGCAAACAATCCAAAATTGATCATAAGATTCTCTGTGTTGATGACGAGGAGATTATCCTTCGCGCCTTACAACGTCTGTTTAACTATGTTGGTTATCAGGTGATACTAACCACCCATAGTGGTGAAACAGCACTCGGTATCTTGGAGAATAACCTGGATACGGCAGTTATTATTGCTGACGAAAAAATGGGAGCAGATAATATGTCGGGCAACGAGTTTTTGAAGCGGAGCATGGAGTTATGCCCCGATGCTGTTCGAATTCAGTTAACCGCTTTCTCCGACCCAGAGATTCTGCAGGGGGCCGTTAATGAAGCCAAAGTTTACAGCCACATTCACAAACCATGGGATAACAAAGAACTGGTCAAAACAGTTCAAGCAGGCCTAAAAGAAAAATTATTAAAGGAAGCGGAACGTCAGAGACTGCTGCAAATGACCAAGGCCGCCCGACACTATAAAAAAGAGAATGCGGATCTGAAGGGAGACATCGAACGATTAGAAAATACAAACGAGCAACTACAAAGGGCAATGGCGCAAACTGCGGGGCAGGTGACCGACGGTTTCATGAACACTCTGTTGTTTGTAATGCAATATGCTGCCCCTGACTTGTGGTTCCATTCCCGACGGGTCGGTAAGTGGTGTCTTCTGATGGCCCAAGAACTGGATGATGCCGAGCGCTACCCGGCAACGTTGCTACAGATAGCTGGCGTACTTCACGATATCGGTAAATTGAACTTGCCCAAGGAATTACAGAAAATCGACGTCCCTCTCGAGCAATTAACAGAGGATCAGCAAAACCAGCTTTCTGGCCATGTGGCAGATGGACTCTGGTTAATTCGCCGACTGCCAGAGGAGGTGCGAAAGGCCTTGCGCAGCCCCATCAGGGAGCACCATGAACGGTACGATGGAAATGGCCCCTATAGAAAATTTCAAGATCAGATCGACAACTGGGCGCAGATTATTGCCATTGCCAGCGATTACGACCACTTTCGTTTTGACATATCACATGGTGGACCGAGAGGACAACAAGAAGCGATCGAAAAGATGGAAGAAGATCTCTATTCNGCAGCTAATAGCGAGGGGAAATACGATGGTAAACCAGCGGGGTTCTTTGAGATNTTTGAACAGTTANCAAAAGANGTTTCCGATCAAGATTTAGATCAGCAATNGGCAGAAGAGATAGACTCGNTTGACGATGTGCAGNTTGGGCAAGTTNTGGCAGAGGATATATATACAGTTAAAGACACCTTTTTCCTGGCTAGAGGTCATACTATTGAAGCGTCAGATATACAGAAAATGAGACTTTACGAAGAAGAAAATAATGATGTCAGACACCTCTGGGTTGAGGTCAAGGAATCGAATTAGCTAAGTCCTGCTACTGTATATAAAGGCTCATATTGGAAGAGCTTCACATCTAAACATGACGAACACCGACACTAAAAAACGTCCTAAATTGCCTTATAAGATCCTGTGCGTAGACGATGAGGACAGCGTTCTCCACGCCTTACGCTACCTGTTTAATTATCTCGGTTACCAAGTAATCGTTGCTCGTAGTGGTGAAGAAGCTCTCAGCATACTGGAAAGTCACGTAGACCTCAACGTGATTATTTCGGACGAACGGCTTCAGCCTGATCAAATGAAGGGTAGCCAATTCCTAAAACAGAGTCGGGAACTTTGCCCCGATGCTGTTCGGATACTATTGACCGCGTTTTCTGATGCGGCAGAACTAGAAAAAGCAGTTAACGAAGCCGAGATCTTTCGCGGTGTGTCAAAGCCCTGGAATAATAAAGCATTGGCCTTGATTGTCAAAGAAGGGATTATGCGACAACAAGGGACACGCAAACAACAGAAGCAGACAGAGACGCTAACCAAACGAAGCCAACATTTTCGTCAGGTTAGTCAAGAATTGGCGAAGAAGCTTGAGAAACAAGAAGAAGAGATCGAGCAACTGCTGGAGGATCAACGGAAGGTTCGAGAAGTTCGTGGCGAATACGAAAAGCAACGAGATACCCTAATTGATCTACTAGAGATCTACGATCGCAAAATGACGTCCCATTCTCGCCGGGTTGCTAAATGGTGCCGGATCATAGGAGAGGTGATTCCGGGATTGTGCAAGACAAGGTTCCAGAAAGTGTCGTTCCAGATGGCAGGATTGCTCCACGATATCGGCAAAATTGGTCTGGAGAAAGAGTTAGTGGCGATGTCTATCGAGTCGCTTAGTAAGAAGGACCTGCAAGACAGACAACGGCATGCTATCTTAGGTCAGCGAATCTTGCGAAAATTAGATGCTTTCCAGGATATACGGGTGGTGATTCGCCATCACCATGAACAGTACGACGGTAACGGCCTTCCGGAAGGGTTAGCAAAAGGACAAATCCCATCCTGGTCACGCTGGATTGCGTTGGCAAACGATTACGACAATTTGCGTAACACCGAACTCTATGGAGAGCGTTTTGACCGCCCGAGTGCCCGTGAGAAACTAAAGTCTTGGAAAGGTCAGCGGTACGCATCGGATAATGTGGATAAGTTTATCGACGAGGTTTTAATCCCTCACGCCCTGGAGGAAGAAGAGGAGGCTTGGATCGAGGAGGTTGATTTCCGTGGCCTAAAGGTGGGAATGAAACTGGCTCGTGACCTTTACACTATCAACGATCTGTTCGTATTGGCGGCCGGTAAAATAATTACCCCGGACGTGCGCCAAAAGCTTGAAGCCGAATATGAAGATCAAAACAATCACTTGATCGACATTTTTGTCGACGTCCGTGAAAAAGANTAGACGCCNACTCGGATATAGATAAACCCATTTACTGCTGTNCCTCCTCGCTANCCACNGAAACACNTANCGTTCTTGCCAAATGCCAGATAAAGTTTATACCCGTCAGCAGTTGATCCAGATTCTAAAGCGAGAGAGAGCATGGCAAAAGGTGGTAGTGACCACCAACGGCTGTTTTGATCTGCTCCATGTCGGTCATTTGCGTTACCTACAAGCGGCTAGGGAATTAGGTGATTTGTTGGTGGTAGGTGTCAATAGCGACACCTCAGTTAAACAGTTGAAAGGTAAAANCCGACCGCTGGTTCCTGAGATGGAACGGGCGGAGATGCTAGCGGGCTTGACTTGTGTCGATTATGTTGTAATCTTTCCAGAGCTGGACCCAATCTCTCTTCTGTCGGCTCTTCAACCCGACGTCCACGTCAAGGGTGGTGACTATACCCTCGAACAGGTCACCGAACGGCAAGCAGTAGAGGAAAATGGGGGCCAGGTCGTGGTTGGTCTAAACATTCCCGGTAAGTCGACTACCCACGTGATCCAAACTATCCAAAATCGATACTAGATCTGTTTCAGCTTAACCACGAGCACGAATATACTCAGGTTGCACTTGTTGCATCTCCTGCGGCACTTTACCGGAAACTAAAGCCTCTACGTCCCTCGTCACTAACCGTCCGATATTCAATAGTCCCTCTCCGATCGCGCCGGCACGATGGGAGGAAAGAACCACATTGGGTAAAGTTCGGATGGGATGGTCTAAAGGCAACGGCTCTTGGGGAAAGACATCGATACCCGCATGGAAGCGACCTGCCGCCAGCAATTCTGTTAAGGCCTCAAAATCGACTACGTGTGAGCGGCTCATTAAAAGAAAAACTGCGTCTTTGGAAATCAGGCTCAATTTCTGCCGATCGAGCAGGGCTCGATTAGATCTGGTCGGGACAGCTAGTACATAGATAAGACGAGATGTTTTTAATAAGGTTTCCAGATCTACAGGGAAAACNCCTTGCTGTTCTAAGTAGCTATCCGTCAACCANGGNTCGTAAACTTGGATCGAGGNTCGAAACGGTTCCAGTAATGGCTTTAGTGATCTGGCTAACCCACCAAAGCCAATGAACCCNGCTGGCTTATCGTACAGAGTAAAGGTACTACCAAAGTCTTGGTGACTCCAATTGGCTTCTCCACGACGAAAAGCAGCCTCGTTCCAGACAATCTGGCGGGCNGTAGCAATAGCAAGACCGAGGGCCATTTCGGCTACAGCCGGCCCAAAAGCGGGCGCGCAACTCATNACCCGNATGCTACGGGTAAAGCAGTCAGTATAGTCTAANTGATNGGGAGAAGGGAAGCCGCCACTGACCTCCAAAATCGCTCTTAGGTTGGGAAACTGGGACACCTCACCATAGCGCCAATTCCCTGTAATAATAATGGAGATCTCCTCCCTTAAAGGAGACCATTCTGCTTCGGTTACCGGTTGATCCTTGCCCCAAACGATCTCACCCAAGGAGCGCAATTTTTTCAGATCTGCCGNATCAAAGATGCTTTCCAAGCCTCGTNCATGCGGATCTAAGAGTATCTTTTCAGCCATAAATTCTCGNCCTTCCATCACACCTCTCTGGATGGTATAGATCCTCGATCTTTCCGTTAGCCTGTCTTTGCTCAATCAAGGAGGTTNGATTCTATTCAGATTCCGCAACTTGAGACATCAGATAAAACATCTCTCTNGCGACCTGACGACAACGCTTATCGTAGACAGTTGTTTCTTTTTCCGTACTATCTGAGACTTTGGGGTCAGCATAGTNAATTGCGAACCGTCNACCAGCCCCATAGACAACCGGACATTCTTCGTCGGCTTGATCGCAACACATCAAGGCAATAAAATCTTCGGTCGGGTTGCCGGCAATATTATAAACCTTCGAAAACACCTTAATNGGTGGTCGATTCTCTGCATNCCGGATAAGGTAAGTTGGGTTTTCCCCGCCTGTCGAATCCACTATTAAATAGCCAGCGCGGCGCATGGTTCTAACCGTTCGGATGTTACAGACCGTCGATTCGGTGCCACCAGAAAAAGTTTGAATTCCTTCCAACCCATAGTAAGTTGCGGCCGTTTGCGCCCACACCTGAGATAGGTGGCTTCTTCTAGAGTTATGGGTGCAAATGAAAGTCAGTTGAGACGAAAATTCCTTGTTTGATCGCATTTCACCTGCGACTTGACCCAATACCGATCGTCGNTCGGCTGAAATTTGATCAAACTCTTTAACGATTTCAGAAACATAAGCTTGTAATGATTCCAGAATACTATTCTGATGAGTGTTAGCATCGGTAACGGCGATTGCGGAAATAGTTGGCATGATGATGACANATACGATGGGTCTCATTAGAGGCTNATCAATTAGGTGAGCCNCTTTTTTGCGGGTTAAAGTCGCATTACCCCCGGCGTTTACACGCATTTAACTGTATTGTAATCTTATTGCTAAGTCTATCATATAAACCTTGAAATTTTCCCGATTATGTCGTAGTCTATTGGNATAGTAGAAGATGTTTTTCTTTCATCCCCAAGTTTTAGCCAAAGGCACACTGAATCAATGAAAACTGAAACTCAAAAAATTTCCTGGGAACAAGACGGCAGCCAAATGGCATTGATTCCCTCTGGAAGTTTCGAGATGGGAGATCACTTTAACGAGCAGAATGATGCTCCGGTTCATAAGGTTGGACTAAAGGACTTTTACATGGACGTTCATCCTGTAACGGTGGGGCAGTTTCGGAACTTTGTTAAAGTCACAAAATATAAGTTCACTCGCTGGGATGAAGTGGAGAAACATTCGCCTGACGATTCACATCCAATGGTTTATGTCAGTTGGTACGATGCGGTTCGCTATGCCAAATGGGGAAGAAAACGCTTGCCAACAGAGGCCGAGTGGGAATATGCCGCACGTGGCGGATTGGTCGGCCAAAGATTTCCTACTGGTAATCGCGTCAGCCATGATGATGCTAACTATCAGGGCACAGGTGGATTAGATACGTGGGATCAACAAACTTCACCTGTCAAGAGTTTTGCGCCCAATGGATACGGCCTGTACGATACCGTTGGTAACGTGTGTGAATGGTGTGCAGACTGGTACGATGTTAACTACTATCAAAAGGCCCCAGAGAAAAATCCAGGCGGACCTGCCACTGGAAAATTACGGGTTTTAAGAGGCGGATCTTGGACTGACGAAGTTGGTGAT
>PACG01000066.1 GCA_002699335.1 Candidatus Poribacteria bacterium
TGTGCCCTATGTCTAACTAAGCCCTAATTGAAGGCGGTAAATACTGCCAAGTATGCAATAGTCGTGCGATACCAGCACGAGGAGTATTCTCCTACGGCGGTCCAAACCTAGGCATCTGTAGTTTACACCTATACTTCAACTTGGCAATACTCTCCCGCTAGAGTCTAAAACCAAAGCTGCATAACCCATTCAGGCTGTTCAGGACTAGACTTCAGGTCAGTGTGGGTGGGTTTGTTTTGTCTACATTATAGGCTTAGGCTACCCTTCCAGTATTCTAATTTATGCGAGGATTGATGATGTCACCCCTCAGGATTGGGTTGGAATGCTACGGACAATATGTCATGGCTGTTCACAAAGTAGAGGACAAAGTCGAGATGACCTTCTGGCTCAACACTGGCGGTTGGAAGCGAATTGCTGCTGGACAGTATCCTATGCACAAATTTGGCAATGGCATCATTATGCTTCCACATATGATGGAAAAGAAGCCAAACTTTATTTTGATGGCAAACCAGCTGGTGTACAGAAATTAACTGGCCCTTTGAGTCGATCAGATGTGGTACTTCATATTTCCAATAGTTGTTAAGGAAGCAACTGGGTTTGAGGAATATACTCTATCATGTTACTATGAGAGAGCTTAAGCTCATTTATGATATATTGCCGAAAAATATCTTTCCGAAATTTTAACTTTCATGATAAAGCGTAGCGAGGAATGTGATGGCAAAGCCCTTTTTCTACATTGTTTTGTTTCTGATCACTACTTTCAGTGCAGTTGATAGTCGGCCAGTTATTCCACCTGAAATGGTCACAAAAGACCTCATTGGATTTTGGTCATTTGATCAAACAACCATTAAGGGGAAAGCTGTAAACGACATCTGGTCGAAGAATCATGGCACCATCAAAGGTGGTCCGAAAAGTGTCAAAGGTAAATTTGGTGAAGCGTTGTNGTTTGACGGTAAAAAGGATCTGGTGGAAATCCCACATCATGCCAGTTTAGACCTCAAANAAGAAGTCACTATTGAATTCTGGTTTCTGCTCAAAGGTCAAAGTGGTGATAATGAATACCCTAGACCAGTTAGTAAAGGACAGTCTTTAGGGGATAATTCTGGTTATGGTGTGTGGGTTAGAGACACCAGAAATCCAACAGATATTGGATTTCGCTCGGTAACCTTAGATCCAAAAGACACGCGTAAGACAGGTTTGCCTAGCTACGATAATAAAGANTGGCATCACGTGGTCTTAACTTATAATGGTAAAAAAGGAATGCTTTACCTAGATGGTGAAGTGCTCTTAGATCAACCTGTCAAAGGTGATTTGTCACAAAACGAAGAACCACTGCATATCGGTGATGCACTCAACATGCGTCATTTTAACGGGCTAATTGATGAAGTCCGGATTTACAATCGGGGTCTGACACCAGCGGAGGCGAAACAGAACTTTGAGATTAAGTCCAACAACTTATCGGTTCGAGTAGCAGGAAAAATTACCACTGTATGGGCCAGACTAAAGAGGAATTGATTCTTGAAAATAAAGATAACTCAAGCTTTTACTGAGTCTCTCATTTACCTGTTTATGACATGAACAGGTCGTCAATCTCCAATGCTCATTTTCCAGATAATAGGAGCAAAATCCCACCAGTTGAAGGTAAAGGTAAAGAGAAATAGATTTAATCAAAGTACTAAATAAGTAACAGCGAGAATTTCTTTGTTCCAATACGGCTTGTAAGGCTATTTGATTCACTGCCATTAGATTCAGCATCTGCATAAAACTAACATAGACCTTCTCCCCAGGTCAACAATGATGCCAAGATTAGTTCCCATGGACGCAACTGCTACTTGGACGTAGTCCTGCCAACAGATGAAGAGCGAGATGATAGAGATAATGTGATATTACGCTGGTGGCGGTCAGGGTAAGTTAAATTAGCCCATATCGCCTCGATATACCCGTTGAGTTAGTACCCCCACATAGTAGCTATCCTTACGGTGGTCCAACCAGCTAGAAACTAAAAGCTCTGACTGAGAGGCGGGTTGGTCATCTGCTGACTCGCCTCTTTTCATTACGTATCTGTATCTGAATTATTTGCCAACCCCAATTACTGTAAGCAAACCCACTGCTTTACCTCGGAGCTACAATCGTGATAGAATCCATCGCTGTAGCAACCACTGGCAACAACCATGAAAAATCAAGATGTTTATCTTATTTTCGGTGATTATGCTGACTTGTGTAATCTGGCGTATTCTCATTATATGTGGGTAAGTAATTCTAAATTGAATACGCCTCAAATAAAATCTTTCTGGAAACTAAATAAAGATTATTCCCAAGGACATGGAATAATATCTTTCGATGAAGGAGGACTTAGTGAATTGTTGATTTCAATAAACGAACATCATTCTGGTGATGGCATCGAATATTTGAAATGGTTAAATATTCTTGTATATGGCATCCCATTAGAAAAATTTGAAATCAAACAATTGGAATCTCTTCTTGATTCAGAGTTAGATTTTTCTGCCAGTGGAGCCTTTGTCAGATTGCAACGGGCCATTTAACAAATCTCCACACGATAAGCCACGGCGGCACACACATTACGTCGGATAGTTTTCCTGCGCAAAGGAACAGNGTCTAAGACGGCGCAGAACTACATTCCTTCCAGTGAGAACCCAAAGTTAAACAACCCATCCATGTTGGCCTGAAGTCTACCTAGATGGAAGGGTGTAATATATGACTGTGCTGATTACGATCAAGGTTACGATTTAATTCGTGTGGCTAAATATTATACAAATAACATAGCTTTTTATAGCTGTGTAATTTACTCTTTTATATCAAGAAAATTAATGGTTTAGCTGAAACTGTTTATTGAGTTGAACGGCTGCAATATTTGAAATCAATTAAATTATCTATTATTAATAAACTGTGTGTGCCAAACCGACTGGAAGCACCTAAACTTCAGGGAAAACATTACAACCATCTGGGGCCGTCCAGCGATCCAGAACATCATCTTTAGTAGAAAGACTTGCGTGCTGATTATATTCTGCCAGTATTTTTTGATCTTGATCTGCTGTTTTCAATGTGTCCAGTACAGTTTTTCCTGACCAGTCTTTCAATACTTCGGCTAGGAGCTCTTTCCGAATAGGTGCATAAGCCTGATCTCGTCCTAGATCATTCCATTCGTCTGGATCTTGATCTAAGTTAAATAGTTGNGGGTGATCGTAAGAATGGTAATGACTCAGTTTCCAAGGTCCACGTCGAATCATTCTTCCTGGTGCGTCGCCGGATAACCCTCCGAGTTCGGCCAAGATGGTATCTGGCCAGTTACCGTTATCAAAGATATCAGGCTGAAGAAACTGACACAAACTTCGACCACGCACATTCTGCATTGGAGACCCACCAGCGATTTCTACCAATGTTGGTCCGATGTCAAGCAAACTAGTAACCTGTTGGATGGTTCTGCCTTCGGCTACTTGTCCTGGTTGGGAAAAAATCAGTGGTACGCCAATTGATCCTTGGTAAAAACTTGACTTCCACCACATTCTATGATCACCTGCCATCTCACCATGATCAGAGGTATAGATGACGAGTGTATTCTGTCCAAACTTGGTTTGGGCCAGCGTTTCTAAGATATGTCCGATAAGTTCATCCATGAAGGTTACCAAACCATAGTAGGCGGCACGTGCTGTCTTTACTTCCTCATCTGTTAGTNGATCCACCTGTCGTTTGTTTCGCCAAGTTTGCATAAATGGATGTAATGTGTTCAAGTAGTTTTTGGGTAGTGACGTCGCTTCAATCTGATCGAAGTACTCCTCGAACAATCGCTTCGGNACAATAAAGGGACAATGGGGTAATACGAAACCAACAGTTAGTAGGAATGGACGATCAGGNGGAAGTCTATCCATCTCCAACAGAAATTGATTGCAGNCTNNTGTNACTTCCTGATCATATCNTGTGTAAGCTGTCCGACCTGCACCAGCTACCTTGACACCAGCAGCAGTTTGTCCCGTNGTTGAAAGNGGAATGTGTTCTAGNTTTGCATGGACGTCGCCGATAATCCTTCGTTCAAAGCCATGACGTTGATCAGTACCAGAAAAATGCATGCGGCCNCAAAGNNCTGTCTGNTAACCGGANTTGACAAGATAATGGACAAATGTGGGGATTTCTGATGACAAACGACAACGATTGGTCCACACCCTAATGTCCGAGCTGTGTCGGCTGGTGAGGAAAGTCATACGNGAAGGNACACATAACGGGTTAGCACAGTAAGTATTTTCGAATCTAGTTCCCTTCTCCGCCAGTTGATCCAAGACTGGTGTTCTAACTACCGAGTCTCCTGCACTTCCCAACAGGCGCGGACTGTGCTGATCAGACATGATCAATAAAATGTTTGGTTGTTCGTTCATCAGAGATGTTCAGGAATGCGGATTACCGACTCCTTTAAATCCATAGGCATCACAAATGTGCCGAAATTACATTATGAATTCTCAATTGGAAATCCAAACATTCCGCTGAATGCTTTAATAATATTTCACCTTATCCACTTTAAAGCAGAGATTATAATTAGTATTTCCAGTATTTTAAGAGTGGCCCGTCTTTTCCATAAACTGGGTCTGTTGATGGCAAATTCACTCGTTGGATGTTCTGGATGACCTTCAATTTATCATCTGGGTTGGATGTGGCTTTATCATCACAGAGATCAGGCATTTGATTAGGCGGATAAGCTCCGACGACGCATAGATCCGAACTGGCACCCAAGTTTTTATGTCCCACTCCTGCTGGAATGATCACGACATCACCCGGCGAAACGGAGAATATTATACCTCTTCTGCCTCCGAATTGCACTTTGGCAGTGCCCATGCAAACACCGAGAACTTCATGCGCCATGCTATGGTAATGGTGATGGCTAAAAATGCCGTNCCTCCANCATCCNTGCCAGCTATTTGCAGTGAACAATGACTGACATATCGATATCGGATCGTTGCTCAAAACGCTAAANGCCTTNGGGTNNACNAAAAGTGGTAGTTTTTGGTTGTTGGGAATTNGGTCATCACCTGTTAATGTTTCGCATATCACATCGGAAGCATTGACAAACTTATTGAAATTGGGTTCCAANTTTAAGGCAACGTNAGCTTGNTCTTTCATGTTTAATTACCTTATCAGNATGNTATCTGTGNTGATTTATATAGTGAAGCAACTTTCTAGTAGAGTTACAAAGGTCGTTTTTTCATCACCAATTTTAGCTGGGGATAGCATACCATACTTCCACCTACAGTTGGATTTCGAAACGTTGATTCTAATTGGGTTTGAAGCCTGCTTAAAAGAGAAAAAGTGAACTTTTAATCGAACCAGTTTGGGATTGAAACTACAACTTAGACGCTAGGAGCGTGGCAATCAGGTCTGCTTTTTGCTTATTTGAATCATTGAAACCCGCGAAAAGATAACTGGTGTAGGGGGTAATTAGGCGGGTATCAGCTTCCCTTAGTTGGTGCCCTTTTTCCCTCCCGTGCTTCCTCTTCTATGCTTCCAAGATCTACTGTAAGCTGGCCTCGGCCACCAATACCTTTGACTTTTTGTCTCAACACTGGCAGAATCAGCACCAATCTGCTAGCCAACGCGCCTTAACCGCAGTAGACCCCGGCCTCGCCATTTTTAGGGCCAACATTTCCTTGAGGAACTCGGATGCCAATATTTATCCTCGTTAGATTGTTTATGCCCTTTTCCTGGGGCGAAGTAACCAAGCGCTAGGTCAACAATCAACTGTCTTCTGTTAATGGCTAATCACAGTCCTTGATCCCCAGTGATAGGTTAGGCTGGCGCTATGGGTTCAATACCTCAATTCACTCGTCCTACCAATCAATGCTATTTTGCAAAATCTTATATGAAATTCCCATCACTGCTGCTAATTGCCTTTCTCTTCCTCATTCTCTCTTCCCTGCATAGCCATAGCCAGGACAGGTGGCGTTGATTAACCACTGATGATGGTCTCTCTAGTAACGTTGTTTTGAGTGTTTTCCAAGCCAAAAACGGCCATATTTGGATTGGTACCGACAAAGGAATCAGCCGATATAACGGTATTTTTCAACCTGTTTTTACTCAGATGGCGTCCGGCGTAAGGATATCATCCAGTATCTTTGAAACGACTAAAGGTCAGTTAATCATCCGGTTAATCACTATCAGTCCGACCCCTTTTGTTAAGACGGAAAACAAATTTTTCGCTGGCCTGGAGTGGAATGAGCCTGGCATATTCACCTTTTCTTGGATATCTACTTTGGATGGGATCGTTGGTTTTGAGGGGCAAAAATGGGAGCTGTATGATCCTGATGTCTCTAATGTTGATTGGTTGGTTACAACCCCCGATGGTAAGATCTGGACCCAACATCGGAAACAAAGCATAGTTAGTTCTGATGGCCAAAAATGGAAAGTTGAATTTAATATTGATAATTCCCCGCTTGGTAATTCCACTACCAATACCCCACTTGTTACCTCAACTGGTAAGATCCTTCTAGGCACCGATCTAGGCCTTTTTCAATATGATTCTGATTTAAACAGACTTAGTAACCTAGCTTTGGGTAGCATCAATAAAATTTTGGAAGGCGATGATAGCACTATCTGGGTTTGTGTCCAAGACCAAAAAGACCAGAAAAGACTCTATAGCCTCAATAACGGTCAATGGGTAAGTCATTTACCTGACCAGGCCATTATGCCCGTTTATCAATTAGCTGATAATGATCTTTGGGCAGGTGGCGACCGCGGTCTATAGCTAGCTATTCGATGAAAAAAGGTGACAACCAAAATTGACAGACAAAGTTAACTGTATTTACCAACTGACTGATGGAACGATACCGGTGGGATCAGATAGTGGGCTTTGGATCGAGCCAAGTATTGATTTATCTGAACTGATAG
Source organism: Candidatus Poribacteria bacterium (assembly GCA_002699335.1). The sequence goes on from PACG01000066.1 coordinate 6,889, forward strand.
TTGAACAAAACGGACTTTGGATAAAAGGTGTTTTTCAGGCTTCCAATCGCGTCATCTGGTACCGTTCAGATCAAGTGATTTTGAGTTGTAACGGCCAGTCTTGGATCAAACATGGACATGTTAAGCTTGCTACTAGTTGGGCGGTCGTGGGTCTGCGGGCAGGGCTTATGAAGGGCTGGATGGCACTATGTGGTTTAATTCGGATGGTCCCATATTCAGCTTCAAAGAAGGTATCAGGAAAAGGCACGCTCCACCAGGATCGTGGTTCGTTGATGTAACCACAACCAGCGATGGTCGGGTTTGAACCTGGGAGAAAAATGGGGTATATTGGTGGTCCATAAGCGATAATACATGGGTAAATGCGATCGAAACCACTGGTTGGGTCCGCAGCTTTATCGAAAGCCTAAAAGGAAGGTATCGGTTGAGTTGGAGTGGAGATACTGCTTATTTCGATGGCAACTAATGGATCCAGGTGCCAGTACCGGGAGGAGAAAGACTCACTTTTTTTGAGGACGATGAAGAAACATTGTGGGGTGTTGACAACGGCATCTATAAATGGCAAGAATCACACCAGACTCGTTAAAGGTAACGGAAAATGAAGCGGATGGCCCCAGTTTAGAGCGCCCAAGCGAGCACTAGACAGCACTTGGCGAATTATGTCAGACAAGCTTCCTGTTTTTGCTAGTTTTGACGGGCAAAAATTATCCATCCACCCTAGTTCGAAACATGGAAATGCTCAGTATAGGAATGTGCATGGCGATGGTTTTGCCGAATCTCCGGCTGTTTTTTTAGCCACTAATAAAGGATTGAGGCGAATTGAAGGCGATGCCTGGTACGACCTGACAGTGGCCGATGGCCTGCCCAATAATAGCGTCTGGTGCGTTATGGCTGATAATCAGGGTTATTTGTGGATTGGAACGGAGAAAGGGGTTATTCGCTACATAACCGTCAACTAATCTACAGCCGCCTGAGGTTGAAATCAGGCAGATCGATAGTGAGGAGATACCAGAGGATAAAGTTTATTTAACTGGTCGTTCCTATGTGACGATAGGCTGGTACGGCGGAGATCTACAATCCCCAAACGATCGGTTGATATAATTAATATGGCATCGATGGGCAGTGGTCAAAAATGTTAAAGGAAGATGCAGCTACCATCGGTTTGGAAAATAGAGAACATCAATTTGCGGTGCGAGCCATTGACCACCACTTTAATACCAGTGCTGTTGATTCGATGATTATTATTGTCAAAACAGAGCTTCCAGTCCCTAATTTCCCTTCCCCTTCAAACGGGGATATTGTCAGAGGCCAAGTCTATGTAACAGGTGACATCGTAGACAATGATTTCGCAAATTATCAGATCTTTGTTACTGATGTCAACCTTCGGCAAAGGCCTAATTGCAGACGTACAAACATCTTTTTGAAGCAAGCGCTGTACCCCGAACTGCGACTCTCGCTATTTGGGAAACACAAAGTTCAACAGACGCGGATTATAAAATTTGGTTGGCCGCTCAGGACGAACTTGAACATACTGCCGCCTACAGTATCAAGGTTCGGGTTGACAATACCCTCCCAACTTTGGAATTAGAATCTCCCATCGACAATCAACGGGTTTTAAAACAGGTTGTTTTTTGGCCAGAGTTGCTGATATTCATTTGCATAGCTATCGTTTGGACTACGCCACCGATTTAGCCACTAACGAATGGCTACAAGTATATGTGAAAGGTGACCCGTACAAACAAGACCCTGAAGTATTATTACCTGAGCCGGAAATGAGGATAGGTGGAATTCAGCAAGAGTGGGAAGTCCCAGTTAAGGAAGGACAAGTAACTGACTTCCTTACGCCATCTAATTCTGACTCGGTTGACCTGTCATTTGCATTGCTATATAGTGGTTCTGTAAACCCTTCGGTTCTCTCCCCATGTCAGACGTCTTCATCTCCTATTCCCGTCGTGATATTGACTTTGTCCGTTACCTGTTTGACCAACTAACTGCCCGTGATCGTCAGCCTCGTGCCGACTGGCAGGATATCCCACCCACCGCTGCTTGGTTAGCTGAGATCTATCGTGGCATTGAAGCAGCTGACCCCTTCCTGTTTATTATCAGTCCCGACTCGGTAACTTGCGAAATCTGCACCTTGGAGATTGAACACACGGTTACACACAACAAGCGACTGGTACCAGTAGACTGGAAAGGGGTGGAAGATAGTCAAGTTCACCCTGACATGACGGCCCATAACTGGGTTTTTTGCGAGCGGAAGACGCCTTTGAGGCGAACTTTGAACTGCTGATTGATGCCCTGGATACCGATCTGGCTTATATCAGAAAGCATACCCGATTATTGACTCGTGCTATTGAATGGCAGGATAATAATCGGCCTCGGACTGATGTCTTACGAGGGCCAGAGTTAACAGTGACCGAAGGTTGGCTGACCATTAGCCAGTCAATGGAACCCCAATCCACTGAATTACATGATGACTATATTACCTTTAGTCGGGCTACAGTCGGTCGAATACAGAAGTCAATTTACTCCGGCGTTGCAGTGGCCTTTGTAATGATGATGGGTTTATTGGCATTTGCTTTTACCAGCATAACCAAGCAAATGCGCAGCGACAGCAGGCAGAAGAAACAGCCCGGATTGCGATGGCTCAGTCTTTAGCGGCAACGGCTTCCATGAATTTGGAGACTGATCCAGAATTGAGCCTACTTTTGGTAACCGAGTCGGTTAGGACCATGTCTGAGGCGAACGAGACAGTTTTACCGTTGTCAAATACTGTATTACGACAATTGATCACCGAATGGTGCGAATATTACATTGGCTCAGCCCCTGGGGTCCCCCTAGAGGAAGTTACCCAACCCGGCTCACTTATTCCTCGCGATAGTTATTTCGAATTTACACCGACGGGTCCTGGTTTTGATTTGGGCATTGAAGAAGAATGATTATTACCTTTCAAAACATAATCGGCATAATACACAGAGGCCGGGTGGCGGAACCTATCGGCAACAACGGCTAGCATTGACAAGCCAAGTATGGATGAACAATCCAACGGGAACTTTCCCTTGCCCCGCGACAGACAAAGTTCCATACGGGTAATCAGGCGGATATCAACACCCTGTTGGTACCCTTTTCTCTTCTCCATTCCGTTCATTCCAGTGATCGGCAGGTTAACTGATAGAGCTTGACATCTTTTGTAGCCAGTTAAAGGATGCCATTTACGGCTTATGGCTATTGAATTCTATTTCATCAGAGACAGCGTGTTTAGTGAAAGGTTGTTAGCTTCTGCTAGCATTTCTGAACTCCTACCAGGTTTATCTACCCCGTTATTGAGAGGTAGTTTCCCAAATACGGTTCTGTCGTGCCTCCAAAAAGCCTCGGTTAGTAGACTTAAGCCGCCAAATTTCGATTTGCTTGATGGTCGTGGAAACACCAAAGGTATAACCATGTAGGCCACTTGCTCCTTGATAATTCATGTAGGCGGATACTACCGCCTGACGATCGTTGACAAAGACTTCAACCAAGTATTTGTCGATGAAGATACGCAACTCTAGATCTTCGTCTGCTGGTAAATCAGCCACAGCAAATGGTGCTTCAGTATCGCCCAAACGAATAGTAGCGGTCTCCGGATGGAGCATGATAGGCAAACCGAGGTGGTCCTGATCAGCAAAGAGTTGGAAGCCAAAACGTTTCCGCCAAGCTTCTGCTCTGTCAATTGTAATCCGAACCTCCAAAGCATCTCCGTCGAGTTCGGTCAAGCGTGGGGTGATCATTTTACCGTCTACCTGTTTGGGTGGTGCCACTACCAGATTGTTGAAGGTGACGCCATCGTAGCGTAGAGACTCCAGTTCACGGAGTGGTTGAAGGCGAAAGCTACCGTCCTCTGCCACGCTCAACTGACGCGGCAGAAATTGAATTGTTTTCTGATTGATGGCGTCATCAAGTGTTGCTAGCCAAGCCCACATTACCCGGCGCCCGTCTGGCGTTAGCACACTCTCTGGAGCAAAAAAGTCCCGATAGACAGGATTGTAGATTGATTGCTCCGGTCGTCGCCAATTCATGCGACCGTGTGTTTCGGGAACGAATTGCTCGACCTCAGTATCCCAGTCACCGAGATAGTAGCGGCAGCCAAGTTGGTGGCTAATGCAAAGTAGCATCCACTTGTCGCCAAGTGGGAAAAAGTTCGGGCAAGAAATGTCTTCACCAATGGCAACATCGGGTAGTTCGTGTTTCAAAAAGTCACCTACCAACGTCCAATTGACTAGGTCCTCCGACTTGATGAGCGGCGGGTTTTGGCCACCAGAAATGGCGTAGTAGGTGTCACCGATCAGGAAGCAGTCCGGGTCCCAGTGATTCATTTCAGCCTCTTTCCCATCGGACGTTTTGGGTTCTACTGGAAAGGGCTTTCCCCAAGCCGACAGGTCGTTGTCCTTGGCCAAGGCAATTTGATTGCGACCAGAGGCCTGGCCGTGGTAAATAGCAGCCGGCTGCCCCTCCTTAGTTATAAAGCCGGTGCCGCTGAACATGCCGTGACCGGTTAAGGCCGGCTGGAGCTTTGTCGTTTGCCAAGTCCAATGTAGCAGGTCAGAACTGGTGACATGTACGAAGGCAAATGAGTGTTTATCCTGCCAGGGGTGGCGCAAAATATAGTGCAAGTGATAGGTGCCATCCAGATAGAAAGCCGCATTGGGATCTCCGGGGGCACTATCCTCACCGGGATGCATCAAGTGGAAGTTCAGCGCGAGTTCATTCGTTACGGTTGTATCAACGATTGTCTGACTCATAAAAAATTCCTTTTTAATCAAAATTATCTCTTCAGGATTTCAGTGTCTGATAGCACCTTCATAGTTTAAATCAACATCTTTTCAATATTCTTTTTGTTTTAATAACCATGCTCAAGCACGATTTCATTAACTTCCTTTCCATATACTTTGTAATTCAATTGCTTTTATCTGTCAAGGTGGTATCACGTGAAATTCATCGCTAATAAAAAAAGAGGCACCCATTGGATGCCTCTTTTCATGGTAACAGAAGATCGCTATAGATCTAGCCAAGCCCGTACATGTAATTCAGCCCTAAAGCGCTAGTTTGAATTTTTTAACTGGAACATGACTAACGGGGGCACCTTGGCTGACGACGGGTGGGGTCATCAACCTCCCACCAGTATGCCTTTCCTCTCTTTCACCAATCCTAAATTAAGCATTTATGTGCTCTATCTGGGCGCGTAAGGCAGCTTTACGTGCCTTTTCATCCTGTCGCAGCAACTTTCTGGAAGTTTACAGGCATAAAAAAGCCGAGAAATCTCGGCAAAGCTTGGCCGTTACTTTATTTTGGTAAAGCTACCAAATATTATCTCACAGTTTATGTATTATGTCAAGGCTCCAAGACAATTTCTTTTTCTCTTTTTTAACTGATTTACGTCATTGAAACCCGGGCAAAAGATAACTCGTGTACGGGGTAATCAGGCGGGTATCAGCAAACCAGTTGGTACCCCTTTTTCTTTATACT
>PACG01000067.1 GCA_002699335.1 Candidatus Poribacteria bacterium
CTGAATATGAAAGGCGATTAGTTGAACTTTACCTTCGGCAAATTCGACGACCTCTCGAGCCTCAATTCCTGTTAGTAATCGAATAAACTCACGTGCACAGAGTTCCTCGGAGTTAATAAGATGATCAATTCCTAGTTCACTCGGTGTCAACAATTCCTGGCTTTGGAAATAACTGCTGTCGGAAACCCTAGCGATTTTAATACTAACCCCACAACGTGAGGCAATCAGGCAGGCCAACATATTGGTTTCATCCGAGTTGGTTACTGCAATTAGCAGGCTGGTGTCGNTAATCCCAGCCTCTTTTAGGAGNGNTGGATTGGTTCCAGAACCACNGATCNCCATCAAGTCCAGATTTTGTNCCAGACGATCACAAGCCTCCTCCGACNGATCGATANCGATAACGTCGTAACTTTCGGAGATCAGCACTTNTGCTAAATGCGAACCTACTTCTCCAATACCAACAATAATAGATTTCATGCTCCGTTCCTATATACCGGATAGATACATCTCGACTTTAGAGAGAAGCCAAGTGGTGAAGGTTAACTAAAGGCTGCTTCGCAAACCGGTTGAGTGAAGTGATCCAATATACCCATCAGCNACCTCTTTCCACCCTTTAAGCTTCAAAGATGGTCGGCAATNACATAATTCTTTTGGTATTTGATAATAACTTGATTTTGATCATACGACTTAACCATGTTCCTAATTCTAATCTGGGAGATGGGGGNTTGACCCGTCAGGGCCGAATCTTTGAGAGACTGACGAGTAATTTGCCAAACCTGCTGAGCGGTGTCGGTATCCCGATATTCCAGTATAAATCCATAGTAATCGGTGTCACCAGATCCAGAGCGACTGCTGTTATAAGTGCGACATACAAATCGGGGTGGTTGCTCGCCCGCAAGCAGATCCGTCAGTGGCCAGTACCGTTGTGGAAGTTTAGCATCCAACCCCAAATGGGTTGAATACAAAACCTGGTTTTCTTCAGGCAGCAAAGAAACCAACGGCCCCTCGCTCGAATTAGCGTTGTAATTAACTTTAATCTTCTTTTCGATTTCTTGAGCGACTGTAAAAGTTGCTTCACGGATGGCCGTCGCAAACTCGTACATTTCAATATCAATGAGATATCGCCCTTTCCAAAACAGGAGTCGATCATCCATTACTGCTGCCATCTGNNTACCAATCATNCGGTGTTTATCTTGTGGGAGACGAATCGAACTGAAAATCCCATAAGCATTTTCAGGNGAACCCATATCAAACACCTCCGCTAAAATTAAAGGGCGAGATCCGAGTTTAGGCGACTGCAACTCGACGTGTGCTTGACGCTGAAACCCGTAGCGAAAATACTGTTTCGGATTTCCAAACGGCACATCGTAGTAAAGTTTGTCACCGATATAGACACCGGGCTCTTGTGTTCTCTCCCAGCCTAAAACCTCATNGGTCGCGGGCAGCAGATCTACCGGGGCTACAACATCTGTGACGCTGGCAGAACGGGAATCTCCGCTTTTGCTCCTGCCATCCATTTGCCTCTGCTTATTTGTACTCAATTTCCCCTTCGATCCGGGGCGGAGGGAAAATAGACGCTGTTGGATCTGTAAACTCAGATCTTTAGATCCACTTACACTCTTTGCACTCAAAGNACCATAAAGATACTGCTCATGCTGTGCGAGCGACAGATATTGGTCTTTCCCTTGGCAAGCAAATAATAAAACTAAGCACAGGTAGATGTATGAGCATCTACTCCTCCAAACAGACTCGACACGCTGCAGTCGACGAATTAGACGCCCTGTTGATGAAGCAACATTACTTCTACTCAAACCACTTACCACTGTTCCGCGAGTAAACTGTACAGGTCATCAACCAGTTCTTCCACCAATCGTCCCTTAGCTTCTCCAAGTGTCTCTGGCGGTTCNCCCCGGTCGGAAACAATAAAAAACTCATGAANCTGCTGGTAATTGTCGTTTTGCTCAATCAGTTTACTCCGGACCTGGTCCTTAAAGGTATAATCGACGACTAATTTCATTTGCAGCCGAATCGGGCGATTATTGGCGTCGTAGTCGATGGCCTTGATGTCATAGTCCCGGATGATGANATCTAATTGGGCGTGACTGCCATCTCTCCACTTTTGGCTAAAACGGTCNACTAATGCTTCACGGATAACTTCGTCGTAGAGTTTACCGGTCGCCCTCTCATAAGTAAAATCAGGGTCTTCAACTGTCACAGGTGTAACGGTGATAGTTTCGATATGGTTTAGATAATCGGAGGTCGAAACGTAACCACAACCGAGCATGACCGGCCCGATCATATTACAAACTACTGTCACTACAATCAGCAGTTGCTCTATTGGTTTAGTTAGCAGAGAATTGAATGAGCCTAACTTGAATCTTAGACTCTTACTTACCAAGAAATGAAAACCGGTTGTCATTACGGGAAGTCAATATATTAGAAATCGCTGTACTCTGTACCTCGCTAGCGGAGTGGCCTCGCTAGTAACCCTTCGAGTTATGTTCACGATAGATCGCAAATTTGGGGCGAAGGAGCAACGACTTGTGATGATNAGAACCCAAGCCTGAAACTGCTGCTTACAGTGAAGGTAGGCTTATTAACGGCCCTTCGAGTTATGTTTACGGTAGATCGCAAGTTTAGGACGAAGGGACAGCGACTTTTATTCAAATGGGCGGGGACGGTTATTTTTTGAGCTACCGGAGGAGACACTGTCTTGAATCAACCCCGGTAGATTTTTTGTATATTCGACAATCTGATCCCGATGTTTCAACGAGAACATCAATACGATAACTTGGACAACCAAAATGCCAGCCAGTAAATGTGTTAACCACTTCTGCTCCAACAAGTTGTCTTTCTTAAGGAACCTGAGATCTGGAATCTTCAATTTCTCCGATCAAGCACTAAACCAAAGGTTAGCGTCTTCGACTTGAGTAGGAAAANACACCAGTTGAAATTTAGGCTTTTCGCCAGATCAAGAGTAAACTTTGATTCTCAATTTCTAAGGCCGACCTTTCGGAATCCGGGGGGCATTGTCACGGCTTTGGCCTTCGTTGCGATACCGGCTGCCACCCGACGGTCTACTGCTACCCTCACGGCTTCGGTCCCGTCTTCTGGCGTTTCCGGCACCAGTTCTACCACCATCTCGGTAACCAGAATTTCTTCGAGGTCCAGAAGAACCCCCTCCAGCTTCAGAATCTTCTCGCCGGGGTGTTTGTTCCGCAATCTCGTTAGCACGAACCGCACTTTCGCCAGATAAGGCTAAATCGACACGGTTTTGCTCGTCTATTGATATCACGCGAACGGTGACTTCATCCTCAATGTTTAGAATATCTTCAACCTGCCGTACGTATCCATTTCCCATCTGCGAAATATGAACCATCCCATCACAGTTGGGCAAAATCTTGACAAACGCACCAAAAGGGGCAACCCGAACAACCTTACCGCTGTATTCCTTATCGACTTCTGGAACCGCGATAATCTCTTTGACTTTTTCTTCGGCTTTGGCTGCNTCTTCAGCACTGGTGGAGGCAATCTCGACGCGACCATCATCTTCAATACTGATCGTGACCCCTGTCTCTTCCTGGATCTGCTGGACAACTTTGCCTCTCGGTCCGATGACATCTTTGATCTTATCAACCGGAATTTTGATGGTATTAATTCGAGGGGCGTAGGGCGAAAGTTCTTCACGTGGTGTGCTGATAATTTCGTCCATTTTGTCTAAAACGAATAAGCGGGCCTCACGAGATTGATGAATCGCTTGCTTCATCAGTTCCGGGGTTACTCCATCGATTTTGATGTCCATCTGGATAGCCGTGATACCATCTCTGGTCCCGGCCACCTTGAAATCCATGTCGCCTAGAAAGTCTTCCACTCCAATCATATCGGTCAGGATGACCTCTTGATCTCCTTCCTTAATCANACCTACGCCGACACCCGCAACAGGTTTTGTCAACGGTACACCAGTATCCAGGAGCGCTAGTGTGGCCCCACAAACCGTTGCCATCGAAGACGAGGCATTTGATTCCAAAATTTCCGAAACNACNCGAATNGTATAGTTNAACTCNTCTTTTGCGGGAATAACCGCTTTGATTGCATTCTCAGCCAATGAACCGTGGCCAATATCGCGGCGGCTAGGCCCCATCATGCGTTTGACTTCACCAACACTATAAGGGGGGAAGTTATAATGCAAGAAAAAAGGTTTATTCTTCTCGCCGGCTAGACTTCGCTCAATATCTGCGTCTAATCCAGTTCCTAAAGTCACCGCACACAATGCCTGTGTCTGACCTCTCGAGAAAAGGGATGAACCATGAACATTTGGCAGAAGCGAAACCTCGCCTAAAATCGGGCGAACTTCGGTCACTGCACGTCCGTCTACTCGAGTACCNTGATTGAGAATCGACTCCCTCATCTCCTGTTTTTCCAGATCCTTGAGAATAGATCCTGTGTCTTGAGCAACGGCCATAACAACTTCTTCGTTATCATTAGGATCGATAACCTGCTCTAGGATATCGGCTTCTAAATCGGCTAAGAAATCACTTCTTTCTTGCTTTTCCGCTGTGCCGATTGATTGGCGAATTCTAGAAACCGCTAGCGATTTTACTTTTTCCCTTAGCTCCTCATCAATACTTTTCCTGATGAATTCTCTTTTCTCAACTCCACAAACAGCAACCAGACCTNCTTGTAATTTGATAATATTTTTAATTTGCTCATGGGCGAAAACGATTGCGTCAATGACTTCATCTTCTGGTATTTCGTGCAAACTGCCTTCGACCGACATAACGGCATTTTGATTGCCACTAACAAAGAGTTCTAATTCGCACTGATCCATCTCTTCAGCCGTTGGGTTAACAATCAACTGGTTATCAATCCGACCGACAACGATAGCACCAACGGGGCCGTTAAAGGGAATATCGGAAATGCTGAGAGCCGCAGAGGTGCCGATCAAAGCCGGCACATTGGCCAAATGCTCTCGATCATAGGAGAGTACCGAGCATAAAACTTGGACTTCCTGATTGTAATCTTTTGGAAAAAGAGGACGTATACAATGGTCAATCAAGCGGGAAGTCAACTGTTCTGTCACACCTGGTCTCGGTTCTCGTCGTCCGTAGACACCTGGAATCTTCCCGCCGGCGTATCCTCGTTCTCGATAGTCAACAGTTAAGGGAAAAAAATCTTTATCTGCTTCTCTCCTATCTGCTACCGCTGTTACTAAAACAACTGTCCCACCATATTGTATCCATGCTGAACCGTCTGCCTGTTTTGCAACTTTCCCTGTTTCAATAGAGAGCGTTTCTCTCCCCAGTTGCATTTCTACTTTCAACTTATTTCTAACTCCTTAATTTTTATCCTAAACTCTGTTTCTCCAATGCTTCTACTACGGTGCAGGTTATCCTCTTCTACTAATCATATCTCTAAGACCTATCTTCTGGATCAGTTGGCGATAGCGCGGTGCGTCGGTATTGTATAAATAGCGAAGTAGTCGCCTTTGTTGCCCGACGAGCTTAAACATACCATATCGAGAATGATGGTCTTTTTGGTGTATGCGCAAATGCTGAGTCAACTTCTGAATTCTTGCGTTCAACAACGAGATCTGAACTTCTGGAGAGCCAGTGTCTGTGTCATGCATTTTTTGCTCTTGTACAATTTGTTGCGTTACTTCTTTATTTAACCCCAAAATTATATACTCCNGATCTTACGTCTTCCCTTTATTGTAATTGGATTAGGCTATAATGCAGNGCTACTATACCACACCTTATTACAATTTGTAAATTAAATTCTAGCTGAGTTTCAACGCAGACTGAGCCACAACAATATCTCGCCGAATCTGATTAGCCAAAGTCGCCAAATCTGGAAATTTATGTTCCTCTCGAATTTTCTGNCAAAAAATAAGATCTAATTCCTGTCCGTAAATATCCTGATCAAAGTTAAGTAAGTGAACTTCAGCTTGTCGCTTGTCGCCGCCGAAAGTTGGACGAATACCTATATTGGCGACCCCAAAATAGGTTATTGCTCCACAGTCACCAGACGGATTCAGTATAGCCCGCACTGCATAGACCCCGTTCGGAGGTAACATTTGTCGTCCGGCTTCTATGTTCGCAGTTGGAAAACCGAGGCTTTGACCGTGTTGGTTCCCACTGACAACAGATCCCCGAANTGTATAAGGGTGGCCTAACATCGTTCGCACTAAATCTAAGTTCCCCTCAATAATAGCAGAACGAATTTGAGTGCTATGGACGGAAACACCATCGACTTGCTGCGGTTCAACAACCGTAACACCAAATCCATACTTCTTACCGTATGCCTGCAACATCTCCGTATTTCCGCTGCGGTTTTGGCCAAAGTGCCAGTCATAGCCAATGACGAGGTGCCGGACCTTTAGCTGCTGCACTAATATCAGCGAAATGAAATCTTCAGGTGCCGTACTTGCCAGTCGAGCATCAAATTTNAGGACGAAAACCGCATCTAGACCAAAAGAACGCAGAATATCGATTTTCTGGCTCAATTGTGTAAGCCTGGGAGGTGCATGGTCAGGTCGCANGAACTCAGTTGGAGACGGATCGAATGTCATCACTGNCGTTGGTAATTNCCTCATTTTCCCCCAACGAAGTATTTCTTCAAAAACAGTCTGGTGGCCGAGGTGAATGCCGTCGAAGATACCGACAGTTAGCACTATACCAGAGTTGGTAATCGGCGAGTCGTAGCTGTCGATTACCAACAAGCCTTTGGCCCTTTGTCGGAGTAAAGCTGGCCCCGGTAATGGTCTAAGACCTGACGAGCCTGTTCCAATGGAATGATCGCATCGCTTGCAATTGACGGGTTTTGTTTGATTTGTTCGATGGTATATGCGTCTTGTAAATGAAAGACGCCTGAGCTAGTCCGGGTCAACCCGGACAGTGCGGCCCCACAGGCGAGATCTTTTCCGATATCCGAAACCAGAGATCGAATATAGGTGCCTTTAGTACAGATAATCCGGAAAGTCGCATTAAGAGTGGAAGTATGAGCGGACGCCCCTTCGGNCCTTGGTTGCGACATGTCGAAAGGCTGGGAACAAAGGGCACCCGCTAGGTGTTCATCAGTGAATGGGGGTGTTAGATCGACCGAGATCAGTTCCAATGAAGAGATCTCCACTCTTCTTTTTGGTAGATCGTCTAGCTGAATCCCTTTTCGAGCCATCTTGTAGAGCGGTATCCCTTGGCGCTTAACAGCCGAAAACATTGGAACGGTCTGCTCGATCTGACCGGTGAAACGACAAAGAACCTGCTCAATCTGATCGGTAGTAATCTGGCTGGCGTCTGAAGTGGAGAGAATTTCCCCGCTAGTATCAAAGCTGTCGGTAGTTAGCCCGAGCATCATGGTGGCCTGGTAGGTTTTTGTACCAACTTGCAGAGCTTCAAACAATTTGGTCGCTCGTCCTAGACAAATCAGTAAGACCCCTGTCGCTATTGGATCTAAAGTGCCACCGTGTCCAGCTTTTTTAACTTGTAGGAGTCTCTGTACTTGATCCATTGCCCGCCGGGAGGTAATGCCGAAGGGTTTATTCAGATTCAGAATGCCATCCATCTATATGTAACCGTGTACTAGCGACGATCTTCGCTAGGGCTTCGTGCAAAGGCTCCTGAATCAGACAGCCTGCAGCACGGACATGACCGCCACCATCGTGTAATCTACAAATCTGACCAACATCAACATACGTTTTACTTCGCATACTGATTTTGGTGTCTCCAGTTTCCAATTCGTTAGCCACAATTGCGACCTCAACCGAATCAATAGATCTAATGTAATTGACAAACCCTTCCAGGTCATTCGAAGAGGCTCTATTTTCCTTTAGTACGTCTTGGGTAACAGAGAGCCAGNCAATCTTAGCATCTTCTGTTGTTTCCAAAGTCTGCAAGACATCCCCTAACAAATGTAATCGAACTTGAGGAACGGTATCGTAAACAAAGCGATAAACTTCATCAACCGAGATTCCCTCCTCGATTAAGTCAGCGGCAATCCGGTGTGCGACAGACGTTGAGTTGGAGTAGCGAAAACAACCGGTATCAAACATTAGACCTGTATACAGGCAGAGGGCACGCTCCGGCCCCACCTCCAGCCCACTGGCCTGAATTAAACGATAAACAATCTCAGCTGTCGACGATGCCCCGGTCTCAATCAAGTTGAGATCCCCAAATTTAGTAGCAGTATTATGGTGATCAATGTTGACAATGNCTTCTGTAGGTTGAAGCTGACGAGCTAGCTGATCNCCAATTCGGTCTAAGCTACCCGAATCCAGTACGACCAANACTTCCGGCATTATACCTGAATAAACCGTTTTAAGATCAGCGGGGGGTTTGATGTGGTGCTGAAAAGGGAGAAAGTGATAGATTTCAGGAGTTATATCAGTATTAAAAATATGGACACGTTTCCCCAAGTCCTTTAAGATTGAATAAAGTGCCAATTCCGAACCCAGGGCNTCACCATCAGGATTAACATGGGTCGTTAGGGCAAAATGCTGGTATTGACCAAGCAGGTTTAAAACTTCAAAGTATTTTTGTACCATCGGCTTAAATCTAGATTTTCTGTCTCAATTGACCAGATTGGTCTGAAGCCGCCTATCCTGACAGAAGCCGGCACAGTCCCACCATCTACCGGCTTGAGCGTCAACGATGAAGCAGACAGGCCTACTCATAGATCTGATTTTCGAATAGAAGCTAGCATTTGATCTATTTCCATCAATCGATCAACGGTATTATCAATTCTAAAGCGGAGTTCTGGTGCGTACCGTAAATCTATCCGAGTCCCAACTTGGCGACGCAAAAAACCGCTGGCTTTTTCCAGTGCCATTAAAACATCCTCTTTTTGGTCGCTGACCGTACTAACCATCACTTTGGCATACCTTAGATCTGATGTTAATTCGACATGGGCAACGGTACAAAAGGCAAGGCGCGGGTCCCTGACTTCGTTCTGCAAAATAGAGCTTAACTCTCTTTGGATAAGTTCTGCCACCCGTTCAATTCGTCTAAAACCAGCCATGGCGTTATTTTAATAATGCCTCGTTAGCGAAGCGGTACCTTTGTTTCATCAGAATGTTTCCCTTTCGAGTCTGGTTTGTGACACATCGAAAGGTCGGGACGGAGAAACCTTTCGTCCGGCTTCTTCATTCCTCAAAACCCAATTAATAACTTAAATCCATCTCATAGTCAAGAAGCACAGCTAAGTGCATGTTTTCGATAAACTCGATGGTACGAGATAGCATTTGGTTAAGGTGCTGTGGGCTATTGGAAATGGAAACCAGGCCAATAACAGAACGTTGATGCGTATCCAACGCATCAACCTCTGCAACGGCGACATTAAAGCGGTTTTTGATGCGGTCAATCAGGCTTTTGATTACTTGGCGTTTATCTTTCAATGACTGACTTTCTGGAATAGAGAGGTAAACAGTGCAAACGCCAATATGCATTGCGGAACCCGTGTCTAATCAAACTCGACTTTCTTGGCAAAGATAACTTCGTTATTGAGCTGTACGGCTTACAGAAGANGCCTCTTCTCTAGAAGAGCTGCCTTCACTGAAGTTTACGTGCCACTCGCTCTTGGGAATAACACTCTAGGACATCGTCGACTTTGAAATCATCGAACCCATTGATGGAAATCCCACACTCGTAATTCGTCGCTACCTCAGTTACGTCATCTTGGAATCGCCGTAGGGAGTCGGTATTTCCCTCGTAAATTAGGCGGTTATTCCGTAGAACCCGTAGCGGTTGGTTGTGGACGACTTTCCCCCAATTGACGTAACTACCAGCTACCGTACCAGCACGAGGAACATGGAAAATTTCGCGGATAATCGCACGGCCCAATACAATCTCCCGGATTTCTGGCTCTAATAGACCTTCGATGGCAGACCTAACATCATTGATAAGATCGTAGATAATATTGTAGCTTCGAACATCAATGCCTTCTGCATCTGAAGTTCTTATCGCTTCTGTTGTCGGTCGAACATGGAACCCGACCACAATTGCATTTGACGCTATGGCTAACAAAATATCAGCTTCCGTTATGCCGCCGACCCCTTGGTGAATTATATTNACCTTGACTTCTTTGTTACTGAGTTCCTTGAGTGATTCCGCTATAGCCTGAACCGACCCCTGAACATCTCCCTTAAGAATAATGTTTAGATCCTTGACATCACCGGCTTTAATCTGTTCAAAAAGGGCTTCTAGTGTAACTTTGCTATTTGAACCCAATTGAACCTCTCGACGTTCAGCCTGGCGTTTATCGCTGATTTCTTTAGCAACTCTCTCCGATTCTACAGCGTAAAAGGTGTCACCGGCTTCTGGAACGCCGTTGAATCCGAGGACTTCGACCGGCGTTGAAGGCTTCGCTTCTTTGACCTGGTTCCCCCGATCATCGATCATGGCCCGGACACGACCAGAATACATCCCCGCTACAAAAGAGCTACCAATCCTAAGTGTTCCTTCTTGTACCAGAATTGTAGCTGCGGCACCGCGCCCTTGGTCCAATTTGGCTTCAATGACTGTTGCACGAGCCAACTTATTCGGGTTGGCTTCCAACTCTAGTAACTCAGCTTCCAAAAGCAGCAGTTCCAATAGATCGCCTACGCCGGTCTGTTCTAGTGCTGAAATCTCTGCCACGGTTGTTTGACCACCCCACTCCTCTGGCATTAGATCGTGTTCGATTAATTGTTGTTTGACATAGTCAGATCTAGCACCGGCGACGTCGATTTTATTGATGGCGACTACGATTGGCACTTCCGCCGCTTTGGCATGACTGATGGCTTCCACGGTTTGTGGCATAATGCCATCATCCGCGGCTACAATCAGGACAACAATATCGGTCACTTCGGCCCCTCTGGCCCGCATGGCCGTGAAGGCGGCGTGACCTGGCGTATCCAAGAAAACCACCTTTCCACTTTCTAACTCAACATGATAAGCACCGATATGTTGAGTAATGCTACCAGCTTCAGTCTGTAGGACATTCGATTGACGGATTGCATCCAGCAAAGACGTTTTACCGTGATCTACATGCCCCATTATCGTCACCACCGGTGATCTGGGAACCAGATCTACAGGATCATCTGCTATCTTGGCAAGAACTTGTTCTTCCAAAGAACGTTGTCGAACAGGGGTAAAATCAAAGATTTGGCTAATCATCCCCAGTGTCTCGAAGTCTAATTTTTGGTTAATATTAGCCATGATTCCTAATTTCATCAACTGCATAATTACTTCAGTTGGATTCTTTTTAAGTGCCGTTGCCAATTGTCCAACAGCAATACCTTCGACGATTTCAGGGATATCGCTGGTATCTTCGTCTTGACTCTCGGCAACTTCTAGTTTAGATGGCCTTTTCTGGGGAGGAGGTGCCTTCGAAAGGCTAGATCTAATTTCCCGCTTGCTTTTCGCTTTCCCTTTCTTCTTTCTCCTCGATTTCTTGGGCGTTACCGCTTCAGCCGGTGATGTTTCAATTTCGACTGTGATTTCTTTGATTTCGGCTTCAGTGACGGCTGGCTGAGCGGATACATCCACCGGTTCTATGTCAGCGACGGCTCCGGTTTTGGACTCGACATCTGCGCCTTCAATCTCAGATCCGATTAACTCAACTGTCTCCGGATCTAGCGTACTCATGTGGCTTTTGACTTCGATCCCGTAGTTTGCCAACTGTTCAATAAAAGCCTTACTAGTTAGATTGTATTGTTTGGCCAGTTCATAAACACGACTGTTCTTGCTTTTACTTGATGTTTGTTGGTTTGTCATTTTGATGCCCCCTATTCGAAAAGGCTTACGCGAATGTAGCAGATGTAGTAAGTTGTTGCAACTAAAGGCCGACTCGCGGGTGCCGCAATGGATGGACCCGCTCTAACTGCTTCTGTTAGGTCTGTAGCTTCAATAATATAGTNTTCAATTTTGCTACCTCTTTCTCAGAAATCCGGCTTCTTAGAGACCTACTCAGAATCTGGGCAGATTTACGCCTGCTCTGGTCATTTCCCCCGGTAATTTGTTCGATACACTTCAGACTCGAACAAGTATAAGCTCCCCTTCCTAAATACTTACTCTCTAGATCCATGTTAACGACTCCGTTCGAATCTATGGCTAACCGTATTAGCTGATTTTTAGGAAACCTGTTTCGACAGCCCAAACAGGTTCGAACCGGTACATGGGAAAGTGAACGTGCATGCCAATCAGCTACAGGACAACCGGTACGAGTTAGACAATTCATCCTGCTGAAGCTTCGGCTTATTCAGTATCAGGGGAAGTTTGTTCATCTACGTTCTGTTGCAAAGCTTGTGCTGATTGATGAATTCGTTGAGCTGTTTTTTCGCCGAGCACGTTGGCCAGATCAGTCACTTCTGACTCGGCAAGAGCCTCAATGGAGGTAAAGCCGGCCATAGTTAAGGCCTCCGCCGTTTTCGGGCCGATGCCATGGATTTCGGTTATATCATTTACCATTGGAGATTCGTCAAGAGTAGGTACATCCGCTGGACAACTTTTATCTTTGGCTTCTTTGCTGGAAAAGACATCAGCCATCTCTGCTTTGAGTTGATCCACAGCTTCTGTTTCGCTAACGATATCGATTCTGTGCATTGTCAACCGGGCCGAGAGACGAACATTTTGGCCCCGTTTACCAATTGCTAGAGAGAGTTGGTCGTCCGGTACCACCACTTTTACGACTCCGTCTTCAGTTTCACTAGGAGTCGCCCGGGCAATTTTAGCTGGCTGAAGGGAATTTTTAACAAAAATAGTAGGATCTGCATTCCATTCGATCAGTTCAATTTTTTCACCCTTCAATTCTTCGACAATAGCACGNACCCGTGATCCTCTGATCCCAACACAAGTTCCTACCGGATCTATCCCCGGCTCGTTGGAATGAACCGCGACTTTAGAACGATCTCCCGGGTCGCGGGCGATCGCCTTTATTTCGACCAAACCATCTTCGACTTCCGGAACTTCTAATTCGAACAGTTGGGTAATCAGGCCGTTACCAGCTCTGGAAAGCTGGATTTCCAGCCCATGTGGTGTGTCCTCCACGCTTGTCACCAAGCATTTCAGTGCTTCTCCTCGCCGATAGTTAGGTCGGCTATGAGAGGAAAANTCGGCCAAGTCGCTATACGGTAAGATCCCTTCTGTCCGGTCCAGTTCTAAGATGACGTTTCGGTTTTCAATATGCTGAACATAACCTGTTACCAGTTCACCCACCCTATCATTGAACTCTTGCAAAACTTGCTCTTTTTCCGCATCCTTAATTTTCTGTACCAGTATTTGTCGTGCAGTAGCAGCCTCAATTCNCCCGAAGTCTTTNAGATCTGCTTCAACTTCGATAATTTCATCGATAACTGCATCTGGTTTAATTAGCCTGGCTTCCTCGATTGGGATTTCCCTGGCATAGCTTTTCATAATATCGACGACTCTTTTAGGCACAAAACACCGGATCNCACCGAGGTCTCTATCGATTTCGATGTTTATACCGTNGGTAGTGCCATATCGCCTGCGCGCTGCTTGCATCAAAGCGGANTCAATGGCATCAATAAAGATTTCTTGTGACAACTCAGTTTGCCCCATCATTTGGCGAACGATTGAAATTAAGTCGTTCATCGTTTCATCTCCACTATCATCGTCTTTGTGCAGACCGTTTTTTAAGCTACCAAATTAACTCAATCTTAGCTTTGGTGATATTTGCGATCTGAATGTCGATTTCCTGTTCCTGATGATTCTTAGGTGAATTGGTTTTATTGTTTGGAATCGACTGTAGTGCTACAACCCCATTAGTAACGTTCGTAATGATTCCTACTAAATGACGATTTTGCCCGTGATCGAGATAGTTGACCGTCACCGGTTGACCGCAATTGCGCCGAAAATCATCAAATGTCCGTAATGGCCGATCCAATCCTGGGGAAGCGACTTCAAAGTTCCAATCATCGGCCAACAGTTGATGAACCACCAGAACTGGCTGTAACATCTTTGCAACACGACGGCAATCCTCTATGGAAACGCCTCCAGGGTTGTAAATTAACAATCTCAACGTCTTACGATTACGGTGTTNTTCTAACTCCACGTCGACTAATTCTGCGCCTTCGGCTTTCAGAATCGGATCAATTAAATTGGCGATTGACGTTTTTAGTGATTCTGTAGACATTTACCCGTAAAAAACAAAAGAGCGGGAGAAGTATCCCACTCTTTTACACTCAGCCCTAANTCCGTGGACTGAGACAGATACAGAGAAAATTATGCTTGCCGGCTAACCTAACATTGAACGCCTAATCTAATNGTATACACCGCTACAAATACACGGACGGCACGGGCCACGCGATTTCCACAGAAGGGTATCATAACTCATAGTCCAATGCAAGATAATTTTCGGTCTAAAATNAGAAGGTTGTCCCCAAATTGACATGTAATTTTCCCGATGAAAGCGATCCTTCAGGGTTGATTCCGTAGTCAAGTCGAAGGATACCGCTTTGCGATTCCAACCGAACACCAAGGCCATAACCAATTTTTATGGGCTCAAAACGCCAGCTATTTTGAGCCACTGATCCGAAATCCAAAAAGGTGAAGACCTGCGATCGACTCCTCAAATGATAGCGATACTCAATATTGGCGTACAGTCGACGAATCCCAGAAAACCAGTCCTCCTCGTAACTCCGTACCGTATTGGCCCCACCCAGAAAAAACCGCTCTGTTGGAAGAGNCTGTAGATCTGTCAGATCACGCCCCCAAGCNGCCGCACCGTGTAAGCCGATTGCTAATACCTGTTTNACCCACAAGGTGAAAAACAGTTCTAAATCGACCCATCCCTTGTTGAGATTTAGATCTCCTTTTGACCATTCAAAAGCAAGGTGCTCTCGTCGTCCTTGCGTAGGCGATAGATAAAAGTCACGACTATCTCTGGACAGGCTAACTGCCANCGCATATTTCTGCCGCCGAGCGTCAAATCCATCCATATTTAGGGTGAAAATCTGTTTATAGGAGAGCTGCAACNTACTTTCAAAATAGTGTTGGAACTGNGTCTTCAAATACAGATCGGCCCTCCTTTCATCGATCGGGGTGTCANAAAAGGGTGGGTTCGGTTGACTGTCGCCTGTGGNCGGGAAGCTGGTATTGAACCCAGAAGCATGTAGGGCTGGAGAACCGGCCAGTGAAGACCGACTGATTTGGGCATAGGATAAACCGACAGAAATCGGTTGTTGAAAGACCCACGGTTCTTCATAACCGACTTCAAAAATTGATGCTGTGCCCGACTTCCATAGAAGTTTCATTTTTCGCCCCGTTCCGAACAGATTGCTTTCCGAGGCTTCTAACATACCTGTCAAGCGCGGTCGATCCGACGGAAGGTCCGCTTCTCCCGTCGGTGCATAACCGATTACGCCACTTAANCGACCAGTTTTCGCCTCGACTACATTAGCTTCAAAATCAATCTGACCCCGGTCTACTAACCGATGCTGGATTTGATAAAAATATCCCAAATTTCGCAGACGGTGTACTGCTTGGTCGATCTTCCGTTGATCGAATACTTGACCTGTCTGAATTGGTAGTTCTCTCCGGACAATATCCGCTTTTGTCTTTTGTAATCCGTGAATCCGCAATACACCAATCTCTGTCTGGTGACCTTCCCGAATCACCAACCGACAACTCAAACGGCGATTAGTTCGGTTAGCGGGATTTGAGGTGAATTCCAATGCAGTCAGTTTAATTTCGACTTTGGGGTAGCCGTGGTCGCTGTAGATCTTCAACAGCCGATCTATTCCGTCTTGTAATCCAGACTGCGTTAGAGTGCTATCTAGTTCAAGTACTTCTAACATCTCTGTTTTGGTAAATCGTTGGTTACCGACAATCTCGACATGTCCTAATTGAACTGTTTTGACCTCTTCGACCTGAAGTTTGAGAATGATCTGCTGATTGGCCAAGGACTCGTTATCTACTGCGATTTGTGTCCAACCGTAGCCTTCTTGTCGGTAGGCAGTGAGAATCTGATCTAAACCGATCTCAAGTTGGTCTAGATCATACTCCTGATCGACTCCAATTACCAAGAGATCCTTAATTTGTCGTCGGCTCAAGATTGTATTTCCAACAATCTCGATGCGACTAATGATAGTCTTTTTGGGCTCTAAATCTAGGTCGATATTTTGAGAATAGATGGTGAAGGGAAAAGCAACGATGTAGATACAGAATAAAGACCAACATCCTTTTCCTTCAGGAGGGATTGNTCGCGAATAATAGCTAGTTTGCAAGAATCTGTTTTAAAAATCGACCAGTGTGTGACGCCTCGACTTCGGCGACTTGTTCCGGTGTTCCACAGGCAATCAGTTCTCCACCTTCATGGCCNCCTTCTGGTCCCAGATCAATTACCCAATCTGCGCATTTGATAACGTCCAAATTGTGTTCGATGATAACCACTGTATTATCCTGGTCAACCAAGCGGTTGATCACTTTCATTAGTTTGTGGACATCGGCGGCATGTAACCCGGTCGTCGGTTCATCCATTAAGTAAAGAGTACGACCACGCCCTCGACGGGACAGTTCACTAGCTAGTTTAATCCGTTGCGCCTCCCCCCCCGATAGGGTCGTTCCAGGTTGTCCCAACTGCATATACTCTAGGCCTACATCCTTTAACATCTGTAGCGGTCGGCGAATGTTGGTCTGATCCTGGAAAAAGTCAGCTGCTGACGCTACTGTCATTTGGAGAATCTCGGCGATGTTCTTTCCTCGATAGCGAATTTCGAGCGTTTCCCGGTTGTAGCCGGTACCGTCACAGGTGTCGCACTTAACCCAAACATCGGTCAAGAAGTACATCTCGATCCGATTGTACCCAAGCCCCTGACAGGCTTCGCACTGACCGATTGCCATGTTGAAACTGAAACGAAGTGCGTTGTATCCGCGCTTTTGAGATGCATCCTGAGCCGCAAACAGGCCTCGAATTTTCGTAAACAAATCGGTATAAGTGGCCAGATTGGATCGGGGGCTTTCACCAATCGGATTCTGATCAACGTTAATGACAGTATTAGTATGCTCTAGTCCACGAATCCCTCGCGCTCGGGTAGTCGCAGGAATTGTAGCTCGATTCAAATTAGCCGAGACAATCGGGAATAGAGTGTGTTCTACCAGCGAGCTTTTACCACATCCTGAAACTCCTGTCACACAGGTTATCATCCCAACTGGAATAGTAACATCGATATTTTTTAGGTTATGGGTACTTGCACCGAGAATCTCAATTTGGGAGATCCCCGACTGGGCCAACCAGAGGTTAGGTCTAAGGCATGTTTGCGTCTGATCCACACCCATACCTGCATGAACCAGCCGTTGTTTNGTCGGAGTGTCGACAAGCAGGGTCCTAGACAGATACTGGCCTGTCAAGGAGGCCGGATTAGCCCGAACCTCGTTTGGTGTGCCCTGGGCCACAATTTGTCCACCAAACTGCCCCGCTCCAGGTCCAAAATCGAGCAGATGATCGGATTCGGAAATGGTACATGCGTCGTGTTCTATTACCAATACACTGTTCCCCAGATCCCGCAATTTTTTCAGTGCCTCGACCAGCCGCTGGTTGTCTCGCTGATGTAAGCCAATCGTCGGTTCATCCAGAATATAAGTGACTCCTGTCAAGCCACTACCGAGTTGATTGGCTAACTGAATCCGTTGGAATTCACCTCCTGACAGAGTTGGTGCAATATTATTCAAAGTCAAATAGTGTAAACCAATATCCACTAAAAACTGAAGACGGTTTTGAATCTCATTCAGCAGCTCTTGCCCAACCGTCAACTGGTAGTCGCTTAGGTCAATCTGTTGAAAAAATTGGGCAGTGTCACTAATTGACAAGGCCGTAATTTCGGCTAAGGTCAATTCATTCCCCCGATCCTCGTCTCCGTTCAGACCAACCAGAGGTTGAGTTGAGGACACACTTTCGCTCAGACGCCAATCGAGGGCAGGTATGGTCACTCGACGTGGAAAAGGCTGAAGCCTCGTGCCTTGACAATCTGGACAAGATGTTGGATCTCTACCGAGTGTACCGAGCCCTTGACAGGTTGAACACCGTCCTATTTGGCTGTTAAAAGAGAAGTGTTGCGGCGTTAATTCTGGAAAGATCTCATCACAGGGAACACAGGCAAACTGAGTGGTGAAGGCCTGATAAATCGGCTTAATCTTATTCTCTGCTTGGTTTGGCTCAATCCGAATTACTACCATCCTTTCGCTTTTAGCCAAAGCGACTTCAATGGCTTCTGCCAACCGACCTTTCTCTAAATTGTCCTGGGAGATGAGCAAACGGTCGATGACTAGGTTTAGTGAGTAAGGTTTTGGAATTAGGTGAGTTGGCACTTGATCGAGCGGATAGATTCGCTTATTGACTTCAACGCGTGCATATCCCTCTCGAACCAGGTGCTGCAGAATTTCAGCCAACGGTTCATCATCGTAGTCCACCTGCAGATCTAAGGGTGACAAAACATAGATCCGGGATCGGTCCGGCAAGTTGAGGACTTCAGTTATAATTTGTTGTTCTGTCTGAGCTTGGACCGACTGCCCGCAGTTTGGACAATGAGCTTGCCCTATTCTGGCGTACAGCACCCGAAGATAGTCGTAGATCTCCGTAATAGTACCAACAGTTGAACGTGGGTTTTTATTCTGACCCTTGCGCTCGAGGGCAATGGCAGGAGATAAGCCCTCGATTCGATCCACCTGTGGTTTCTCCATTTGGCCTAAAAACTGACGTGCATAAGCCGACAGAGACCCGATATATCTCCGTTGTCCCTCAGCATAAATAGTATCCAGCGCTAGCGACGATTTACCCGACCCGCTCACCCCGGTGAAAGCCGTTAGTTTTCCATGCGGGATTTCTACAGTCAACCCTTTCAGGTTATGTTCGCTGGCGCCAAAAACACTGATCGCTGATGGTTTTGTGGTTTGGAGCCTAGTTGGTAGAGGTGACAATTCCCCAGGACGGGCTCTGGGCTCAGAACTTCCATCGAAGGCGCCGACCTGAGGTTGTCGCACTTGTTCAATGGCTACTGATTGCGATGGGATACTTTTGATCTCTTTGTTAGAAAGTACGACTTTTAGTGCTTGTCCGGTATATGAAGTTTCTATCTGCGCCGCGGTTTCAGGTGTTCCGACGGCGATAATCTGACCGCCGGCCTCGCCGCCTTCAGGTCCCAGATCTACAATATAATCCGCCGTTTTTATTACTTCTAAATTGTGTTCGATCACCACCACGGTATTACCAGAATTGACAAATCGATGCAACGAGCGCAACAGTTTTTTTACATCGTCGAAGTGCAAACCTGTTGTCGGTTCATCTAAAACGTACAGCGTTTTACCCGTACTCCGCTTAGAGAGTTCTCTCGCCAGCTTAATTCGTTGGGCTTCTCCTCCCGACAGGGTCGGCGATGGTTGCCCAACTTTCATATATTCCATCCCTACGTCTTGTAAGGTTTGCAGAATTTTAGCCACTTTGGGGATCGCACTGAAGTGGCTGAGTGCCTCCTGCACGTCCATGTTCAAAATATCAGCTATCGACTTACCTTTATATTTTACCGATAGGGTTTCTTGATTGTATCGAGACCCACTGCAGACGTTGCAGGTTACCCAAACATCTGCCAAAAGCTGCATTTCGATCTTATTGGCTCCATTTCCTTCACAGGCTTCGCAACGCCCCCCTTTTACGTTGAAACTGAAACGTCCAGGCTTATATCCTCGAACCTTAGATTCGGGCAGTTCGGTATAAAAGTTTCGAATCTGGTCAAAGAGTTTGGTATAGGTGGCGGGGTTAGAACGAGGAATTCGCCCGATCGGAGATTGATCGATGGCAATAACTTTATCGATCACCTGACGTAAATCGTCAACAACTTGGTTGCCGGCTAAAGCACGAATTTCCCGATATTCGCCAGGTATTGTCCCGGCTCGCATTAAATCTCGATCCAGAGCTTTGTGCAAAATATCGTTTATCAGTGAGCTTTTTCCAGACCCACTAACCCCTGTTATACAGATGAAGACACCAACAGGAATTTGGACATCGACATTTTTCAGATTATTGTGTTTGGCCCCTCGAATTTCGAGATAAAGAGGATCTCCTTGATCAGTGAGCTTGGCTGTTCGACGGACTTTGGGAATCGAAATTTCGAGCTCTTTGCGCAAATATTTGGCTGTTAGCGAATCGGCCTTCTCTGCAACCTCGCAGGGAGGGCCGACCGACACGACTTGGCCACCATTAATCCCCGCCCCAGGCCCGAAATCGACCAGCAGATCTGCCGACCACATTGTATCTTCATCATGCTCTACTACAATCACCGTATTGCCTTGATTCCGTAGATGCTTCAAGGTAGTTAGCAGATGTTTATTGTCGCGTGTGTGTAGGCCGATACTGGGTTCGTCCAAAACGTAGATAACGTTCTGCAACCCGGCCCCAATCTGCGAGGCCAGCCGAATCCGTTGCGACTCTCCACCTGATAGCGTTGGTGCCATTCGGTTAAGGGATAAATAACCTAATCCGACATTGGTTAAAAGCTTGAGGCGACCTCGAATCTCTTTCAGCAGTTCTCTGGCAATCAACCGGTCACGTTTAGGCAGAGCTAGACTTTCAAAAAATTGGAGGCAATCGTCGATCGTCATCTCGGTGAGATCGATGATCGATTGATTTTGAATGGTCACTGCCTGCACTGACTTTTTGATACGCTTTCCGTTACACTCCGGACAGATTTGTGGCGCTAAGTAATGCTTTGCCGACTTCAGCCATTTAGTGTCCTGGATCTCCTGGGCATAAGCGAATTCGATCATCAGTTCGGCTAAAACTCCATCGTAAGCCCGTCGCCTTTTATGTCGTCGGTTTCTGTACCACCGGTAGATCATCGGGATCTGATCCCCTTGGGTCCCTTCCAAAACAACCCGCTGATGCAACGAATCTAATTCGCACCAGGGTTGTTCCAAACTAAACTGATAATGGTCGGTTAAGCTATGGGCGATGAACAGGGCTTGCCGATCTTCCAGTTTACCCCAGGGTAGCACTGCGCCGTCAGCAATGGAGAGCGATTCATCCGGAACAACCCGGTCGGGCATTACCATTTCAACCGTTCCCAACCCGCGACAGGCCGGACACATACCAGAGGGGCTATTAAAAGAGAAATCACTGGGCGTTGGTGTCTCAAAATTGATTTGGCAGCTACCACAGGTCAAGTTTCTACTAAAAAACTGATCCTCTGTATATTCAGCCTGATCGCTATCAGCGACCACACTAAGAATCAGGTTCCCCTCTCCCATTCGTAGCGCCGTTTCGACAGCGTCAGCTAATCGTGGTCGGATTCCCGGTTTCTGAATCAAGCGGTCAATCACGATTTCGATGTTGTGTCGCTGACGTGTGTCAAGTGGGATATCGTCGACTAACTGAACAATCTGCCCATCAATTCTAGCACGGGCATATCCCAATCGTAAGGCATCATCGAGTTCTCGCTTATGTCGACCGCGTCGGCTTCGAACGATGGGTGCCAAGATTAGAAAACGGGTTTTATCAGGCAATGTCAAGATCTGGTTGATAATCTGGTCGGCGGTTTGCGCACCTAGTGGCTGCCTACATTCAAGACAGTGGAGCTTGCCAACGTTGGTATACAGCACCCGCAGATAGTCGTAAATACCGGTGATGGTGGCAACCGTCGAGCGAGGATTATTACTGACCGTTTTTTGATCGATGGAGATGGCGGGCGAAAGGCCAGCAATAGAATCGACCCGTGGTTTTTCGATTTGCCCCAAAAACTGACGCGCGTAGGACGAGAGCGACTCGATATAGCGACGTTGACCTTCAGCGTAAATCGTGTCAAACGCTAACGACGATTTACCGGAGCCACTCACACCCGTAAAGACGATCAGTTGATTTTTGGGTAAACAGAGATCTACGTTTCGCAGGTTATGTTCACCGGCTCCACGGATTTCGATGAAGTCCGTACTTGCCGACTCTGCCAATTCTGACTTCGCATCTTGTGACATGGATCAATGTTTCAAGATCGAGCTAGTTTAACTCTTGCTAGCTAACTCTATCAGCGCCGCTTCGCTATCGAGTAAAAATTAAAAGCTGGTTGTTGACGATTGAGTTCTCTGGTCTCGCTATCGATCCAGATTATCGATAATCCGAAATAGATTTTCAAGGCAGATGCGTGAGGCTTGTTCACCCGCCTGAGAGAATTCGCTGCCGCCTGGAGTGTGAACAATATCATCTGCTAACTTAAGGGTGGGTCGCCAGTGGGTCTCCAGCGTCAAGTGTCCATCGTACTCATCGTCGATGAAAGCTTGCAGTTGTCCCAGCCAATCGATCTTACCATCGCCAACAGGCACGGACTCCATTTCGCCGGTCTCTGGGTTTCGGTCTGCATCCTTTAAGTGGGCGTGTACCATCAGCGGCTTGAGGCGGTTGTAAGCATCCGGGTATGGCGTCTCTCCATCATCCTCCGCGTGGGCTTCATTGGCTGGATCCCAGATAGCACGAACGCTCGAGCTATCGATCTCGCGGATAAATCTCTCCGTTAATAAGGCTGTCGCTAGCGAAGTTGAATATTCGTTTTCCATCCCTAAAATCACACCTTCGCCCTCAGCCATTTGAACCGGTTCATCGTAGGCTGCAACAATTTCATCCCACCGATCCTCGACATTGTCGAATTTCCAGAAAGCGAAAGTGCGGATAATCGTGGCTTCGAATTGGTGTGCGAGTCGAATACAGTCTCTCAGGATCTGTAGATGCTCTTTTCGTGCTTCCATATCGTCGATATCACACTTGAAAAAGGGGGAAGCTAGACCGATGATCTGCAGGTCTGTTCCCTCCAAAATACGCTTCATCTCCTCAACATCTTTGGACGTCAATTCTTGAGGCGGTTTATCCCAAACAGAACGAATCTCGATTGAATCGAGGTTAAATTCTGTCGATAGGTTGACAACTGTTTGAAAGTCCTGTGAAACTTCGTCACCAATAAGACCAATTTTGAACATCTGATTTCCCTTGCTGACGGATGTACCCGCTTCGCTAGCGAAGCGGCCTTTAGTTACCATCCACCGTTTATCTTAAATCGTTAATTTGGTTATTTGTAGGTATGATCTGGATGTGGGAAAAGCCCCTGTTGAACCTCTAACCGGTAGGTAGTAACCGCTCGTGAGATAACTTTGCCCAGATCTGCATAACGCTTAACAAAGGTTGGCGTGAAGCGATCGAAGAGGCCTAGCATGTCGTGTAAGACCAGGATCTGCCCGTCGCAGTCAATACTAGCACCGATGCCAATGGTCGGAATCGTTAGCGAATTCGTAATTTCGGCAGCCAATGGCCGGATTATCGACTCCAAAACCAAGGCGAAACAGCCAGCCTCTTCTAGTCTTTCGGCTTGGTCAAAAATCTCCTGTGCCTCCTTGGTACGCCGGCCGTGGACGCGAAACCTATCTGCGGTCTGTGGCAGCAATCCAACGTGTCCCATCACCGGCAAGTTGTGTTCAACTAAAGCTTGCGTGATTTCTGGATGGCAGCCCTCAAACTTAACCGCTTCTGCTCCAACCTCAAATAATCGTTGCGCATTTGCGATTGCCAGATCAGTAGAGGTGTAAGAGCGATAAGGTAGATCTGCTACTAATAAGCAGGTTCGGTTACCACGAGCAACGGCTCGTGTGTGGTGGACAATGTCGTCCATTGTTACCGAAACTGTCGATTCATAGCCGAGAACGACCATTCCCAATGTATCGCCGACGAGGATAATATCCACCTCAGCCTGATTCAGAATCCGGGCAGTCGGATAGTCGTAGGCGGTTAAAGCCACGATTTTCCCTCCTGCCGATTTCATGCCCTGGATGGCTTCAATCGTCCGCTTCATAATTTAAATTCACTGTTTAGTAAGATTATGCCTCCACCAACTTGCCCCTACTATTCCTGCACCTCAGGTGCGTACACTTGACCAATCTAAAAACGGGGGTAAAGTCACGCAGTTAATGAGTATATCAGTTATTTTTGACCTCTGTCAAGATCGCTTCAAGACCGTTTTGCGTCAAACCTGGTCGCTCCGTTTAATCTTTCACCATCGATCACTTTGGTTAGTAGAATGACAAATACAGTAGATCATCTTATGTGAAATCGTTTAAGTTATTTTACAACCAGATAGTAGATAAAAGACAACCTGATTCAACATCGATATGTGAGTAAAACCCGCAGATCTAGAAGCCCTTATCTGTCAGTAAATGCATCGGTTGAAGAGCGATTCGCTCAGCCGTCGATATTTTTGAGACAATTTGTCATTTTTTGTCGTTATAGATATGCTCAAGTTGTTTTGCTCTAGCTTCATAATTTTTGTCACAAACTTAGTAAGGTGTTACAATAACTTTTGTTAGATAGCTAACCGAGCCTTACGCTTCGAAATTAGGGACTACCTACAACAGAACAAAATAATACGGACGAACGCTCTGTTTTTGAAATGGATAGGAAACAAAAAGGATTCTGATATGAGTTACACCCCTAAGCCTATTGACACCTCCAGTGTGCAACTGCCAGAAGAATTGGCCGATTTAACAGAATTGCTATCGGAAAACACGCACGAAATCTGGGCCCAACAACGGCTGAAAGATGGTTGGACCCTCGGACCAGAACGCGATGATAAGGCTATGACCCACCCCTGTTTGATACTCTATGACCAACTTCCTGAGTCAGAAAAGGAATACGATCGAAATACATCGATGGAAGCCATCAAAGCCATTCTGCACCTGGGTTATCGGATTATTCCACCGACACAAGATCAAATGGGAGCGCAAGACGAAGTTCATCGCATCCTTGATCGCCTTGAAGATAAGAGCCTTGATCTCCGGAACTTGAGCGAAATTTGGCGCGGACGGTCACCCGAGATTTGGCGGCGAGTACCAGAGATTTATCGTTCGCTCGGCCATCGAATTTTAGGCATTGGCGAACCATTATTGGCCTTTGACGTCATTTCAGAAGGGTTGGAAGTCTGGACCACAGACCTTCGACTCAGACAGTTAAATGGTCTGACACTGGCCAGAGGTGGTTCGCCTTACAAAGCCAACCAAATAGCACGCGAGTTGCAAGCCGAAGGGAAT
The DNA here is from genome assembly GCA_002699335.1 of Candidatus Poribacteria bacterium. Next base: position 25,038 of record PACG01000067.1, read on the forward strand.
CAAGACGACGATACACTTGGTTTACTTGGTCGAACCCATAAAGACTTGTGGGAAAAAGAAAACCAGGAACAGGAAAAAGCAGCGCAACTGGAACAGGCATTTGATGCTTACTACACCTCTTATCAAAATACGGGCAGTGGCTACACGGGTATTAACGCTGCCACATTGGCCTTGATTAAAGGTGATTTGGAGACGGCTCATCGAATCGGTCAGCATGTCTATCAAATTAGTCTGGAAGAGGCCAAAGGCATGGAGCCGGATTATTGGACTCAAGCAACTTTGGGTGAGGTTTTACTGATTTTGAACCAACCAGAGCAAGCCAGAGAGCATTACACTCGTGCCGGTGAACTGGGAAAAGGTAACTTTGCCAACCTAAACTCGACCAGACGTAATGCGCGACTGCTGTTGGACGCGTTGGGTGAAGACCCTCACTGGTTGGACGATTGCTTTGCACTGCCTAAAATTATCGTTTTTACAGGTCATCCGCTTCTACCTGAGGGGGAGGTAGATTGCCGTTTCCCGGTTCATCTAGAAACCGAACTCAAAGTACGTATCGCTAATCAACTGAATCAGTTAGATGCGGATATTGGCATTGCTTCTGCTGCTGCCGGGTCCGATATTCTGTTCCTGGAGGCCATGCTAGAGCGGGGAGGTGAAATTGATGTCATCCTGCCTTATGCTGTCGAACACTTTGTTCAGACTAGCGTCGATGTGGACAGAAATTCAGAGTGGAAGAACCGATTTGAACGGATTTTGAATCGGGCTGGCCGGGTGATAATGGCCAACGACTATCCCGCTCAAGATAATCGCGTCCTTTTAGAGTTTACCAGCCTAATTGTAGATGGCACAGCGATCTTGAGGGCGCAAGAGTACGATACCCCATTGGTTTCTCTGGCCGTCTGGGATGGTCAAGAGCACGGCAATTTGGGGGAAACCCCAGATATGATTAGTCGATGGAAAAATACGGGGCGAGACGTCGAGATTATAGATGTGCCAGCGAATATTTCCATCCAGCCTGAAAGTGTCTCAATCTTAGAAAACACATCGCATTTTCCGCATGAAATCCG
>PACG01000068.1 GCA_002699335.1 Candidatus Poribacteria bacterium
ATGACCGTACAAATTGCCTGCGTCTTGTACTCGCATTAAAAATGCATTATAGCCAGCCACAATTAAAAAATCAGCCGAGAACTCAAAGTCAGTGAAATCGTTTTTCAACGTATAGCCTTCGCCGCCGCCCAAAATGTCCAAAGTTCCATCAATTATCTTCCAGGTGGGGCTAGGGACCCACACGTCCTTGTTAATTTTTTTGGCCTCAAAGTCTTCCTCAAAAAGGATTTTGCCAGCCCCCCAACAAATAGAGGCGGTTGTCAGCGTTAGCACTGACAAAAGTGAAACACACCAATTAAAAGCGTTGTTCTGTGATCCTGTCATTAACTGCCCTCTTCTCCTTATACAGCATTATTAAATAATCGTGCCGATTAGCTTTACTGTTCCCTTATCACCTGCCCTCAACTNGTTGGCAGATGAGAGCAAATCATAAACCATCGTCAACCCGAGGTCAAATATTTTGCCCTTTATCTTATCAACTGGGNGCCACCCATCAGCAAATACCAGGTCATCTACTACTTAGNTACATTATGCCGGGTAATAAGCCACTTAAGGTGATNCACTGATAGATTCTCTGCACTTTNCCGGTTGTAATCAGAGCATCAAGTCGTCTTCAAAAGGGAATGTCGAGAGCAACTGACATTTCCCCTTTTTAACCACCACCATATCTTCCAGCTTGACGCATTCTACACCATCCTCGCGGCCGATGCAACTTTCGATGGCTATTACCATGTTTTCTTCAAACACCCCCTCTCGTTCGTCTTCCTTCTCCCAATCAGCGGCAAAGGGGATATGGGGCCACTCATTGCCCATGCCGACTCCGTGGGCAACAGAGTTGTAGCGCCGCACCCAGAATTCCCCCGGTACAGGCCAGGACTTCCTGGCAAACTCGCCAAAGCTCATCCCAGCTCGAATCAATTCTATATTGAAACTGAGATTTTCGATGGCTATTTGGTAAAGACGTTTTTGTTCCGCTGATGGTTGGCCCGGTTGACAGTAAAAAGTGCGGGATATATCAGCTCCATATCCACCGGGACCTATCATGCCAGTATCTACTCCCACTAATTCTCCCGCTCTGATGGCTTTTTCACTGCATTCTCGTCCCCAAGGGTTAGTTCTCTGGCCGGAAACCAGAATTGAGTATTCAAACCAACCNNCGCCATTAATCGCGTTCTGATAGGCNAGATAAGCCCACAGGGCTTGTTCGGTNATTCCGGCTTGTAGNTGTTGCNGNATTTGGCTNAANCCGGCTTGGGCTATGGAAACCGAGGTGGTGATGCAACGCAATTCGTCTTCTGACTTAATAGCGGCCGCTCGCTCGACCATTTTTTCGGCATTGACGATTTCCATGCCTTCACTATTAAGTGCTAAGATCAACTCAGGCTCGGCCATATCGATAGCCAGGCGCCTGCTGCCGCCTTGGAAACGGATCANNTGNGCGATCTCTNGGGCAAATCGGCGGGAACTGTCTGCATAGGAGTCCCCAGCGATAAAGTANGCGGTTACAGGCGATTGACGACATTCGCCNATGAAATCAGGNAACCAATCCAANACGTCTGCAGCNNAGTCATAAAGGATGGCNGAACCNTGGTTAGGTACAAATACCGAGCGAGTAGGTGAATGCATNTTGGTGATGGGNGCGTAAATAGTCTCAGTTGCGTAACGTACGTTCATTGGGCTAAAGAGCAATGCNCCAGCACAATCGNAACNGGTGATTTCCTGCTGCAATCGTTGGTAACGGTAGATAGCCATCCTTTCCCTATCAGGTTTCTGNCGGTGATNGCCAGNCATCNGCTCCGAATTNTCCTGAACAAACTCCNCCGGNNGGAAGTTCTGTTGCCAGCTGGGGTCGATAGGAAAAGGTTGGTATCTATCCATCTTCTACTTNTAGCCGCTAAGCTNTACTACGGCTCTTAAACGTAAGTCANCTACATTCTAGCCTNTTTTTATGATCCAAGTCNACAAATTAACCNCTTTCCTCGCTGATCCTTGTAAATCTAATTCGCATCCTAAGCTCTGNGATGGATGATAGGTTAATCTTCATGGTTCGTCAGATGACGTAATCACGTAAAATAAGGTTACACCCACTAATAATAGAACGGATAATAGCTCATCCGGATAGGAAAAAAGAAATNAAGATGTTTGGCATTAGAAAAAAGATAGACTAATACTTGCAACTATCATATAGCAACGCAAATTACAGGTGAACAGGAGGAGATTAGAATAACTTGAGTAATCAGGCGGGTATCAATAATGATGACTGAAGGCCGTATTTGTAACGATTAAGCAGAGATGAAGGCAACGCCTAGAGTGTAGTCGTAACCGTCGGATCGGTGGAAGATCTGTCAAACCAACAGTTGATATTTGTTCTATAGCTTGTGCTGATTATAATTAGCACAGGCTATAGACATCACATTTGAGTTTTCGTCAATCCGTCTCCTCAAGCCATATTTCAGGTGTATCAAACTCCTTGTGGGCAAAAAAATCCCACAAGAAATCGGTTGTAATGAGCGCACCATGATTATACGCCATATCCTCCCAAACCTGCACGGGCCATAGATGTCTATGTCCCGCCTACCTTCTAGTTTAACCAATAAGGTTAAACTAAGATGGAAATAATCCCCAACGCCTTTGCCATGGTCAGCGTCCTATTAGCAGGGATTTACATTTTCATGATTATCTCAAGATAGATAACTCAAACCTATTGGTGATTGTGTCATTTCTGAAGACTAATCCCTTTTCTAGTCTCCTCGCCACTTAGTTTGGAGGGGTTGACCCACCAACTGGCTATCGCGATTCGGAGAGATGATGGTCAGCAGGAACAAACATGGCAGGACAACACCATCAGGCAAAAGGTGAAAGGCCATACGCTCCGGCTAAAATTCTATATGAACAACACCGATTTGTTTAGTTTCCAATCCAGTCTGTCCCCTTAAAGAAGTTATTCCTGTCTTAAATTATTCTATATACTCTTTCTTGTTCCATCCTGGATACTGTTCTGCCAAGGCCTCCAGTGTTTGCAGCGTATAGTAAGGGTGGCCGGCAGGTGGAAAGCGGAAGAATTCCCTTTCCTTGGCCGTCAGTGAGCCGATAAATTGGCAGAAGTGTGGGTTACGACCGACACTGGTATAGTGCAGTACCCCTTCCCAGAAATGGTCGGCCCGTCCATAAGCAAACTTCCATACGTACCTTTGTCCGTGATCGTGCAGATAATCGCCGGCTGAATGCCAATTGTAATTGGTGAAAATTGCTACCGATCCACCCGGCGCCACGAACTTTTCCGCACTACTCATATCTTGCCCATCCGACGTTTTTAACAGGTAAGTCGGCGCCTGGTCGTCTTCCACATCTTCCGGGTAAAACCAAAAATTGAGTTGGCTGTGATGTCGGTCTGATTTGCTAGGAGGTAGTAGGGAGTTATTACCGTTATCGATGTGCGGTTTCCCTGAATATCCCTTGAATCCGGGATAACGAACCAAAGCCAGACCTGGTCGGTAATGAATCTTTTCTGTGCCCAGCCATTTTTGGGAAAAACAGATGCCTTCCGGGTTAAGAATCGCTCGATTGAGACACTGCTCCTCATAAGGGAAATAGGTGGCGTCGCTGGTTTTAGTTTTGTCTTCTACTTCTGACCAAGGAGGCAAAATACGACGAATTGCCGCTGCCATCTCCGCCCTTTGTGCTTCGGATAGAAAATTATGAACAATGATATAACTATCTCTTTCCAGCTGCTCAAAGTGAGCCTGGGTTAAAAAGGTTGACATTAGTTTCTCCTGTATCAATCGGCCACGTTTAGCCCGCCAACGTTAGTAAGAATCGGTTGTGTCTCTGAGCAAACCAGCCGCCCAGCAAAGGAAATAAAAAACTTAATTTGGACCATGCAAGCTGCAGTTGATTGTAGTGGGCTTGTAGCCCTTTCCTTATCTCTGGATCCAATCAGACGTTCGACCGTCAGGGTGATTATCAAGGACTTCAGCCTGGAACCTTACGTTCTTGCTTCATCGTTGAATAGGGCAGCGCGCTTCAATCGTTTCACGGAGGAACGCATCGTCCGGGGTCGTCGGGTCTTGTACATACCGTGGAAGGCCATGCGCAGATTCGGCGTTTCCTCGAGCGCGTCGTCCTGCTAATTACAATACATCTCCTTTCAATTGGTTACCATCCACACTGACAGTGGTTTGTATCGGTGTGGCGACCCCATCTTGATTCCTGGCTTGAATGATGCTGTAATCGCCCGCTTGCTGGAACCCAGCATAACTCAGCTGATGTCTATTATCCGCGAATGGTTCTAGCTTAACTTCGATTAGCACCTAGTCAATCTGTTGCCAACAGGTCAACCGTTGTTCCAGATCAGGCGGGATAATAGTGGCTCTGACCTGATGGCCTTTAATTGTGACTAGTTCCATTTTCCACTGGTGGTTCTTAACCCCAGGTTCGGTGTCGCTGGTCGGCGATAACGCCTAAATCCCAGACTTCAATCTCGTGCGGGTAGTGCCCCATCAGCCTCGGCTAGCTTGCAGGGTAATAGTGGACTGTTGCAATAGGCGTTATAAAAAGTATGACTTTTCTGCGCAGCTAAACGGTTCAGACCGGGGGACAGACGACCGGATACCCATTATTGCTTATAGCTGAACTCGTGTTTATCCGAAAAGAGGAAAATGAGGTGCATATATGGAAATTACCTCAGAATGACAACGCAATTCTACTCAGTATCAATACGTATAGCCATCACCAAATTAGTGCTTTGGTTGATCCCGGTTATTCTTAGTGCATGTCAATTACGGAAATAGTAGATTTTTATAGCACTTCATTAGCCCAGTAGTTTGGCCACTTCTGTGCGTCCCACCTCTACCTTTTTCCGGTCTGCTTTGATCTGTAGTAATTGGGCAATGAATTGGGTCGTGCCCCAATCCACTTTTAAGCCATCTAAGGCCGTGGCCCCCTGATTGTTTCTGACCTCAATATAAGCACCGTTTTCAATTAGCAGTTTAGCTACCCTTGATCGACCCAGACACGCTGCCTTATGTAAGGCGGTACCGCCATCTCCTCCTTTGGCATCGACGTTGGCACCTTTTTGGATTAAGAACTCAGCTATTTCATCGTGGTCCAGAATAGCAGCCACGTGTAAGACGGCAGTCCCGTCTTCGTCCTTGGCATCAATATCCACCCCCTTGGCTAAGTGTTGTTTGACTGCTTCGATGTTGTCATCTCCAGTTGCTGTCCAAATATCGTTGCCAACAGGACCCGCAGAATCCGTTTGGGCACCTTATTGGCGCAGCAGTTCAACCATTTTAGCTCTACCTGTTTCGACCTCTTCTCGATCCAATTTCAGCTGAATCATCCCCGCGATAAACTCAGTGGTTCCCCAATCCAACATCAAAGTGTTCATTACTGTGGCGCCATCGTTGTTTCTAGCGTTGATATCAGCGCCATTTTGGATCAATAGCGCAGCTAGCTCATCCAGACCCAGGAAAGCTGCGCCGTGCAAGGCGGTTCCTCCATCGTTGTTTCTGGCGTTGGCGTCAGCTCCTTGCTGAAGCAGAAATTCAACCATTCTAACCTGTCCCCAAATCGTAGCTGACGTTAAAGGAGTCATTTGGAACAAGCCGTGGGGAGCATTGATATTTGCACCTTTATCCAAGTGTCGCTTTACAGCCTCAAAATCCCCCTCTCTAGCTGCATCAGAAATATTATCTGAACCACCAATGACGAACGGTTTATCCGGTTTCGCCTCCCATTTAGGCATTCCATTAGCAATTTCTTCCGTAATATCAGCACGACGTTGACGAATGAATCGCCTTCTCTCTTCTAATGATCCAGCAAACCTATAGACCAATTGTTCTACTTGCCTTTTTTCTTCATCTTCCTCGTCATATTTGTCGGGTTCACCTCGGTCCTCTTTCCCTGACAATTTATCTTTTCCCTCTTCCGTTTTTAACTTCTCAATACCTTCCGTTATCGCCTCTTGTGCTTTTGGGGATAGAAGCCTAAACTTTTCACTGTTTATAGCCCCTTCGCGTTCTTCAGGTGAAGCAGTTCTCGCCCATTCAACCCATCCTCTGACTTCGGTGATGGCGAAGTCCGCCTCTGTCCCGTTACCGATGTCCAAGTGTGGCTTGACCAAAGCCTCGATTCTCTCTGTCTCCGCCAATAATGCATCCTCATCCCAGTGCTGCTCTATAATTGTTCTCAATGACTGTTCATAACGCCGACGCCCTGACTCAAGCTGATACAGTTTATGTGCTATTAGGCCTTTGGTCTTGACCGACACTGGATCTTTCCTGTCATCCCTAATAGGGCTGTATCTCTCAAAAAGACTATCTGCTCCCCAAGGCATAAAGTGGAATTTGTCCGTTTCTGGATTGAGATAGACAAAAAAGTTGTTGCTGTTGCCTGAGTACCCATCCCAAAAACTCAGCAACCCTTCCATGGCCCAAAAGGTATAAAAAGAATCCAGGTCAACCAATCTACCTATGGCTGACTCGATATTTTCATCTTCTCCCTCCAGGACCTTGATCAGTTGTAGGATCTTCTGTCGACCTAGTTCATCTTTGCCTGATTTTCGCTCGAAACTACCTTCCCAGTCTGGGTAAAAATCAACGACTGTCCCCTCGTATAAGATACCATCATCATTACCGAAGGCGCGCTTTAGCAACGGCTTACGCATCGTTTCTACGTGTGAATAGATACCCAAGCTATTACCATTGACGGTTAGTTTCGCGTAAGCACAACGAGGTGCAGGTGAGCCCGCCGCATTAAATAGGGCATAGCTCATGAACTGACTGATTAGGCTGACATCTTGCTGGTTGTTGTTAAAAGTTAGATTTGTCAGACCTTCAATTCTAGCGTTCTTTTCGATATGATTGAGCTTAATTTTGAGTGAAGGTCTAGTACTACTTAAGGATCCAATAAACCCTTTCTTGCGAATGCCGACCAAGGGAAATTCAACTCCATCAATGGAAACGCTGGCATCGACATAGGTGTAAGGGCTATCAGGAGGAGCATATTTTCGGCTTTCGTGCAAAGCCGATACAAAGTTGCGTGATTGATAGCGGATAGTATCCCAATCTTTTTCGTCGACAGTGATTTTCACATCCAACACGTGATCGGTGGGAAAAATATCATCTAGAGCTAGTTTCTTAGCCGATGTGATCATCTTTATTGAAAGTTCGTCTCGTGGCTGCGCCTTTTTTCCGAGCTTCACCTCTTTGACTTTGCTTTCAGAAGGCTTTATAATTTCGGCAATCTTGGCTCTCCCGGTTTTAACATTTTCTTGATCTACCGTGATTTGCAATAATTGGACAATAAACTGAGTGGTGGGCCAATCTACTTGTAGGTTATCCATGGCTGTAGAACCGTCGCCGTCTCTAACCTTAGTATCCGCTCCATTCGAAATCAGAAGTTCAGCTTCCTTAGATCGACCTAGGAAAGCGGCACCATGCAAAGCTGTTCCACCATCTTTATTTTTGGCGTTAACATCAGCCCCTTGTTGAATGAGGAATTCAACCATCTCAGTTTGTCCTGTCAGCGTCGCTCCTGACAAGGGAGTTAAGCCAACGATCGGATCTTTGGCATTGATATCTATCCCATTGGCCAGGTGATGCTTGACGACATCGATCTTTCCCATACTCGCGGCTTTCCATATATCGTCCTGTGCCTGGACGGCTGGGAAAAGCAGCGTTAAGAGGATTAAGCCCAGCAAAACATTTGTGATTCCCATCATTCTAATTTCCATATCAGTTTCCTATCAATTGTATATTCGTCGGCTAAAACATTCTATTCCATCTCAGGGCAAATTTCAGATTTTCTTCCCACTTGACCGCTTGAGCCACCCTGAGTATAAGATTACCAACGGGTAAGAAAAATACCTGGCAAGATACACCTGTTCGGTTGATGCTCCAAGGCGAGATAAAAACATCAAACTCAAATTGGTGTCCAGATTGGTAATCCTGTTCGCCATAACCAGTGAGGGGGGAGAACCGACAATTTGGGCATTCCCTTCAACTTATTATTATCATGACCATTGACCGTCAAATCCTTAGCTGTTTCATCGTCGAAATTCCAGTAACCAACTAAACCATCTTCACTTCTAATTAGAGTTGAGTCCGTTGAAGCTTGAATTTCTGCTTCAATCATGCAACATTCCAGATTTAAATTCCGTCAACGAAACTATGAGAGTACCTATTGTGCAGAGAAGATTACCTGTTTTGAGTGCCGGCTCTTGTGGGTCACGATTATCACTCTAAGATAACTTGCCTTTAATGTGTTGCCAACATAGACGTTTGATACTTTTCCATCATAGGTAATTGTGATATGATAGCATTGGTTGAATTTTAACCGTTGGCCTCCATCATACCAACCGCTATGGTTATCTGATACCCAACTCCCATCGCTAAAAATAGCAAAGCAAAATTTTGCCGTGTCAGTTAGTTGCCATCAGTAGTTGAAATCCCACATTCATAGGAGTCTTCTTTGTTTAAGAAAATGTCGACGTCACTACCAACAAGAGAAGAAAGCTGTATCCACATTTCCGCAGTTATCGCTGTTGCTAGGTCGAAGTGAATCAGAATCTGCAACTTCCATATAATCCCCATCACCATCCAAACTCAAAGCTTTATTCTGTGCCCAAACAGGACCAGAAGCCGAAACAACCAGCACAAGTAATAGATCAATACGCATCTCAAAATTTCCAGATTCCAATATTGCTAGGTTTCAAACGGCCTAAAATTACAGTAGAAGCCCAAAGACTCTAAGTAAATGTGTTGACAGGTCTTTTATTCTGATTTCATTCGGGCAATTCCCATTCTATCAAGATTTCAAATTGATGTAAAGTTTGCAGTCAAAAGGAATTAAAATAACTGCTAGCTGACGAGTTCTATTCAATCAATGGCTAGACTAAAAAGCCCTCCAGGCTGTTTAACCCGAAGGGCTTATTACATGAAAGAACAAGACGAAGACTACTTCAGAATCACCATCTTTCTGATGCTTGTATAACCACCAGCTTGCAACTGATAGAGGTAAGTGCCGTTAGCCACAACCTGACTCGTTTCACCCTTCCCATCCCAATAAGCCGCCTGGTCTGCGGTCACCTACCTACCTACTATCATCATCCCTAGCTGTAGTTGTCGTACCCGTTTCCCCTGCACATCATAGAGAGCNACGTGACCTCCGCTTGCTGGCTCAAACTCAAATGGAATCCATGTTCTGGATTAAATGGATTGGGGGAGTTGGCTAGCAACTGAGTAGTGGTGGGTAGTCTCTCTGGCAACAGGGCTTGCAGTACGCCCAGTACCATTTTCTCTGCTGATGAGCGTNNNGGACTAGCCGCCNNNTTGGCCTATATGGCTTGGGCAATGTNGTGNTTCTGTTCGGTACTAAGTTTAGTCCCAGCTGCTACAGAGCAGGTGCCGCCAGTGATTTCCCAAAGTTTCCTGCCACTATACCAGACCAAAGATATTGATCATGCCGTCTCCGTTGACATCATCTATTAGTTTGGCTGCTTGTTACCCGGCCTCGGCTACCCTGACTGTAGTATGGATGGGTTTCGCATAGCCGTCTATAATCTTGGCCTGAAAGATAATGGTATAGTCACCCACCTGATCAAATTCCTGAGACTCCAACCGGTAGTGGCTGCTGCCTTCCGCCCCGGGTTTTATAGCGACAGCTAAGACTGGCATGATGCTTTGTTGGCTGAGGTCTTGAATAAAACTCAATTACACTACTTGAACAATTTCCTTCAGCCCTTCATTGCCCTTTCTCCTAGTCTCCTAATATCCTCATTGGCATTATTGTGCCCGGGTACTCCGGTAGCTTCACTACCGGGATAGGTGCCCGCGCCGCAGAGGTAGAGATTCTTGATTGGAGTGCGGTAGTTGACCCATTCGGCCATGGGTCGCTGGGCGAGAAACTGACTGGGGATGATGTTCAAGTGACGAATGTTACCAAAGGTGTGGTCAGGTGGTTCCACAACTCTGGTAAATTCTGACANTTCATGGTTATANACAGACATGTTTGNGATAAGTGTNGCCTAAGTGAACCAACGAGAGTNAAATCCAACAGCCAGCTAGTGNCTGTTTNACGGTTCTGTGAAAATGCGTTGACAACCAATAATAGTNGTATCACAAAAAGGTGTAAGCGNTCATTGATCCANCCGCCGGAACCGATGGCCCAGGGTAACGTCCCCAGAACANTAATAGAAAAATCACAGCCAGAATTAGAAANACATCCTTTTCCACCATGGGCTTTCGTGCCCCGAGTTTGTCCATCCATACGGTATAAAGAACCAGTCTNATAACAAATACCAACAGAACTAGGTTGCCCCACAGAAAACCGGCCAGTAGAGATCTGTTGTTCCAGAGATATTGCCACTGGATTCATATTGATGTTCTGCTCCCTGTTTACTATCCAGCAGATAACTTAATAACAGGTATCCGGCACAAATGATCACCGACCTGAGGCGCCGGAGAGCTAAACGGGCAACTACGGTAATCACCACCAGTGATAATGTGCAGGAGACAATATAACAAAAATAGAGGACGATCAGCATCAGGTATAAAATACCAATNCGTTCGGCTATCATGACATGTCGGTTACGCTACCAGTAGCCGGTGACAATGAAAAAGAGAGCAAAGCTAAGAGCNAAATTATAAAATCCCATATGTAACAGGTAGTGGTAAGAAAACAGGAAACCTAACCAAGACATAACAGGTGTTTTCTGGATCAATACTACGTNAAAAATAGAGGAAGNCCAAAGGGACNCCAGCAATGCCGGAGCAGTAATAACTTCTCTGCTATCCGGGGCGGAACGATAAACATCAATCCCACCACCAGCAGATGTGAAATCCAGTTCGGAAAGAGGGTTAGGTTATTATATAAGGCTGGATCGTGATAGGATTTGAGTATGTAGGCGTTGTAGACATGATTCATACCATCCTGTGATGGGAAATACCGGAATATCCAGATTGGCAGCAGATGCAGAATAAGCAGAAAAAGAAACAGGTATTTATAAGGGAGGGGGTATGAGGAAAATGGTGCTAATTGTTTCATACGGATTTTCCAGAATTCCGACCAACCCGGAAATATCCGACCAAGTAGACCGGAGCGAAGAGGCATCAATCGAGGCGAATCACTCTTTGGTCGCATCCACATGACGTTTGTCTGCTACCCGACTCAAGTAGGCCTGAACCTGTTGCTCGTAACCTCTCTCGGTCGGGTAGTAGTATCGACGCTCCTTCAGCTCTTCAGGTAGATGCAGCTGTCCAGCGATTCCGTCTTCAAAGTCATGGTCGTATCGATAATCTTGACCGTAACCCTGGTCTTTCATCAGTGAGGTGGGCGCATTTCGTAGATGCAGAGGTACAGGGAAGACTGGTTTTTCCCGCACATCTTTTTTGGCCGCCAGCAAGCCTTGATAAGCGGCGTTGCTCTTGGGTGAGCAGGCCAGATAGACGGCCGCATGGGCTAAGTTTAGCTCGGCTTCCGGCAGGCCGACATACTCTACCGCTCTGGCCGCTGCATCGGCTATCAGCAGAGCTTGCGGATCGGCCATGCCGATGTCCTCAGAGGCCAGAATTACCATTCGTCGGGCGATGAAGCGAGCCTCCTCCCCGCTCTCTAACAGTCGTGCTAACCAGTAGAGGGCAGCATCCGGATCTGAGGCACGAAGGCTCTTAATCAAAGCCGAAATCAGGTTGTAGTGCGAATCTCCACTTTTATCGTGTGCTAAGATTCGTTTCTGAACTACCTCCTGAATTCGCCGGNCATCTAATTGAGTGGGATGACTTTCGGTAACGATAGTCTGGACGGCCAATTGGAGGGCATTGAGGGCTTGTCGGATGTCGCCTGCTGACCAGCGGATCAGTGCTTCTAGTCCATCACCGGTTAGATCGACTTGGTAACGACCCAAACCGTTGTCAGGGTCGGTTAAGGCTCGCTGGATCAGCTGATCAATATGCTGATCAGAGAGGGGTTGGAAAGTATAGACCTGTAGGCGGGACAGAAGGGCAGCGTTGATTTCAAAAGAGGGGTTCTCGGTGGTNGCACCGATCAGGGTCAGTGTACCGCCTTCAACAGATGAGAGCAGAAAATCTTGTTGGGCTTTGTTAAAACGATGAATTTCGTCCAGAAACAGAATTGTGGACAAGCCCTGGCGATTGAGGAGGTTTTCCGCTATAACCAGCAGTTTACGCAGTTCAGGAACCCCGGTAGTACCCGCATTCAAAAACTGGAATGGCGATTGTGTCCGGTTGGCGATGACGTGGGCTAAGGAGGTTTTTCCACAGCCGGGCGGCCCCCAGAAAATGGCGGATGGAATCTGGTCCTGCTCAATAGCTCGGCGNAGCGGTTGCCCNTCCGCCAACAGATGCTCCTGGCCTACAAATCGATCCAGCGTTTTCGGTCGAATAGCATAGGCCAGGGGAGTGTTGGCAGATGGTGGATCCGGGGACTTTGGATCGGGGGAGCCAAAGAAGTCGGGTTGGAAATGAGATTGATCGGGCATGTTAGTTTCGTTTCAATGTTTGGGAGGTCCCCCTCCGACGGTCAGANATCACCACCTCGGATGGTATCCGATCAAGAAACAGTATCAATATACTGTTGCTCGGCTTGTACTATTTTCACTTTTGCTAAGAGGGAGGATATCTGTAGGACAACCAATGACAAAATCCAACATCCAAACTAAATAGGCGGAATCTACAAACCTCCTCAGCCAAGACATTATTCACCTGCACCAACATCAAATGAAAANCCAACAAATTGGTGCTACTTCACCCCTACCATTCAACACGCTAATTCCCGTTCCANATTTTNCCTGCATGGTTGGGTTTGGGGTTNCCATTAGCGTCAACATTNATCACGCAACGGAATTTATTAATGCTGTTCCTACTTATCGGGAGTGAAAAAGTAGCTTCAGCTTCAAGTTCCTCCAGTTACTCAACACCTCCAACAACCGCTAGAGTAAAATTGACCTGACCTGCTTTTAGCATGTTTCATTATAGATGATTACATGAAAAAGTCAACTTTTAATTTGCTGATGAGGTAACAATAGCATCTGCTATTCTGTTGACTTAAGCGTTCGTAAACACTCAAGTGTTCGAAGCTACTTTTCTGATGATACTTTTGTCAACCCATGAAGGTCTAGGATCCATACACGGCCTGGATCATGGCATNCATGTAGCCGACTGCATAGGCTATCGGNCGNCCCATCCGGCTCCTGATTCCGGGAACCGGGGCGTGTAGTCCATCACGAATGGCCCATTGAAACCGACCTCTTTGTAAGTCTCCATAGCTCTCCTCAGTTAGTCTGCCCTGCATCGATGAACACCTNGCGAAAGTCCTTCGGGNTNCCTTGAAAGCGCTANACGCACAACGAGAAATTTCGCATAAGGCTGCNGTAACTAGAGTCTAGAGTTGTTCTTTCACTTTACCTCCTATTTGACTAGGACAACGTAGATTTTGGTAATTGATCCAAGCCGCTCTGAATAAAGAAACAGATTGTAGGAATCAGGGGGGGCCGACACGCTAACAAGTTTACCAATCCTTAAAGGGGAAAATTNGGGTGTTAAAGGTGACGCCGTAAATACTCCACAGACTTCCGGTCACAAACTCACCCAGCACTAGCCCCAGGAAGAACGGACCCAACCTCCGGTTAACCCCCAACCCACCTTGTTTTAGCACGATCCACTTAAGNAAAGTCGAAATCATGAGGGATAACCAAAGCCAGTTCATGCACCAATCGTCAGCCCCGGAGACCGCATAGCCTACGGCGTGAAAAGGCCACCAGAAAAACTTCATCCGAAAGAACATCAAGATGAAAGTAAACACCATTCCAACGCCGACAAAGGCAGCTTCGAGGAATTCAGGTCCCGCAGGATAGTTTATCTGTTGTTCCAGGCGCCGAAAAGGCTCTCCGCCGAATCCACCATTCGACCCAAAATGGTAGCAATNGTAAGCGTAGGCCCAGAAGGAAGAGATAGAGCCCACAACCACTGCCAGGACAATTAAGATCATCAACGGATTAGGCCGAAATCCAGCCCGGCTGGCTAGTTTGAATCCTTCAAGCTGATGAGGCATNGCGTGGCTACGNTGGGCACGGTTAAAGAAAAAGAAAAAGGTAATGGCCGTTAAGTTCTGCCGGCCTAAAAATCGGGTGCCCAGGAAGGTCGCCAGGGTATAGTCAGCTCCCATCACATGTAGGTCATGTGCTGGAGCCCCGGACTCAGCCCGCATACGCGTAATACCNATCGATAGAAAAAGATAAATCAGAAAGAACAAGGCTGCGATCCAGGTCGTCAAACCCATTTTGCTAGCGAACCCGATCAGGTAGGCTAGCCCGATGACGATGCCTAAAATAGCGGTACGATACCTCATCGGCTCGTTGGANTCATCCAAGTCGGATTTTCGTTCTATGNTGGCATNTCTAAAAATACGGATTAAATACTTGCGGCTGATCCAGACGGCGACCACTGACAACCCTAGATAAGCCCCTAGTGACTGTTGGCGATCGAAGGGAAATCCGAAAGAACGCAATCCCAGAATGGCACCCAGAACATGCTGGAATTTACGAAACAGGAAAAAAAACCAACATGAAAATGAGAGGTCTAAGGGCATAAAAAACCCCAGGCCAATCACGAAAGGGTAAATTGAGAAGCGGACGGTTCCCAGTGCGTTCCACGGTTTTTCTGTAAAGAGATAACCGATGTCTCGAAATCGNACACCGATAATGGGAAGGCTGGGGACGAAGTAGCTGAGTCCATTGACCAAGTTCAGTATGGAGACTAGGCTAAAAGCCAACCAGAAGAGNCTATTTTTGAAAAATTGCGTCCCGTTCTCTTGTGTCATGGCAAAGGGAAGTTCAATGATCGGATAAGCCAGTTTTTCGTGTTCAATCCACTGCTTCCGAAGTATGACGTTGATGCAAGCCATCACCCAAAAAAGGGCCACGACGAAGGTTGTCCACCATAACGTTGGCCTTATCCAGGCTTTGAGTTGTTCTATCCTGTAGAGCGTGGAGTCGCCATCGTAGTAACCTTCCAGAATTGATTTGTCCTGAATGGTAAGCCATTTAGGGATNTAGGGGAAAAATAGCTCTTTCCATTCGTTCTCCGGCGTCTCAAACCAGGAGGCGTGTCCTATCAGGGGCACCAGAATCTGGCCGAAATCGTGGGACGCCACTACACTACCCATACACAACAAGATGTAGATGGTTAGTAGTTCACTCTGACTCAATCTCCAATTAGGTTGAATATGTTTTATGGCTAAATTTAGCAGGATGATAAGAAAAAGACAGAAAACTACATTGAAGAAAAGCGACATGGTAGTTGGAAACAGCCCCCACCAAACCATCTCGGTATAGACAATCCAGTAACAATTAATCGGAATAAGAAGAAGGGCTATTAGAACCGACCGGACAGAACTACCAGATTGGTTGGTGATCGCATGTTGCATGAATGGCTAAAGAGGATGTCGCTTCCCCTCAATCAAGTGTGAAGTGTGGACTCCAACTTTTACTGGACACATGCTTTTATGACCGACAGGCAAACACNCCAAAACCGTGTTTTCGACCTGTGTGAAGGGCGAAGGATAAAGGGCTTAAGGCATAGGAAGGCGATTAGNGATNANTGATCACTAACTTCTAACAAGTGAGGAAGTAGTCAATGCACATAAATCTCCCTGATCAGGCAAAACAGCTAAGTTGAGCTTAATATAGGCCAAGTTCTTGCCGCACAATCTCTACCCCTGCCGCGATATTACTCAATTTCTGTTTAGCTGCCCAACGAGCAGTCTGGCTCAATCCACAATCTGGCGCAAAAGCTAACTTTTCAGCTGGCGCGTAAGACAAACAGAGTCGAACCCGTTCGGCGATATCATCAACGGTTTCGATGTAGTAACTTTTAACGTCCACAATGCCCACTGCCACCTCTTTTTCCTGGGCAATCTCCCCGATTATTTCAATCTCCGAAAATTCCCGGCTGGCCATCTCAAGGTGAATCTCGTCTACCGGAAGTTGGAGAAAACAGGGAAACATAGGAGCATACTTGCGTAATCCGACCGCACGGCCCTTATAGTTGCCAAAGCAGAGATGGGTAGACAGTCTGGTTTTTCCGATGGCCGGTGCGACCGTTCGATTGAAAATATCGACAAACCGGCTGGGATCCTCCCGATGCGCGTAGCAACTCATGGACGGTTCGTCAATCGTCAGTTCCTGGCAACCTGCAGCTACCAGACCCACGATTTCCTGTCGCACAATTGGTAGTAGAGCTTCGGTGATCGCGTAACGATCTGGATAGCGGTCGTTCGGAATCAAGCGACCACTCAAGGTATAGGGCCCCGGTACTGAAGCTTTAAGTTTGGGGCAATTATCAATATGAGCAACGACCTGCTTGAGTCGTTCAAACTCTTCTACTGCCCCTAATCCTCGTGGTGCAGTGAGTTGGTCTACGATCTTGTGTTTACCCCGCTGGTCATGGGCAGGAGGACCAAACTGACGAGGGGTTGCAGACTCCATTTCGATGCCTTGCAAATGACCGTAGAAGGAGAGATTAAAATCGAAGCGTGTCTGTTCTCCATCGGTAATCACGTCGAGTCCAGCCGACAATTGATCTTGGACTGCCACTGTCACCGCATCAATCTGTAGCTCATCAATATCCGTAGTACCGAATCGATTCAGGTTTTGAGCGGCAAATTCGATCCAAGCCGGAAACGGATAGCTGCCAATTACGGTTGTCTGTAGTGGTTTGCGCTGATTGTTTATTCGACGTTCATTCATCGCTGTCAAATACCATTCCAGGATTCAGTTAAAGCGAAGGTTGTGCTTGCTAATTCAGTAAGCCTCTCCTGAATCGTTTCCGATTTAATATACATCTCTGGCGTCCGATCGCTAGCGAAGTCGTCACCAGTAGCAAAAACGAAACGTGGCACAATCAAACATCGGAAATCGAGCATCAAGCTGTTGGCAATTCCCATCACCGACATGTAGCTTGGTCTACCACCAGCCGCGCAGGCGAAACCAACTACTTTATTCTCCCATCTCTTACCCGTCAGTTCGATCAGATTTTTAGCGGCTGCGTTGACATCGTAGTTATAAATAGGTGCTGTTAGAATGATAGCGGATGCAGCTCCAACTATCTGACGAATCTTCGCGACCACCGGATCATCGTAAGCGGTATCGGTTCCACATAAAGGGAGAGGATGTTGTCGCAGATCAATCAGTTGACCTGTTTCTCCCAATCGTTTCAGATTATTACTTAGTTGTTGTGCCATCACGTAAGATCTACTCTGTGGATGGAGGGAGCAACTAATGACAGTGATATTCATGGTCTCTATTTTTTTAACCTCCGCGACAATTTGAATAGCGAAGGGTCAATGCCGTTTCCTTCCGATCGAGTCGAAGACGCCGACCTCTGGTCGGGCTAATAAGAAGAGACAGCGGATTCTCAATTCTCATAGTTAGTTCAGTAGCTGATCTAGTTGAGGACTGTTGTCGATGACCTGATCCACCCGCTTGTTAACTGTTTCCGACTCAATTAAAGGTGGTGCATTATGTGGCTTAAACCTAGCGTCAATCACCAGCGAGCCATAGGTTCCCCAATGTTTATCTTCCACAAATTCCTGCACACCATGGATATCCTCTGATGGGTTGGAACGCGTAAAGGTAAGCCACAAAAAATTAGCCAAATTCGCTGTGCAAAACTGGATATCATCGACCAGTACAATCAGCGGAATTGCCTTCCACCTATCAGGATTAACCTCAGCGCAAAAACTTTTAACTTGCGCTCTAGCGTGGTCATAATCAGCACTGAAAGTTGGGCTTTCAATAGCACAGACCCCCGGCATCACCATTTTTGCTTTCTCGAAAGGAACATTCAAGCGTTGCGGTACTTCCGTAGCCAAGTCCCTGATCTTTAGCCCTGCGGCGGCGAAGACCACCTTGGAGCCAAAATTTAGTTCTTGACTGGAGTAGTCCAAGGTATCGATGGTTGTCCTGGTCTGAAAATGGATGTCCCGGGTTAAATCTATTCGCTCTAGTAGATGGACAAGAAAGGCACCAATCTCATGAGTCGATAGATCCGGGTTATCTTCTTCAGCCACGATCAACAGGTATTTGGCCAAACTGCACTGATTAAAACCCAGGATGGCGTTGGCTTGTGTTAGCAACTCCATGGGTATCCGTTGGCGATAAGGTACATACCTTTCGCTGCCAATTGCAAGGAGAAGCGGATGAACACCCACTTCGTCGACAGCGTGCAGCTCTTTAAGCCCCGGTATTTCAACGGGGACCATAGGGCTGGCAATTTCGTGAATTAAACGGCCAAACGTCGTGTCCTCTTGTGGTGGACGCCCAACCACCGTAAAAGGCCAGATCGCGTTTTTGCGATGGAACACTTTCTCCACTTTCATATAGGGGAAATCGTGTGTCAAACTGTAGTAACCGAGATGATCACCAAATGGGCCTTCGGGTTTGGTCTCATATGGATCTATTGTTCCGACAAGACAGAAATCTGCCTCGGCGGCGATTTGGTGGCCTCTCCATTTTTTGAACCTAAAATTTCTGCCGGCTAGCATTCCGGCAAAAATGACCTCCGACAAGCCTTCAGGAAGTGGCATTACTGCGGCGAAGGTGTGTGCGGGCGGTCCGCCAACAAAAACACAGACCTTTAAGGGTTGATTCTGTTTGATAGCCTTGGCATGATGAACACCGATCCCTCGGTGGATCTGGTAGTGCAGACCAACCTCTCGCTCCACCTGATAATCGTTTCCCGATAATTGAATCCGATACATTCCCAGGTTAGTGTTGAGCAAGCCCGGCTTCTCCGGATCTTCCGATAAGACCTGAGGTAGAGTAATAAAGGCCCCGCCATCAAGTGGCCAGCTGACGATCTGTGGGAGTTGGGAAACGGTTGTTTCGCAGGCTAATACCGGCGCAGACAACGCATAAATCGGAAGTGAATGAAGGGCCGCCAGTGGAAGACTTAAGAGGTCCTTCAGGCTGGAAAAGACTGTCTTGACATCGGCTTTGAATCTGACAGCCGCTTTGACCGAGGAGAGGGTTTTTCGGAAAATATATCGGCCCCGGTCTACTGTACCAAAGAGATTAGACACAGATCGGAAGGGAGTACCACTAACCTGCTCAAACAAAAGGGCGGGTCCTTCAACTTTATAAACTCGACGCGTCAACTCGGCCATCTCAAGATAAGGTGAAACCTCCTCTTGAACCCTAATTAACTGTCCAGTTTTGTCCAAGTCGCGAATACAATCTTCGGTGCAACGATAGGGTCTAGCCAAGCGTCCGACCTTTGGCCGGTGACTTGGCTAGACCCGACCCCCCGACCGCGGGACGGTATCCTCACCCAACTGGTTAGCGACCCTCGATTCCCGCTTTGGCGGAGATCAGAATTCTTTAGTTAGTGCCGCTTGTTTAGGACGATTTTCCCCTCACCAAGAGGATGGGATTAGTACTCTTTCGAGTGTTAGTCGCGAAGGGTAACCGCTTTTAGCTGGGCCTAAGCGGAAGTTCACTTTTTACCCGCCACTAATGGCGGGGAAAAAGTGAACTTCCGATGATTCACCAATCGGTGACCGCATTCCTTTTTCGACGAGCGCGCCGTCGACGTAAACGCCGATATAAGGACTGATCCGAACCCCATTGGCGTCTTCATGACAGAGTCGATCCTTAACACCGGGAAATTGAGCCTCTATGTTCTCCACTAGTTCTCGCAGAGTCGACCCTTGAATTACAACCTCTGCTTTCCCTTGGGTTAAATCTCGCATTAATGAAGGGATAGAAACAATCGCCATATAGATTTAAGAGTTAACTATTCACTATTAGATCTTGTTGAGCGCTTTTAAGACCGATACCGGATTCATGGGGAGATGGGTCATCCGAACACCGATGGCCCGCGAAACAGCATTGGCAATAGCTGCCAACGGCGGTACCAGCGGAACTTCACCCACACCACGCACACCAAATGGATGTCCAGGATTCGGAACTTCAACCATAACAGTTTCAACCATGGGCGTGTCGTAGCTAGTGGGCATCCGGTAGTCGAGGAAACTGGCATTAACCATTTGGCCTTTCTGGTCATAAACGTATTCCTCACTCAAGGCCCAACCTATTCCCTGAACCGCGCCGCCCTGTATTTGCCCTTCGGCGTAACTGGGGTGAATGGCGGTTCCCACATCCTGAACGGCGGTATAACGCAGGACCTCTACTTTACCGGTATCCTCATCTACTTCTACATCAACCACGTGGGTGCCGAAGGCTCCACCGGCGCCCGTGGTCGATTCGGTGACCGAACCCACCACGGGAGAACAAATCCTAGCCGCTTCTTTGAAACTAATCTGATTGTCACTGTTTAAAAAAGTGCCATCAGAAAAGTCGACCTGGTTGAGGTTTACTTCCCAATGATCGGCCAGTTTTTCTTTCATCTGTTCGATGACGCTTTCAGCTGCCCGAATAGCAACCAGACCAGTAGCGTGCGTGGTTCGACTACCGCCGGTAACTCCTGTCTCGCCGATGGAGTTAGTGTCAACCACTGCCGGTCTGACATCTTCGGCTGCAATCCCCAGTACCTCTGCCGCTTGCATGGCAATGGAGGTCCGGGTGCCACCGATGTCGGTCGATCCTTCCAGCAACATGATGGTGCCGTCTTGATTAACGGTCAGATTCACGCTGGAGCGCCCAGCACCGTTGCCCCAGTAACCGGAAGCCACTCCCCGACCACGCAATTTACCGTTGCCGACCTCGACTTGGTAATGGTCATGGGTTTGGGCTGCTTCAACTGTTTCCAAGTAACCAATCTTACCGTGTCTAGGGCCGATCGGATTCCGGTCGCCCTCTTTGGCGCCATTAATCATTCGAAACTCGAGCGGATCAAGATCCAGCTTTTGGCAAATTTCGTCTATCACACACTCGGCAGCGAAAGCGCTATTGGGGGCACCTGGTGCTCTATAGGCATGGGAACTGGGTTTATTAACCACCACGTCGAAACCGTCAATCTTTAAATTGGGAATTTTATAAGCGGCGAACATACAGTTGGCCCCGGCCCCGACAGCTGATCCGGGGTAGGCTCCGCCTTCGTAGAAGAGGTCAGTATCAGCCGCTGTGATACGCCCATCTTTGGTTGCTCCCATCTTGAGGCGAATTAGGGTGGCGGGCGCTGGGCCTGTACCTTCAAACACTTCATCGCGTGTCATGGTCATTTTGACGATTTGACCGGTACGCATGGCCAATAAAGCCGCCACCGGAGCGACATATACCGTTGTCTTACCACCGAATCCACCTCCAATTTCCAGAGGAACGACCTTGACCTTCGAAGCTGGACGGTCCAAAATCCCGGCAACCTGCTGACGGACGTTAAAAGCCCCCTGCGTACTGGTCCACACCGTCAGTTCCCCGTCAGGGTTATATTTGGCGGTAGCGGTGATTGGCTCGATATATCCCTGGTGCACTGTTTGGGTGGTGAACGTTCGTTCAACCACGACATCTGCTTCAGCGAAACCGGCTTCCACATCACCGTTTTGATGACGAACATGGGAACCGATATTGGTGGGCTTGCCCGTCTTCTCGCCCAGTGTGTTGGTGGTCAACGATTGATGTAGAACCACAGAATCTTCTCGAATGGCTTTGGCGACATCGGTCACCGCGGGCAAAACTTCGTATTCTATATCGATTAAAGAAAGAGCCTCTTCGGCAGTGTGAACATCGACGGCGGCCAGGCCAACGATAGCGTGTCCTTTGTAAAATACTTTATCATCAGCGAGGATATTCTCGTTGAGAGTAGGCAAATCTTTTGAAGTCACAATATCTTTCACCCCAGGATGGGCTAAAGCTCGACTGACATCAATAGATACTATTTTGGCATGAGCATGAGGACTGCGTAGAATCTTACCAAAGAGCATATCGGGAAAATTGAGATCGGCACCGTACTTAGCATGCCCTGTGACCTTGTCGACTCCGTCGTGACGAATAGGCCGTGTTCCGACAACCTTGTAACCATTTCCGCTAGCCATTAGTGATTCGCCCTTGTTATCTCCGCTGCATCGAGGACAGCCCGTACAATTTTATCGTACCCGGTGCAACGACATAGATTTCCTGCCAACCAGAACCGAACCTCTTTTTCGGTCGGGTTGGAATTTTCTTCCAGTAGTGCTTTCGAATTCATGATAAAGCCAGGGGTACAGATACCACACTGAAGGGCAGCATGCTCCAGAAACTTTTGTTGTAAAGGATGAAGGCCTTCCGGAGTGGCAACACCTTCAATGGTTTGGACCTCTTTCCCTTCGGCTTCTACTCCCAACATACAACAAGAGTCAACAGGTCGCCCATCCACTATGATCGTGCAGGCACCACAGTTACCGTTGTTACAACCCTCTTTAGCACCGGTCAGGTCGAGTTCGTCACGCAGCACTTCCAGCATGCTCTGGCGTGGTTCGCACAAAAATTCTACATTCTCTCCGTTAATCTGCGTTTGAACGTGTGCTTTTCTTGACATTAGTTTCCCTCCTTAATTCGGTTAATTGCACCATTCAGGGCCCGTCTGGTTAAGACGCCAACTAGATGTGTCCGTTGTGCGGCTGTGCCCCGCATATCGCTGATTGGTGTAGCGATGCCTTTAGCCGCTTCACATGCTTCTTCGATAGATTCGTCTGAAACCGGTTTGCCAGCTAATACACTACTGGCGGCGGCGGCGAAAAGTGGCGTTGGCGCAACGGCTCCTAGTGCGATCCGGGCAGAAACAAACGTTTGATGATCGGCACTCAACTCAACTGCCGCTCCTGCACCGACAACAGCAATATCCATTTCGTTTCTGGGAATGAACCTGAGATAAAAACTACTGGCGTTTGGAGCTGGTGTTGGAATGACCAGTTTAACCAATAGTTCATTACTCTCTAATACTGTTTGGCCGGGGGCCGTACAGAAATCCTCAACCGCAATTGATCTTTCCCCACTTGGCCCTTCGATCACGCATTGTGCCCCCAGTACAATCAAGACTGGTATCGAGTCCGCGGCTGGCGAAGCGTTACACAAGTTGCCACCGACACTAGCCCGGCTCTGGATCTGAACGCCGCCGATAATGGAAGTTGCGTCTACTAAAGCTGGAAATTTACTTTTAACCTCTCTGTTGCTATAAATTTTATAGCAGGGAACAGAGGCTCCAATTTCCAAACTACCGTTATATGACAAGGTGTTTACTTCAGGTACACCTTTAATATCAACCATCACCCCAACCGGGCGACGGTTTTCTCGAACTTGTACGATCAGATCTGTTCCGCCGCCCAAAATGCGGGCTTGGTCTCGATATTTTGTGAGCAGATCTACTGCTTCACTCAAACTTTTAGCTGCAACATAGTCAAATGCCTGCACATCAAACTCCTTTCAATCAATTTCAATTTCGGTCGCTCTATCAAAATCTAACACCAATCCCCAGTACAATTATCCCAAAGCTATTTTGTAAGTGCGATAACTAACTAGAACCGGATTTTATCTGATACTCAAGTGAATGTCAACGGTTAAATATGAAGAAGGTCACTGTAAGATTGGCCAACCAAATCCTGATCCTCAATTTTCAGGCACCGCTTGACATGCTGGTGTTCACGCTCGGCTTCTTCTATCGACTGAGATTGGATCACCGTCTCCAATTCGATGAATTGGCCCAAATTTTCAACCCGATCTAGATGGATGCGCGTCGCGCCGAAAAGCCACACAGATCGTTGCTTTTCAACGACAACCTTAACACCTAATGTTCGGGTTAAGATCTGCTTGAGCGGATCGGGGTCAGAAACTGATAAGATTTGATATTGGGAGTACCGAGAGGTTTGACTGTCGGGACGATTGTAACCAATCAGTTCCGTATGGTCCGCCATTTGGCGCAGCTTGAGCCGACCTGTGGCACAGTGAAAATAGGTGTCAATCTGATATAGAGAGGTTTTAAAGTTGGCCGGCATTTTCTCGAGCGCAACGACACAGGCTTGATGACAGTTTGAGATAGCTTTAAGTTCTAAGTTTTGCACGGTAGCACCTCGTTGGATATTATGATCTAAAGCTATTGTAAGCGTAGTTGTCCCTCCAAATCATCGATGAATTGTCGTGCCGCACGACCGGACCGAACGCTAGAATTAGCTTCCCATTCCAATGCCAATTGGTGTAGTTCCCGATCCGATAGATCTATGGCTCTCCTCTGGGCATAGTGGGAAACAATCTGTAGATAGGTGGGACGAGAAATCCGGTAGAAGGCCAGTCGCAAACCGAAACGATCACTCAATGAAACTTTCTCTTCTGTTGATTCTCGTGGATAGAGTTCATCTGCGTCATCGACGGGGAATTTATTGTCGCTGACTTGTCGTGGCATCAGATGCCGTCGATTTGAAGTGGCATAAATCAGAACGTTTTCCGGACGAGCTGAAATTCCGCCCTCCAACATAGCTTTTAGTTCTCGGTAGGCGGATTCTTCCACATTAAAAGAGAGATCATCACAAAACAAAAGGTATTTTTCTGGTCGACCCCAGACCGTTTCGACGATCTCAGGCAAAAATAGTAACCCTTGTTTGCCAACCTCAATTAAGCGCAGTCCGTCTAAGGCATAGCGAACCAACATCCCCTTGACCAAAGACGACTTTCCGGTTCCTCGGTCGCCCCACAATAGAACGTGGTTAGCCGGCAGATCTTGCAAAAATTGGCGTGTATTCTGATCTATTCGTTCAATCTGCGAGTCAATGCCGATTAGATCAGAAATGTCGGTCAGATCAGGGTGTATGACAGGAATCAGGTGTTGGTAGTGATTTTGCCAACGAAAGGCGAGATATTGATCTAGATCGAGTTGTGGTTGTCGATTGCCAGAAGTAGATTGTTCTAAAAATTGATCCATACGTTGGATCAGTTGTTCAAGCTGATTAGTGATGGTCTCTAAGCTCATCGAATATTGATTTGGATTATCTCTCTATGCAGTTAGGATGGCAAAACTTTCGCTAAAGTTAAGAATTTTAGCCGAATTATAGCACAGGGTGGAATTGATGAAAAAGCTATTTTTTGTAGTCGGAGTCGAGTTTGATTTGACCTTGACATACTGTATAACCTCACGTAAACTTTGCATGTTTTTAGATCCAGAGTCGGGTTTCAGGTCAAGATTTACAGGCTAGGCCAGGTCAAGACAGAATAGAATATGCGACTTGTATCTCCAATGATAAACAGGGAACTTTTAGAAAAGGTAGAAAGATAATGAAGCGCATTATTATTGTGGTTGATTTAATGATCTTGGCCTCTCTGGTCGGCTTCTTCATCGGTCGAGCAGCAGAAGATCGCTTAGGCCAATATGACGACCGGGCGGACAAGGCGTGGCGAAAAGTGGAAAAAGCTGACACCCCTCCAGTCACTGAAGACAGTGCCCCCAAACAAATTGAAAAAATCCGTACGCTGTACCGCAAGGTTTTTGATCGATATCCCGACTCCCACTGGTCTGACGATGCCCTCTATCAATACGCCTCTCGTCTTGCCATTTCACAGGAACAACAGTTTTCCATGTTTCGTCGGCTGACTATCCACTACCCGGACAGCGAATATGCTGACGATTCCCTCTACGCCATCGCTTATGCTAATTACCGGCTAGCCGAGGAAAGAAAAGCTACTAGCTCGGAGTTGGCCGAGTCAGATCTATACTACGATAGATCTTTGCGATTTTTTGGACAGTTACTTATAGACTATTCCGGCAGTTCCCTTTACAACACCTCGTTATTCAATCGTGCGATGTGCTACTACGGTAAAGGGCAGTGGAGTCTAGCACG